>JBFYKH010000046.1:0-32530 GCA_041306075.1 Candidatus Altarchaeota archaeon
CAACGCAGTGATATTCGACACGACCACGGACAAGTTGCCCCAGAGGAACGTGATATTCGACACCAAACGGCTGTCGTCGTAGGTCGACGGGTCGCTGTCACAGTCGATAGTCCCCTTCGCCAGACTGTATGTGCAGATTTTCGTGTCCGTCAACGTGCCGCTCTTGTTGAACAGGAAGGAACTGTTGTAACGGACGTTCACGATGACGCCGGATGTGATGTTCGCGGCGTCGATGCTAGGCTGTAGGGGTCGGCCTTCGAGCGAGATTATCCTGCCGTCCTGGTTGCTGGCGTTGCCCCAGAGGTTCGTGATATGGGCTTCCTGGTCGCTGGCGTTGCTCCACAGGCCGGTTATGTTCACTAGCTGTGCGAGGTAGCTCATGTTGTATCTGGCGTTCAGTATCACGCCGCTTGTTATGTTGGCGGCGTCGATGTTCGGCTGGGAGGCTCCGGATGCTGGGTATGCGACGCATCCTACGCCCCACTGGTACAGCTGGCCCACCGCGCATGTGTCGGAGTAGTTGAGGTACGTGGCTATGTGGGTGTGGGCTAGGGGGGAGTAGGTTTCGGCCGCGTATGTCTGGTTTAGTAGGTATGTGGCGTTGTAGCGGGCGTTGAGTATGATTCCGGACGTGATGTTTGAGGCGTCGATGCTGGGCTGGACGGCCTGGCCCGCAGCCACAGTGTTCAGGCAGTAGCCTGCGCCGTCGCATATGCGGCCTGTGGCGTTGACGTCGCCGCCGGCGAGTATTGTGCCTGTGACCCGGAGGTAGCCTGTGACGTTGACGTTTCCGCTGTTGATGCTCGCGTTCGAGGAGATGCTGCCTGAGCTGTCAATCCAGTAGGGAACCCAGCCTTCGTTGGCGAGGTCGGTGCCGCACATCACAAGGCCGCTTGTGTCGGTGTATAGTTTGCCTGCGCAGTTGATTATGGAGGTCAGGTAGGCGTTTCCTGACACGTTGATTTCGTTCAGGGTGATGGTGGACACGTTGAGTATCGTCGCAACGCTGCCGTTGAGGTTCAGCACCGCTCCGGAGTCAATCCATGCCGCGTCGCCGGGTCCGCCGCCGGCAGGCCATGCGGTGCGGTAGTCGCCCGCCAGGTTTATTCCCGTGGTGACATAGAGGTTGTTGGACACGTTGAGGTATCCGGCTTGGGGGCCGAGTATGGTGCTGCCTTTCCCTGCGCCGGAGTGGTCGTGGTCTTGAACGGTTGTGGCGTTGTCCGTCATCAGGAGTTCGGCGGCGTTCTGGGGGCCGCCTCCCGTGACTATTATCCGGTCTCCGCTTGGGTTGTTGTCTCCGAATGTGAGGTCCGCCGAGGAGTATGTCGCCGAGTCCAGGTCCGCCTGGACTATGAGGTCGTACTGCCAGCCGG
The DNA here is from genome assembly GCA_041306075.1 of Candidatus Altarchaeota archaeon. Lineage (GTDB taxonomy): Archaea > Altiarchaeota > Altiarchaeia > IMC4 > SCGC-AAA252-I15 > JAHIYG01. The sequence goes on from JBFYKH010000046.1 coordinate 1,377, forward strand.
GCGTCAGGTTCATCTGGTTCGCCTTCCCGAGGATGATGTCGAATACTCCCTGGCCGTCGGTGGCGTCGTTGAAGTCGTAGGGGCCCCATTCGATTTGCGCGGGCTGTGTTGCGTTCGTGGCTGTTATGCGCAGCGAGGCTGGAGTGAATGCGGCGCCGGTGGTTGCGTTCGCGAGCTTGCCTTGGAAGCTTATGTAGGTTGGGGCTTCGAGTGAGAGGACATTCTGTGAGAGAAGGAATAGTGCCAGTAACGCCAAGTGAACATTGCCCTGCTTCACGCACCCATCCTCCTGGCTTCAGGCCCGCTAGCCCGGAAACCAAGGCTAAAGTATATTCGTAGTATGTAATAAAAAAGGCGTTTAGGGGCTTAGTTTAAGCCGGAAAGCATCATCGCTGCTGACAAAGCTCCGTCCTCGGATGCGTGCATGTCGGATGCGAAACCTATGACCGCCGCATACCCCGGTTTAAGCTCCAGGGAAGATAGGTTTTCAAGGAACCGGGGGTATCCCGAGGCCTCTAGGCCGCCGCCCAGGAACCTTATTCCGCCGTCGAACAGCACGGTTACAGCGCCTTCTGCGCCGGCCTTGAGCGCGGCATCGCGCAAAGCCACGGCGGAAACGGCAGCCGGCCGTTTAACAACCACAGCCGACTGGACGCCAGGCAGGAGGCCTCCGGAGTCGAATGCGATGGGCTTGGTTACCCGTTCCATGAGCCTGTATGCCTGCCTCCGCCCGGCTTCCGTGAGGCTGTGGCCGGCGGGGGAGGAGGATATGAGGCCTTTTTCATCAAGCCTTTTGATGATGGTCCTCACGCTACCCTCGCCCAGGCCCAACGCTTCTGTGAGCCTCTTGCGGCCGAGAGGCCCGGCTTCGAGGTGGAGGATGGCTTTTACCATGTGTGTGTCCGTGAACGACGGGCTAGCCCCTGCCATGGTAGATTATCCATGGGGGACGAGGGTATAAAGGCCCGAATATTATTTAGGGGGCGGGGCATCCAGCCCCATGATGCTGATGGCCTATGGCGCGGAAGCTTAAGGCTTTTAAAGGAGGGCTGCTTATATTATCCCTACCGATTTACAATGGCTACAATCAGGCCTGCTAAGTGCTACAGGTGGGATAGTCCGGCGTACACGAGGGTTTCAGGCAGCCCCTCGGACTCGTACATAACCGGTGTGCCGCAGTCCAAGATAGTCCACTTCGACATGGGCAACCCGGCAGGGGAATACGACACCCAGGCCGACCTCGTGTATGAGAGCAGGATTATGATACGCCACAACGCCCTGGAGGCGGCGAGGATAATCGTCCAGAAGAAGCTGGAAGCCCAGCTCGGCCTTGCCAACTATTACTTCAAGGTTCACGCGTTCCCCCACCACGTGCTCCGGGACAACGTGACGGCGACCGGCGCCGGCGCGGACCGTGTCTCGATGGGCATGAGGAAGGCCTTCGGGAAGCCCGTCGGCCGCGCGGCGAGGGTGACGGCGGGCCAGAACGTGTTCAGCATCAAGTTCTCTGAGAACGACCAGAGGACGAAGGTTATCAAGGCGGCCCTGAGGCTCGCGATGAACAAGCTCCCCGGGGAGAAGTCGGTCTCATTCTCGAAGATTAGGGGGTAAAATGGCAGACACCTGGAACGTCGTCGTCAACATGCGCGTCATGCCCACGGGCGTGGAGGTGGATGTCGTGAAAATCGCCGAGGCCATAAAGGGTCTCGCAGGCGACAAGTGCGCGGTCCACAGCATACAGGTCAAGCCGATCGCCTTCGGCCTCAAGGCCATCGAGGTCAACCTGCTCTTCAACGACAAGAAGGGGGGGATGGAGGAGGTCGAGGAGGCCATACGGAAGATAGACGGTGTCAGCGAGGCTGAAGTCACCGGCATAAACAGGCTGTAGCGTTTTTGGTTTTCTGAGAGTTGCTGCCATTTAAGGCTGTTTTAGGCGTTGGGGGTTTATTAGGTGTACCAGGGCGGTGACCAGCACCGACACCATGAGTATCCCGGCGGCTGCTAGTAGGTTGTTCAGGAGGTTCGGCGCTAACACGAGTATGAGTCCGAGAGCGAGCATCATCACGCCCGACATGAGCTTTAGTACGCGGCCTTCGTTTTCTGTCAGCTTCCTCCTCCCGAGCGTCCAGGTGAAGAAGACGACTATGACGGTGAGGGGGGTCACGTAGACGATGTTGTAGAGGACGAGGTACAGGTAGTAGTCTGAGGGGGGCAGGTTGCTTAGAGTGAGCACCCGCGTGTAGACGACGGGGAATCCTGCGGTGCAGAGGAGCTCGTAAGTGTTCGCAGCTGCCGCGAGCAGAACGGTGCCGGCTATCATGGATGAAAGCTCCGTCGCCTTCACGAGGTTCCTCATCTTGGCGAAGAGCTTCGTCTTCGCCTCGTCGGAGATGGAGAGAGACGGCCCCCTCCCGAAGTAGAGGTAGTCTTTGATGTTGAGGGCCGCGACTATCAGGGCCACCAGGCCCGCCGCGAACGTGAGGAACTGCGCCTGCCCGACGAGGAGGAATGTGTTGAGCCATGCCGCCATGAAGAGGAAGTATATGAAGCCCGAGAAGAACACGAACACCCCCCCGATTATCAGCATCCTCGCCCTCGACTGCGCGTGAACCATGAGGGACAGGAGGAAGAAGAGGACGAAGAAAGCGCACGGGTTGAAGCTGTCGAGCGCGCCCAAGAGGACGGTGAACACCGGCAGCGAGACATCCTCCGGGTCGACGGCGCCGACGAACGGCAGGTATATCCTGTTGTCTTCCCCGGACTGCCTGCACTCCGCAGGGTCCATCATGCACTGTACCTCGTCCTCGACGGCGGACTCTATCCTCGCGCCTATCTGGTAGACGTTGTCGAAGCCGCCTATGAACCGTCGGCCTATGAAGGTCGCAGGCACGTACTGTGCGGAGCCGTTGCTCCTTTTCGCGTACTCCTCGAAGAGCCGCCTGTTGCCATTGTCGGAGGCATCGTACATTGCGACCTCTAGCTCCGGGTGCCTGGCCTGGAGGTCCTTGAGGAACTCCTTCTCCGCGGCGCAGTGGGGGCAGCCCTCCCGCCAGAAGAGGTGGAGGGTGACGGTCTCGTTGGATGGCCGCGATGACGGGAGGATGACGGCTTCCGCGCTTACACTCAAAGACAGCACGAGTAGCGCAAGGAGAACTGGAAGTGGCCTTGACATCCTCATGAATAACCCCCCCATACTATAAATATTCCTGGATTCCCGCCTGTTTGCCCTTTTCCACGGTGCTCCAGCTCTTCCTCACGCAGTCCGGGCAGCTGCCTTCCGCGAGGCACCGTCTCACGAATTCCGCCGTTAGCGGGTCCCCGGGGTAGCCTGAGCCGAAGTTGCCGTGGCTTTCCTTGAGCTTGTCTATCGCCAGGTCGCGCTCCACCTTGGCTATTATCGACGCCGCCGACACCACGGTGTACGTGTCGTCCGCCTTGTGCTCGGAGATAATACTCGGCAGCGGCCGGTGGGATTTGAGCTTCATCAGATGCTCTCTGACGCGCACACCGTATTTCGCCTCCACTGGGTCTGGGGCGTCGAGTATCAGCTCATGAGGCCATGCGCCGAGCTTACTCAGCATCTCGGCGGTCCGTTCGGCCTCGAGCTGGTTCAAGGACATCGTCTTGCGGGTCCTGTCTATCTCCCGGGGGCTTATGTGGACGGTCCTCCACTCGACTGCAGCCTCTTTCACCATGGGTTCGAGTTCGAGCCTCCTGGCGGGTGTCAGCTTCTTAGAGTCCTTCACCCCCATCTGCCGGAGCCTCCTGAGCCCGTCATCGTCCGCGACCACGCAGGCCATCACCATGGGCCCTATGACTGGGCCGCGGCCCGCCTCGTCGACTCCGCAGACTAGGTTGGCCATCACTTAGCGTTCATCTTCTTGCGGGCGCTCGGGGGCACAATCACCTTGCCGCCCGACGTCGGCGGGGCCGGCACCACCTGCAGGATGTAGTATGCCATCAGGGCCAGGCATGCGAGGACTAGGATGCCCAGCAACATGAGGAGGGGGCGCGGGTCGGGGGAGGCCTCCGGCGTTGGCTTAGCCTCCTCGGTTTTAATCGTTTTCATGATGGACGCCAGCATGGAGTCTATCCGATTCAGCGAGCCTTTCACCTTTTGATTGCACGGCTCAACCGTAGGGCAGGAGGAAGCGTCCTTGAGCGTGGTCGACGTTGTCGAAGTGGACGGCGGCACCGGCGGCTTGAGCGTCGTCTCTGGCGGCCGGAGGGACGGGTCCCTCACGTAGGCCGCGGCGGCTGTCACGTTCGACGAGACCGCATCGTAGTCGGCCTGGGTTATTACGAACGTCACGTGCTGGGTGTTCAGCCGTGACACGCCCGCGTATTTCAGCATGGCGCCGAACGTGCACTGCGAGTCCACAGTCCAGCCGTCCTCGCCGGACGCCAGTTTCGCGTCAACGAGGTCTTCGGTGGTTCCGCCTATGCAGCCCCTGAGGTTCACCACCTGGTTGAGGGGGTACATGGAGGCCGACAGGTAGTATGAGCCCGTGCAGAAGAGCCTTACCTGGCCGCATGTGTCTTTTTCCTTGGAGGCCATGCCGAACCACCGCTGAGCCTCCAGGCCGGCGGCATTGGTCCCGTCCCGGCAAATCCACTCCTTGCTTGGGCGAAGCCATTTGAGCGGGCATGCCGCATGGTTGACATGGTTTTCATAGTCATCGAACAACGACGCCGGTGCGTAGGCGGGGTCTATCCTGATCCCCCTGGCGTAGGCGTCGAGGCATGACTGGCCGAGCGTCTCGTTCAGGGACTTGATTTGCAGGCAGTACTGGACTGCGTTGTCGAGGCATTTCAAGGCCTCCCGGCCCCATGCGGCCGACACGGCCTCTTCGCAGAAGTTCCTGCTGGCGAGGGGCCCCCATGCAGCTGCAGGCTGAAGGAACACAGTAACTAAAGCCAACGCAGCCGCCCACCGCCTCATGGTAACATATTGAACAGATTCAACAATATAAGTCAGGGGATTATCTTGTTGAGGCGGTACTCGATTATCCCCTCAGCGCCCTTCCGTTTCAGGACGGGTATGAGGTCGCGGACCTTCCGCTCGTCGATTATCGTCTCCACCGCCGCCCAGTCCGGGTCTGACAGCGAGGATATGGTCGGCGTGTTGAGGGCCGGCAGCACGGAAAGGACTTCCTTGAGCGCCGAGCATCTGACGTTCATCTTGACGCCCACCTTCTCCTCGGCGAGGAGGGCGCCCTTGAGGAGGAGCACTATCTCCTGCATCTTCTCCTTCCTGCCCCTGTCGGCCCACGACTCCCGGTTGGCTATGAACTTAGTGTTGGATTCGAGGATTGTGTCGACTATCCTGAGCTTGTTGGCGCGCAGGGAGTTCCCGGTCTCCGTGACCTCCACTATCGCGTCCGCGAGAAGCGGCGGCTTAGCCTCCGTCGCGCCCCAGCTGAACTCCACCTCGGCCTTCACGCCTGAGTCCTTCAGGTACTTCCTCGTGATGTTGACGACCTCGGTCGCTATGCGCTTCCCGTCTAGGTCCTTCACCGACTTCACCCTGCTGTCCTCGGGGACGGCGAGAACCCACTTCACTGGCCGCATCGACTCCTTGCTGTATATCAGGTCCGCGACGTCGACCACCTTCGAGTTGTTCTCCACGACCCAGTCCCAGCCGGTGAGGCCGCAGTCGAGGACGCCCTGCTCGACGTAGCGGGCTATCTCCTGCGCCCTCATCATGACAGGCTCTATCTCCGGGTCGTCAATGCTCGGGAAATAGCTCCTGGACGTCTTCTTAAGCCTGAAGCCGGCCTTCTCGAAAAGCTTGAACGTGGAATCCTCCAGGCTCCCCTTCGGGAGGCCGAGCCGTATCTTGCGGGACATGGAGTAGAATATTGAAGGGGCGTATAAAAGAACACCGCGGCCTAAAGGACGCGGTATTCTCCCGACTCTTCCATAAAAGACGCGTCAGGCCGGCGTTTAAGATGTTAGCGATGCTGGTGGCCTGAGCTCGGTTAGTCTACGACCTCACCGGCGCAGATGTGATAATGGCCTGATGGCCGGGAGTTTGGAGTATATCCATGCGGCGCCGGCGCCGGCGAAGACCGACAGGTAGGGGAGGAGGGGTATCGCGTACCGGTCTATCTCGGTGGAGCCGAGCATGCCGATTACGTTCGCCAGATACGCCAGGCACAGGATTATGAGCCATATACCCGGCAGGTAAACGCCCTTCCTGGCCAGGAGGGTGACGCCCGCCAGAGCCAGGACGTTAACGGCCATGGCGGCTGAAACGATGGCGACGTTGAAGGCCGGCATGTAGTCCGCGGCCTTGAGGCCGTATGACATGAATGTGAGCCTGTAGACCCACCATAGCCTCGGTGCGGTCCAGGAGGGGAGGCGGATGAAGAGTTCCACAACCCCCTTCGCCTGCGCTATGACTGTTGTGGCAGGGTGCCTTATCATGTAATCCAAGCCGACGGCCCTCTGCTCGCCGGCGAGGACGAACGGGTTGACGGCGTCGGCCTGAGACGGACACATCGGATGCTCCCTCGGCAGAAGAGGCAGCACCGCCGCATACGAGGACGCGTTATATGCCAGCCACTCCACGGCCGCGGCGTTGAAGTTGCAGATGTTGTATCCGTCGACCGAGGAGAGCGAGTAGTGGCCGTAGACGCTCAGGTTCCGCATCTGCCAGGGCGAGATTGTCAGCGCATATGAGCCGAGCAGTAGGAGGGCGTAGACGGCCCTCCTCTTCGGCGCCGAGCATGCGGACAGGGCCACATACAAGGCCGCGAAGGCGGGCAGGTAAAGCGACATCGGCTTCACGAGCGTCGAGAGGCCGAAGAGGAATCCTGCCGGGAGGGCGTGCATTGGCCGCCAGCCCCCCTCCCGCGACATGAGAACGGCTAGCACGGATGAGGCGAGCACCATCGTATAGAGCGTCTCGGACAGGAATGACATCGAGTAGATGATGGCAACGGGGGCCGCGGCGTATATTGCGGCTGCCGCCGCCGGGGCATGCCGGGCCGACGTCACCTTCGAGGTTATGGCGTATATTAGCGCGACGGTGCATGCGTCGAACAGTATCTGGGCTGAATAGACCGCCCATGCCTCCATCCCGAAGAGGAGGTACAATGCCGCCAGGAATGCTGGGTAAAGGGGCGTCCTGAGGTGCGTAACGTTCGATGAGACGGCCTCCAGGAAGCCTTCTTGGGCGCGAACGCCCATGTAGATGCCCTTCGCCAGAGTATGGTATTCGAAGCCGTCCACGTGCATATGCGCCGGGTAGGTATCCTCCGCCCAGCTGAACGGATTGAGGAACAGGAGGAATCCGACGCGCAGCACCAGGGAGAGCGCGACCGCAAGAGCCAAGCCGCGGGGGACTGTTATGCGGCGGCTTTTCATTTTAGGAGGGTCAGGCGTATCTTCCTTGAGAGGGTCGAACGCTGATTGTATTGGTCGGTGCAGGAGACCGTGACTGGAATCTCCGAGAGCGCGCACTCGTCGGAGCCGACGGTGAACGTGTTCACGCCCCAGTGCGGGTAGTCCCACTGGTACGTCGACGTCCGGTTGATTATCGGGGTCACGTACACCACGGTGAGGTTCTCTGGGTTCTCGATGTATGATGACGCCGCCCCCCCAGCCGCCTTCCTGCGGACCACCCTCCCCTCGCTGTCGACGTATTCGTAGGCGTGGGCGAAGTCGCCGGCTGAAAAACGGTCCGGGTACACGTAGGTCTTGTTCTCCCTGAGGACAATCCAGCGGTACTCGCTCACGTTGTAGACGCCGCCGACCGGCCGGACAGTCATCGACGCCACGGAGTTGCCCACCAGGTAGTCGCACGCGAGCGCATGGCCGCAGAGGTTGTCGATGCGCAAGGTCACGTTCGCGGTGTCGAAGCAGTCTGAGAGTACGACGTTCTCCGGGGAGAGCGCCGCGGAGAAGACTATAGGCGGCGCCACCGCGTCCAGGGTGAAGTTGTGCTCCCCGTAGTAGACGGTGCGCGACTCCGCACCGGACGACCCGTTCAGGCACCTGACGCGGATGGCCCTGACATGCCGCCCCGGCACTGCCGAGGACACGTTCACCGCCATCTCCCTGGACAACGTGGAATTGACCGAGCCCATCGAAGCCCACCCTGAGCCGCCCCCATAGTATTCGCAGCTGTAGTCTCCGTCCAGCCTGCTCTTAGCCCTGACCACCACGGATATGCTGCGGCCTATAAGCTCCGTCGAACGCTCTGGCACAATCCATGAGTCGAAGGACGGGAGGTTTAAGCCGTCGTAGCTGCTCGCCTCCGTCAACGGCACACAGCCCCGCATCGGGACACAGAAGCCTCCGGAGCCGCAGCCGTCCGATGTGGGCCGCCCAGCCTTCACCACGCACGCTCCGCCCCTGCACGCCGGGTCATAGAGCACCCGGGAGGCCGTCTTCTTGCTGGAGCAGACGTACGGGCCCCAGTATGGCCCCCCGCAGTCCGAGTCGGCCTTGCACGCCCCCCCGTCCTGTGCCTGAGGCTCCTCAGATGCTGCAAGAGCAAGCGCACTGGAGAGGACGTCCTCCCTGGCGCCCCACGCCCCGTTCGCGGTCTCGTTGACGCCGTAGCCGCCGATGAAGTAGACGGTCTGGCCCGGAGCCCAGACGTCTCCTTTCACGATGACGGCCCCGGTGAATATGGCCTTGAGCACGCTGGAACGGTCGGCTTCCGTGAAGACGCCTGAGACCAGCTCTCCGATTCCGGGGGCGTTCTGGCCGCCGAGGACGACCATCAACCCCGAAGCCAGCCTCGGCGCGAACCCGGCGGGCGCGGCGTACGTTACCGTGACGTTCCAGGACTCGAGGTATCCGCCAAGCCGCCTGGCCGCTGGCAAGTCCAGGTCGTTGGAGACGACCGTCGCCGAAGGCCCATCCGCGCCCCCTACCAGCGGCTTCAGGAGATGCCTGAACTCGGCGAACCAGGCGTCGAAGTCACCTGACGAGACGCAGACGCCGCACTGGCAGGACCGCCACGAAGGGCCGCCGAACACCAGGTAGTCCCCGACCTCGCCTTCCTGCTCGCCGACGCATGAACGGTTAGCCTCCACGACGGTGTTCCAGAACTCCTTGGAGTCCAGGAAGTAGTGCAACGCCGTGCCGATGCCGCGCCACCTGGCGCACCCGGACTCGGCTGCCGAGCGGTTAAGCCAGGCCAAAGCCTTCTCTAGGGAGGGGCATTCGACTACAGTCGGCCGACTCCACACGCCCGGCTTCGGCTCGGGATAATCCCACGCCGCCCCGTAGCAGTGGTGTGCCGGGCCGTCCATGAACCTGGCGTCTGGAAGCGATGCGCCCTCGACCGCCGAGGACTCGCAGCCGCACATGTACTGCCCGCAAATCCTAGAGGCTGCCTCCCCATAGGTTGCCGCATCCCAGGCGTATGCGAAATGCGAAAACAAAGCCAGGCCCAGGGCCGCTAAGAGGAGCCGGCGCATATAAGGTATAATTAGTCGCAGACAGGAGATATAAGACGGCGGCGCAACACTAGTCAATAGGACGCGCGCAACCCTTCCGCCCGGCGGGCCTCCACAGCAAGGTAGAGCGCAAGGAACGCCGCCCCGAGGACGGACACCCCCTCGAAGTAGCCGACCCGGACGTAGGTAAAATAAGAGGCGGCCAGCAGCGCCGCCGAAGCCGCAAAAATGAGGGCATGCTTCATCATCCGGAAAGCCACATCCGCTTCATCTTCCGCTTCATCTTCTTCTCCTTCTCAGATAGGCCCTCGTCCTCGTCCTTCCTCTCCCTCATCTAAATCACCTCGCTTAGAATCTTCTGGAAACCGTCCTTTAGCTCGCGGGCTGTGTCAGCCGCCTCGTTCCCCGCCACGACCACTACCTTCTGCCCCTGCATCCACTCGCCGTCCTTGACGAACACCGCCGAGGCGCCCTCACGCAGGATTAACGCCTCATCCTCCTGCGACAGGACATGCGAAGCGACGGCGCCCACGCCCTCAGGCGCGTTCTGGCCGCCGACGACCACTATCCGCACATTGTATCTGAGCCTGTCGAAATCCGATGCATTCGAGACGATTGCGTTCACGCCCTCATCCCTCAGCCTGGAAGCCGCCTCCGCGGCGGCCGGCAGGTCGACTGAGTTGGCAAGCACGACCACGCCCTTCCTAGGAGTCAAAGGCATGCCCTTCAGCCTAAGCCCCTCCACCGTAAGGTTCGCAACCACCCGCCCGAGAGTCGAAGACGACTCCCCCATCTTCTGGCGCGCGAACATCATCCCGAGCCCCCGGTCCTGGTTGTCGAACTGGCAGACCATGCTCGCGCCGCAGTCGCCGGTGCCAGCCTCCATGCACCGGTCGATGCTCGCCTCGATGTCAAGGTCGCAGCCGTTCTTGATGTGCCGCACCTGGTGTAAGGTGCTCTCCGAGTCGGCGTAATAGGACGCGGCGACGCAGAAGTCGTATAGGCGCACGCACAAGGTCGGAGCCGACTCCGCAGCCTGAATCCACCTCAGATACATGTCCTTGGCGGGGCTGGAGCCGTCGCCGCAGACCCACATCCTGGAAGTGCCCTCGTTTATGGGGCAGCGGCTGAAATCATAGTGGTTCCCGGCGTCTCCGAACAGCTGATAGGACACCAGCGAAGGGTGAGGCAGACTCCCGTTGGAAACCGCCTTCCTGCACCTGCCCTCAGCCTCCTCCCCCATGACGGAATAGACGGCATCGCAGAACTGCCCCAACTCCACGGCATCCGCGGAAGGCAGACACCCAGCCACAGCCTCAGGGCCCCAGGCGAACTTGACAGCCTCATGGCAGACGAAACGGCTCGCATAAGGCCCCCACGCCGCCGAATAGCCGGCGATAAGGCATAAAACCAGGAGAGAAACAAACCGACCCATAGTAGAGAATACGCAGACCCCATATTAAATATCTGCGGCCTCAAGGCCGCAGGATTTATCCATAAAGCGCGGACATTTTCGCTTGTGACATGAATGCCAGGGTCTTCTGCGCTTTATCGGATAAACTAGCCGAGCCACCCCTCCAACGTGACCCCGCGCGGACGCTGCTTAACCTCCTTCGGCCCGTACTTCCGGTACTCCAAACCCTCCTTCCGAAGCAGGGTGAGCGCGTTCGCAGCCACCGCCGGCGCCATTAGTATGCCCAACGCATCCTGCCTGAGATGCTCCCGAAGCCAGTCCCTGTACCGTCTCAGCTGCAATGCAGCCGGGAGGCCGGCAGTCGCCGCCTTAAGCTCCACGACCACGTACCGGTCACCTATCTTCCCGTACAGGTCGAAGAACCCGAGAGGGCTCCTGTATTCGACGCTCTTCAGCCTGAATTCTGGGTCAACAAGGGACGGATTAGACGCCAGAAAATCGCGCATATCCCGCTCAGTCTGCGTCAAAGACAGGCGCATACGGTCCGAGAGGCCCGGATAAGAGCTATATCCTATGACATCCTCGACGAACAATCTAATCTCCTCGAACGGCTTCACAGTCCTCTGCCCGTAAACCACGACCTCGCCGCCCCCGTAGGACACCGCCACGTCAGTCGGCGCGCTCATCCAGTTCACAGGCTTGAAACCCGAAGGCGAATGCACAATCAAGGTGGAATCAGGCTTAAAGACGACTATGCGGTCCCCGGAACCTATCGTCGAGCGGCTGCGGCCGGAATACTCTATACGGCACCTGCACACCAGGATAACAGCCCTGCCGCCCTCAAGGTCGGCTGAAAGCCGCCCCTGAAGCCCAGGCAAATCCATAGGAGGAAGAAAAGGAATGGAAGAAAAAAAAGAAAAAGAGAAAGATAGGTTAGGGATTTAGACGTCCCTAGCCTTGAGTGTGCTCCTGTTGTTCTCCTTGCAGCGGCCCTTAGCCTCGTCTATTAGCTTGGCCACCTTCCCGTTCAGGGCGTCGTAAAAGTCTGCTCCAACACTCATGTCTCCAACGTATTCCTTCACCTTCGACTTAACAATCAAATCTGCCATTTCTTTCACCTATTTACATCTCTCCTAAAAGAGATATAAAGTATTACCAAAAGCCCTATAAAAGCGTGAAATAAGCCAAAAGGTATATATTCACGAATGTTGCCTCACACCTACCCGCCATCGTCAGGGACACGCACCCGATAGCACCAGTCTCCGCGACACGTCACATACGACTCGTCACGGGTCCAGCAGGAGTCCCCCTCCCGGCACTCGTAACCAGGCATCCTGAACGCCCCGCGCCCGGGCACATGGCATGAGCCGTCCACGCAAGCGTTGCCCGGCCCACAGTAGTCCACCAACCAGATGGTCTTCTCCCGTACGCAATACGAACTGAATGCGCCCGGATTAACGCAATAGTAGGACAGGTAGTCCCGGTAGACAGACCCGTCAGGCCCGCAGTAAGGCCGCCCGCGACTTAGCATGCCGCAGCTGGCGTTCGATACGCACCTGACCTCGCAGGGCCTGCAGGGGCCTCCGCAGTCCACCCCCTCCTCGCCGCCGTTCTGCCAGCCGTCAGAGCAGCCCGGGCACGGCCCGCACCGCCCCCCGCAGTCCACCCCCGACTCCCCGTAGTCCATAACCCCGTCATCGCATCCGGTCCTCGGAGCGCACGAGGACAACCCCTCAACGCACATCTCTTCAACGCCGCACATGTCCGCAGGCTCCAGCCGGGAGTATGAAACGCACGTCGAATTCGGCCTCCCGGCACCGTCACACCAGTATGAGACGTACTCCCGCACCACATAGTCCCTCCAGCACGTATAGTTCGCATAACCGTCGACGCCGCAGTCCAGGGCGATTATGCACTCGGGCAACACGACCTTGGGCGGGTCGGCAGCCGGGAATGTCGTTGTAGTCGACGAGACGGCGGCCGCCCCGCCGGTACTTGACGCCGCGAACAACAACGCTAGCAGGAACGCGAGGGCCAAAAACAAACCAGCCAACAAAACATCCAAACGCACGTTAAATATAATGGAAAAGGAAGGATAAAATCCATGGAGGGGAAACCGGTTAGGGCTTCGCCGCAGACCCTGATTCAAGCATCAAACCGGCCGCCCCATCCTAGAGAGGAACGATTTCCCCAGCCGTTTTAAGACAGGGAATAAACGGCTTAAAGAAAACCCCAGGAACACGAGGACGAACGATTCTAGCGGGAACCGGTACCGGTTCACCGTAGTCATATGTATTGTGACAACCACGGTAGTAATGTATACGATAGTCAGCCACATGAAGAGCAAGGTTACGAAACCTGCGGCGTCCTGCATCCCACGCGCATACTCCTTAGACAGATGGACGAGAACGAAAAGCATCAAGAGCGGCGAGATAACCATCCAGAAGAAGGACGCTCTAGTTTCGTATAACCTCTCCCCCATACGGCTAGTCCAATCTCGCGTGTATGGGAAAACCTGTCCGAGTAGGATGGTGTCATAGAGCCTTACATAGGGCGATATCCTATCGAGGGTCTCGACGACATTCCCCTCCCCCTCCCACCTGCATGGCCCGACCAGTAGGATTCTGAACAACGCAGTCCTAATGGACCCGAGATAAACGGAGGGACGAGTTGTAAGGACATAAGACGCATCCTCTGCGTACCCGTTAGGCACATGCATGTATATGATGTGGTTGTAATTGACTGCGCCCGTGGATTTAATTTCCTGGTCGAGAACGGTTATGTTTGTCCGATTAAACGGGAAGAGCCGCTTGTAACGTCCGACGGGGGAGTAAGGGGGAATTAACGAGACTTTTGAAAGCTTCCCCTGGCTCACCAGTGATATTCTCTCATCCGCAGGAAGCTGGAATGCCGTCATTTTCGCCAACTCAAAGCCCGATATCGTGCTTGTCGTGAAGGTTCCGAAGAGGAGTATATGCTTTAGGTATACCAGTGCAACGATGAGCAGGGGAAGCGAGCAGGCAATGAGGACACTCCGCCAGTTGCTTTTTTTATAGAAGACCAGTAGCACCACCGCCATCAAAAACCAAGCCATGTGGTAAAGGCTCCGGATTAGGACTACCACGGCTAGGAGAGAGAAAAAAACAAACGCGTCCAGAAGACGCTCGTTTTTAACGTAGGAGTGCAGGAAAAGCGCCGCAACGCAAAGTAGCACCGCAAGGGGATACGGGTAAAACAGGAAGTTCTCATACGCTATAACGGACGGGCCGGCCATGAAGACGCAAGTGAGTAAGACGCTGAGATTCGATGACACGCCGAATCGTAAAAGGAGCAGACACAGACTAATCGCGAAAACAATGCCCAGTGACAGATAAATCAGGTTGAACGCCAGGGCATAGTCGGAGGGGAACGCCTTCAGCACCAAGCCCAGGAAGAGGTTAAACAGCGGCGGCTGATGATGCAGGTAGAACACGCTCTCAAGAAGATTGTTCTTTAAAAGTTGAGGGTCGAGGAACTGCATGAAATACGAGATGCTCTTCGAGTAAAAACGCACCCCCGCCCAATAAAAAACAACTCTCGACACAACGAAGAAGGAGACTACAGCCAGGAGAGGCCTAAGGTGAGATGACATGATAAACCTTGATAAAAGAAGCTAATAACGACTAGGAGGAGACAACCAGCCCCGCCAGGATTCTTCACAAGCCTGCTGGCTTGTGTCATCCTGGCGGGTTCCATACACGAACCCGTTTCGGATTCATCTGATTAGCCCCGCCAGGATTCGAACCTGAGTTCGCCGGTCCAATGCCGGCTGTGATAGGCCACTACACTACGGGGCTGTCTAAACCGCGGAGGGCTCCGCCCTCCCCAGTTCCAAGTTCCTCCTGACCCTCCCGAAACGAGTTAGCCCCACCGTCGGCGGGGCGAACGCATTGTCTCGTTCATCCGGTCTGGTGCATTCGCCGCGGCGAATGCGCCGTTTCTTTTGGGGATGAAACACCTTTTCTTTGAAAAAGAAAAGGGGTTCGTTGCGTTCGCCGGGATTCTTGGAAAAGCCCGCTGGCTTTTCACATCCCGGCGAATAAGTTACACGACCTAGTTTTTCAACTAGATACGCTTGCGTTCGCCGGGATTCGAACCCGGGTTATCAGCTTGGAAGGCTGAAGTCCTACCACTAGACTACGAACGCTTGGCTGTTTGTTATATGCGTTTTGGGCTTTTATGTGAGTGCCTATGCCGGGACTCGAACCCGGGTCGCCTAAAACCGCCGCGGGCGGTTTTGGCGCGCAGCAACCCCCAAGGGGGGTTGCCTGCGTATCAGCTTGGAAGGCTGACCCGCCGTTTGGCTGCGAGCGCTTTTTGGGTGGATGTATGAGGGTTTTCGGGTTTATATTCTATTTTTTAGCGTTGTAGTTTCTTGTTTATCGCTGCGAGGTCTTTTTTGATTTTTTCGGCGAGTTGTATTTCCGCGTCTATTTCCTGGGGTTTTTCCGGTTTTGAGGTAGGGTTTTCAGGGGTTTGGGTTGTAAGGCCTGCATGGCGGAGTACTTCGTCGAGCCTGTCTGCGGGCAGGATTTCCGTGGGTTTCGCCGGTTCTGGCTCTTTTTTCGGGGGCGGCGCTATTATTTCGATGTGCGGCGGCTCCTCCTTGGTTGTGGGCTGTTCTTCCGGGAGCTGTTTCAGGTAGTCTTGTATCCGCCTCTCCTCCTGTTCCAAGGCTGCGTCTTTCACAGGAAGCGGGGTTTCCTTCGGGCTTCTCCTAAGTAGTATGATGGCTGCGGCTGCTGCCGCTATGAGGAGTAGTATTCCGATGGCTGCGGCTGCGATGAGATAGGTTGCGGGTATGCCCTCCTCTTTCCGGGGGGGGTTCTGGGTCTGGTTCTGCTCGGCCCGTATCTCCTGCAGCAGGTCCGTGGTCTGGAGGGCTCCGTCGACGTCTTCTATGTCCCGGTATTGTTGCCGGGCTTTGGCTGCGTAGTCCCTGGCCGCCTCGTATTCCAGGTTGGTGAAGTATTCGTTGGCTTTGGCGAAGTAGCGGTGGGCTTCAAGTCCCTTGGCGCATGTGCGGTTGAGGTTCAGTGCTGCTGTTTCGCCCTCCGGGTCTTCTGCTTCACGGTATTTTCCAGCGGCCTCTTCCGCCGCTTTCATGCATTCGCGGTAGTTGGTTTCGTTTTTGTTTGTCTTTGCGACGTCCATAATCGCTTCGGCCGCATCCTGGGCGGTCACGGTTTTAAGCCAGCGGTTTATGTTTTCCAGTAGTGTTTTCGTCTTGTTGATTTTGGCTTCGTCGCCTATGAGCGTGTAGGAGCGGAGGGCTGATTCAGCCATGATTTTGGCTTCGGAGTAGTTCCCATAGCCGCTAAGTCTGGCCGCTTCGGCGATGCTGTGGTCGGCCTTCGGGTATTCGTTGCTGTTGTTGATGAGCTTCGTTGTGCGCTCCACGCCCTGTTGGTTGTCGAGGGAGGCGAATAGTTTCAGTGCTTTCCCCCCGTATACCCCGCCGTCCAGGTAGTTTTGGCTCCGGTAGTAGTCCTGCGCGCGGTCGTAGAAGTATTGGGCGTCCGCTTGGTCTATGGCCAGGCTGACGGAGTTGAGGGCTTCCTGGGCCCTCTGCCGGTCTTCCGCCTGCAGGTACATCTTCTCGGCTTGTGATGCGAGGTTACGGGCTGTCTGGTAGTCGCCTTTCTCGTAGCTGGCTTTCGCCAGCTTCAGGATTTCCGCGGCTTCCGTCTGGAGTACGCTCCTGTTTTGGAGGACGGATGCCTCGGTTTGAAGCTCCGTGTTGTTCAGGAGACCGTAGAGTTCCGCGGCCCTGGCCGCCCGCTCGTATGATTTGTCGAAGATGCCGCTCCTGTAGAGGGATTTCGCCTTCTCGATGCTGTCCCTGGCCTCGTTATCGGACAGGTAGTCCTGGTTCATCGTGTAGGCGTTGAGCTGTCTTGCCCCGAGGACGAGTAGCGTGGGCGTCCACGCCTCCGTGAGATTGGCTGCGTAGAGGCCGGTTATAGGGTATCCTACGTCCAGCGTCCAGGTGGCGTTGCCTTTGCCGTCTAGGGCGTGCAGCACCCCGGCCGAAGAGACTATTATTTCCGGCGTGTTTTTCCGGCTTAGGTCGGCGACTACGATGTAGGGTTTCAGGGCGCTGATTTTGCGTTCCCATAGTTTATCGCCGTTTACTGTGTAGGCTAGGAGTCTCCCGTCATCCGTGGCGGCGAACACTTCCTCCAGGGGGTCCTTGTTGATGTTGCCTGTGGCGGCTCCTGTCAGGGATGCGTGCGTGGTGGCGGACCAGATTTTATTCCCTGTCCCCTTTAGGGCGTACAGGCCGGTGTATGTGGCAGCTATGATCTCGGGTTTGCCGTCACGGTCGACGTCTGAGGCCTTGACGTCGTTGACTGTGCCGTCGGTCTTGTACTTCCACAGGAGGTTCCCGTCCGGTTTTATCGCGTATATGAGCCCGTCCCTGGAGCCGCTGACCAGGTCCTTTTTTCCGTCGCCGTTGAGGTCGGCGGCCGCCATCGCCATCGAGTAGCCGTAGCCGCGGTGCGCCCAGAGGAACGCGTTGTTATCAAACCGGGGGTCCCGCTCAACCCTGAAGATGGGGTGGGCGTACTCGAGGCCGGCGGCGTCGCATGCCTCTTTGGACTCGACGACGGAGCCGACTACTATGTCCGTCTTGTTGTTTCCGTCCAGGTCGTCGACTATGAGGGTCCTCGGAGAGTTCTGCGGCCATATGACGGATATCTTGTTCCGCCACTGCAGAACCCCGTTCTCGTCAAGTAGGTATGCGTAGCTGCCCTGCTCGCGAATCATCCCCAAGATGATGTTGGGTCTGCCGTCATGTTCCGGGTCCTTGACGTCGATTATGCTGCCGCCGAGGTTGATGGACCAGTTTAATGTGAGGGGCTTGTACTCGGCTGCCTCGGCTAAAGATGCGGTAAAAAGCATTATGAGTGCGATTTTGGCGGCATCCATCAGTATGTTATCTGTCCCGGACCTTATATATGGCGCCTTGATATTAGGTTATCATGCCCGGGAAGAGGAGGACGCTCGTAGTTCTGCCCGCTTATAACGAAGCCGATGTGATATCCCGTACCGTATCCGGTTTGAAGTCAGCGGTGGACGCGGATATACTCGTCGTGGACGACGGCTCAGGCGACGGCACAGGGGACGCGGCCTTGGCGGCAGGCGCCAGGGTGGTGAGGCATCAGGTCAACCTCGGGTTGGGGGCCGCCCTTGAGACCGGCTTCGAGGCCGCGCGCAGGGGGGGTTACGAGAGGCTTGTGACTTTCGACTCTGACGGGCAGCATAATCCGGAGGACGCCCTGAAGCTTCTTGGCGAGCTTGACTCCTGCGACATTGTCGTGGGCGTGAGGAAGGTCATGTTTGACAGGATGCCGCTGACGAAGAGGGTCGGCAACGCAGTCCTTAACCTGTTGACGACGTTCATTTTCGGGGTGTCGAGCTCTGACAGCCAGAGCGGGCTGAGGGCGCTTAACAGGAAGGCGTTCCAGGCAATACGCCTTAGGGCCAGGGGTTACGAGTGCTCATCGGAGATACTTTATGAGGCGAGCAGGGCCGGGTTGATTATCAGGGAGGTCCCCGTGGAAGTGATTTACACCGAGCATTCGATGAGGAAGGGCACGGGCGTGTCCGACGGGCTGAGGATATTCTGGAGGATGATGCTGCATGAGCGGGGTGATTAGGTGATTATCGAAGTCGCAGGGGGCCTGTTTGCCGTTTTCGCCCTCAGCCGGGTGTTCCTCAGGTTCAGGGAGGGGAGGGTCAGCTGGGGGATGATGGCTTTTTGGACGGTCGTCTGGTTCGGCGTGATAACCTTCCTCATCCACCCAACTGGCTTCGAGCCCGTTTCAAGGGCTATAGGCATACAGAGGCCGCTGGACTTGATGCTCATCGGCGGCCTCCTCCTGGCGTATTACCTTAACTTCAGGGTTTACGTCCAGCTTGATGATTTGCGCTCCGATCTGGCTGAGGTCGTTAGGGACTCGGCGCTCGGTAAAAGAAGGTAGCTTATCCTGCGCAGGGGCCGGCGAGGTTTTCCGTTCCCGTGAAACGCCTGTTGTTTATGTCGAACTCCCTGTTGCTGTAGCCGAATGAGACGGTGTACGCGTATGATTTCCCGCTCGTGCAGTTGAATGGCGCCGACGACTCCCACTTGTAGGTGTCGCCTGGCAGGAGGGCGGTATCGATTGCATATGTCGTCACTCCGCCGTCGACCGAGACCCAGTTGATGGTTATCTGGTATTCCTTGTTGTTCTGGAAGACGACAGTGCTGTTCTGGGAGTCTGACGTGGGGTATATCTCCCAGTCCATGATGCCGATGTCCGCCGACTTCCAGTAGACGACGCCCTTCTTCTTGTAGGATGTGGCGGAGCCTATCTTTATGAAGCCTGCGAGGGTGCCTACGGCCACGACCGCTATCACTATCGCTATCGCTAGTAGTATGAGGTATTCTACCGACGTCTGGCCATTGCTATCAGTGTTAAATGGCTTCAGGGGACGCATTATAAACAATTATGTATAGGTATTAAAATACCCCGGCAGCCTAGTTGGAGCAGGCTCCCGCCAGCTTTTCCAGGCCGGTGAAACGTTTGTCGAGGAGGCCGTGCTCGATGTTGTCGTATTGTAGGGTGATGTTGTAGGAGTATGTGCCGCCGCTTGAGCAGTTGAATGGTAGCTGGCCCTCCAGGCGCATGGTTGCGCCCGGAAGCAGTGTCTTGCCGATTGCGTACTGTGTGGCCCCCCCGTCGGTGGACACCCAGTCCAGGTTGATTATGTATTCCCTGTTGTTCTGAAGGACTATTGTGCTGTTCCGGATGCTTGAGGTCTGGTACACCTGGTAGTCGGGTATGCCTATGTCGGCCGACTTCCAGTAGACCGCCCCCTTTTTAGTGTAGGTGGAGGCTGTGCCGAGTTTTATGTACCCCGAGAGCACTCCGACGCCGACTGCTGCGAGGACGATGACGATGGCCAACAGCACCAGGTATTCTACGGATGTCTGCCCGCGCGCTACCCCCGCTAGGGGATGTGGTTTCATCGGAGCGTTGACGCCTGCCTAACTAAGGCCCAAAGGGGCCTTAGTTGGAGCAGCTGCCCGCCAGCTTCTCGACGCCGGTGAACTGCTTGTTGCTGAGGCCGTGCTCCAGGTTGTCGTAGTTGAACGTGATGGGATAGGAGTACGAGCCGCCGCTCGAACAGTTGAACCCCTGGGTGCCCTGCCACATGTATATGTCGCCTGGCAGAAGGGTTTTGCCGACGGCCACGGTCGTTACCCCGCCGTCGATGGAAACCCAGTTGAGCCGAACAAGGTATTCCTTGTTGTTCTGGAAGACGAGCGTGCTGTTCTGGGCCGCGGAAGTGGCGTATATCTGGTAGTCGACGATTCCTATTTCGGTGGACTTCCAGTAGACCGTACCACGCTTCGTATACGTGCTCGCGGTACCGATTTTGATGAATCCTGACAGTACGCCGACCCCGACGACCGCTATCACAATCGCAATCGCCAACAAAACCAGGTATTCGACGGACGTCTGCCCTCTCCTCTCTCGGATTGCTATGAGTTTTTTCATTTTATATCATGCCCCCTAGATTCGCGTATGTATGCTCCTGAGATTTATGCCATCAGCCGGTTTAAGCTGGCTAATCGACATATACAGGGGAATAGTTAGTATTAACTACGTACGGGCGTTTAAATACCTTTCGGTCACATATCCGGCTGCCAGAACAGCTTCTCCTCGGGAGACACCCTGATGCCGCCGTCGAATATGAACGGCACTATCTTCCGTGAGTGCCCTGAGCCCCTGAGCTTCATTATCTCTAGCGCGTTCTGCCTCACGTTCCTGAGCTGGAGGTTGTAGAGGACGATGACGCCGTCGACCACGTACTCCTCGAACCCCAGGGAATCCGTCGACGCCGGCGTCCGCTCGGCCTCGACCGTCATCATAGTCGTGCAGTCGTTCTTCCTGAGCCATTCGCAGAACTTGAGGAGGCTCATCTTCCGGTCGAACTGGTCCTTCACGATTATGTTGAACGTGCTCAGGGGGTCGAGGACGAACCGTTTCGCTCCCGTCGACTTTATGGTGTCCCTTATCTGCCCGTAGTCCTCCCTGATGACCTGCATGACGTCCGCCGGGTCGAGGCGGAGTATGCTCAGGGTGCCCTGCCTCTCGAGCCGGCCCAGGTCCCAGCCGTACTGGGCCATGTACTGCTCGAGGAGCTCCTGGTTCTCGTTGAAGCTGACGTAGACCCCGTTCTCGCCGAACATTGTGGCGCCGTTGTAGACATACTGGAGGCAGACCGTCGTCTTCCCTGTGCCGCATCCGCCGACGACTATCGTCGACGACCCGCGGGGCAGCCCCCCGCCGAGCATCTCGTCAAGCCCGGGTATCTTAGTCTCTACGCGCTGCATTTTCGCTCACTCGTATATCTCGGATATGACCCGCATCTCGGATTCTATTACGGACTGCCTCTTCTTATACTCGGCTATCTCCTCCTCGACCTTGTGCTTGTCGTTCAGGAGCTTTATCAAGGCCGTGTTCTTCGATGACGACAGGCCTGACAGATGCTGTATCCGCTTGTTGTTCGACGCTATCTTCTCCTCGGTGGATTTGATGGCATGGTCTGCGGCGGCCACCCTGGCCTTCGCACGCTCGGCCTGGGCAGCCAGACCCTTCAGCTTCCGCTCATGTTCGGCCTTGGCCTCCCGTTTGGCCGCCAACTGGCCCTGCAGCTCCCTGAGCCTTGAGGCGCCCGACTCTGAGTCTGCTGTGTAGGCGGGCATCCGGTCCCTGTCTTCGGCTAGCTGCCGTTCAAGAGACTGCTTCTCCGCCTTCCTCTCCATGCTCTGCCGGGAGAGCGAGCTTACCTGGGCTCTCAGGCCCTCCACTTCAGCGGCCATCGAGGCGATTTCGCCGGTTATACGCTCGGCTGCGGCGTTAATGGAGTCGGCCTCGTCCTTGGCGCGCCGCTCATGGGCCGACGCCTTGTCCAGCTCCCCCCTCAGGCGGCTCTTCTCGCCGAGCACCCTGTCCATCTGGACCTTGAGGGGGTATATCACCCTTAGGGGTGAGCCCCCCGCCCATGAGGCCATCTTGGCTTCATTGACGTCCTTGAGCTTGGAATCTATCTCCGCTAGCCGGGCCTGGTTGTACGCCGACTTCTGCCGGAGTTCCTCCGCCGCCTCCCTGAGCGTCTCGTTCTCCTTGTCGAGCGCCGACATCTGGGACATGAGGATTCTCTTCTCCTCGTCCGAGCGGCTGACCTTAGAGCGCAGCTCGTTCTGGTCCTGGCGGAGGACTTCGAGCTGCCGGTGCATGGCGAACCGCTCGTTGTCGCCGAGGCCTGACACCGCCATCCGCTCCCGCACCGACTGGAAGCGCTTCTCCTTCGCCTTGATGTCCTTCTGGTCGCGCTCGGCCTCCTCCTTCAGCCGTATAACCTGCTCCGCGAGCTCGTGCTCGCTCCTCTCGAGCTGGCGTATCCTGTCCTGGCCGGCGGTTATCCTGTCCGTCTCCTTCCTTATCGCCTCCCTGAGGACGTCAGGCAGCTCTATCACCGGCGAATCAGAGGACATGGGGTTGTCCGACAGGGACTTAAGCTCCTCCTCCAGCTTCTGCTTCTCGGCGAGGACCTCGTCAAGGTTCCTCTTGAGGTGCTCCTCCTTCGCTATGAGGCCCTGCAGGTCCCGCTTGGACTGGTTTATGTCCCATGACGCCTCCTTCAGCTTGTCCGCCGAGGCGGCCAGCTCCTCCATCGTCTTGACGTATTTGGCCTGCGCCTCCTTCAGCTCGTTCTCCGCCGAGTCCACCTCGGAGTACGCCTTGAGCTTGGACTCCGCGTCCTTGATCCGGTATTCCGTGTCCTCGAAGGACCGCTTGACCTGCTTCACCGCCTCGTCCTCGAATGCTATCTGGTTCTCGAGCGCCTTCTTCTGGGCGGACGGGCCCCCGAGGAGGGCGTCCATGTCGGTGAGCTTCCGTGAAATCTCATCCTGCGATTTGGTCAGCGACTCCTTCTCGGATAGGAGCCCGTCAATGTTGTCGCGGGCCGCATACTCGGCCTCCACCCGCTCCCGCTCGGCCTTGGCCTTCTCGTAGGCCTTCATCGCCTGCGCTAACGAGGCTTTCGAGGACTCCAGGGCCGACTTCCTCGCCGCAGCCTCCTTCTCCAGGACGGTTATCTTACGCTCGCAGTCGGCCGTCATGGTGTCGTTCTCCGCGACCGCGGAGTCGCACCGGGATATCCTGTCTGGCAGGGACTTCAGGTTGCCCCCCGCAGACTGGTATCTGGCCTGCGATTCCCTGAGCTGGCGCTCCAGGTCCTTGGCTTCGGATTCGAGCGCCCCGTATTCCGACTCGGCCGCCCTCAGGGATGCCTCCTCTTCCCGGACCTGTGCCATGCACGCGTCGTAGGCCTGCTTCGCCTCGGACTCCAGCTTCCAATGGGACACGAGAGTCTCCTGATGCTTCCCGTCCTGGCGCTTCAGGCCTTCCGCCTCCTGGTTTAGCTTCCCTTTCTCCTCCTCGACCTGGGCCATCTTGTGGTCGAAGTCGGCGAGCCTGCCCTCGAGCTCGAGCGCCTTCGACTTCGCCTTCACCAGCTCGCGCCTCAGGTCCGGCAGGTTCCCTGACTCCATCAGCACCTTCGGCGGCTTGCGCATCAGGCCGGCGAGGAATTCTATCCTCCCCTCGGCAGCCTTCAGCGCCTCATGCGCCTTCGACTTCCTGCCGCGCCCTGAATCCTTCTTTGTCACGGCCGCTCACCCCCAAGCTCCCTCACCTTGTCCTCTAACAGCTTCCGTTTAGCGTTAATCTCCGCGAGCCTGGACTCCGTCTCGGAGCGGGCTGCGGAAACCAGGCCCATCTCCGACTCCACTGAAGCCTTCCTGGTCCTGACCTCGTCGAGCTCGACCCGCTTCTCCAGGCCCCGCCTGCCGACGACCGTCGACTCCTCCATCATCCGCTTGACTTCAGCCCTGAGCGCCGAGACCCTGACATCCAGCGCCTCGGAGGCCTGCCTGCACTTGGCGACGTTCGCCTCGGCCTTGCCGAGCGCGTCCTTGAATATCTGGGTCATGTCGAGCGTCAAGGCCGGCAAGCCCTCGACTATGTCCTGGAGCCTTGACTCTAGAGCCTTCTTCCTGCCGACTATGCTGTCGACCTTGGACTTGACCTCCCTGAACTTCCGCTCCGCCTCCATGAGCTTGCCGTCCTCGATCCTCTTCTGAGCCTCAAGCTCCGCGAGCTCGGTCTTCTTCCCCTCCACCGCCCGCCTAAGGGACGCATTCTGCTCGTCTATCTCCCTCATCGCCATGGCGGCCTGCGATTCCCTGCTGGCCAGCTGGTCGAGCGCCTGTCTTCCGTTGCGTTCCCTGGCGTCGGCGCTCGCCGCGGCCTCCGACAGCTTCGACTGCTCCGCCAATATGGCCTTGAGCTCCTCCCTCAGGCTGTCTGGCATCCCCTGGAATCCGATGACCACCTGCTGCGGCTTCTCAGTCTTCGCGGCCTCGGCAAACCCGGCCTTCATGCCCTCGGTGACGGACTCCCTCAGCTCCTCCAGGTATCCTCCGGAGTCGAGGTACTTCTTCGGCGCCGGCGGCTTGGACAGTGTTACGGACTGCGGCTGCTGCCACGCGAACAGGCTCGACTCTATCCAGTCCCCCGAGGAGCCGAGGGGCAGCTTGAGTACGCCTATCTTCCTGCGGTCCCCGTCGAAGCCGAACTCCAGGACGGCGTCGCACATCATCTTCATGGTCTCGTCGGTCTGGGGGTCGTGGAGGTCGCGCTGCATGATGAAGAAGCCGGTGAATCCGGCGGATGTTATCCTGCTCATGTGGACCTTCAGGAACTCGGCGACGGAGCTCGCCTTGTTGTACAGAAGGAGGGTCGATATGGAGTCGAACACCACCAGCCCCTGCCCGTTAAGCTCGGACAGAGCCCTCATCAGCGCCCTGTTTATCTCGTTCAGGTTGAATGCCGAGGAGCATCCCACCACATAGGGGTCGGTGAGCGGCTTGCCGGTAATCTGCTCTGAGTATAGGTCTATGAAACGCAGTTGGTTGCCCTCCTGGGCCGAGGAGTATTCTATGTTGAGGTAGGACATCTTCTCCCGGACCGCGACCGGGCCCTCGTCCACGCATACCCAAACGCACGGCAGGTAGTTCTTGAGCATCTCCCGCACGAGCGTGAACATGAATGCCTTCTTCCCGGACCCTACCGGCCCGTATAGAAGCAGGGACGTCCCTAAAGGAAACTCCTTGAACTCTCCGCCGAAGTCTACTCTTACGGATTTCAAACCCGCACCCCCCTATTTGCCCCCCCTAGGCTATTAGATATCGCAGGGAGGGTATATAAACCTGCGGGGACTATACCCCCGTAAACGCCGTTAAACCTGGCGCTTCAGAGGTATTTATACGGCTAAGGGTATTTCTTACAAAAAAGGGGGTATATATGAACGAATCCGGAAACAGCGAAGTTAAGGTGTTTGAGATAGAGTGGGAGGGCTTCTTCGGCAACATGTACCTCCTGAACATGGGAGTCTCGAACTTTGAGGACCTCTGCGAGATAGCCATCATCATAAGCCGCCCGATACTGAAGGAGAAGGGCCGGAACATATACCACGTGGTCGACGCGTCGACGGTATACACCTACAAGAAGAGGAAGTAGATTCTGGCAGGCCCGGACCCAGCGCGTGAACCGGAGGCGACACGTCTAGTGCATGAGGGGCCGCAGGCCCCTCGATTCGCTCCGCAGGTGAACTGGACGACAGATTAGAGTAGTGCATGAGGGCTCGGAGAGCCCTCCATTCGCTTCGGTGTGAACTGACGCGCCAGACAGGTAATGCGTTCGCGGGGCTGAAAGCCCCACATACTCGTTCCGCATGTGAACTGGGCGCGTCAGTTCAGGGGAAGAGGAATATCCTCTGGTCGAGCATCGCGTTCGGCGTAGTGAACCCGAATCTTCTAACGCCCCCTTGCGCCGGGATTACCTGAAGCACTATCCGTTCGTCGGGGCCGATGCTGCGGTTCAAGGAGACGTTGATTATGGCGCTGTCTCCGAGGTTTAGGTAGTCGTCCAATGCGGCTCCGCCCCGGCGGAGGTAGTATACGCTGTATGTTCCGTTGGCGGCTGATGCGCCGGAGTATGTGAGGCTTTGGAACGAGCTTCTCCCGTCGACTGTGATGATGGTGGTGTTGAGGTTCAGGGGGTCGCTGCCTGGCCTGAGTCTGACGAGCATCTCGAGCTCCTCTATGCGGCCGTCGTCTGACGCGTCGGAGCCTATTATCGAGTATATGGAGACGCCGCTCGTCACCTCCTGCTCGGTGCCCTTCATAGTGGTTATGGAGCGCTGTTCAAGGCTTCCGCCGGAGCCGATTAGCACAGCGGCAGCCACGGCCGACACCACTATGACGGCTATGAAGATTATCAGCGTGCCTATTCCCATCAGGCCCCGGTTCCTCCGGGATGGGGGCCTTATGTGGGCCACAGTCCCACCGTCTCCTGCGTCATGCTGTCAGGCGTGTAGAACTCTATCTGCGTGTAGGCGCCTATACGGGGGATTATCTTTATCCTGACCAGCTGGTTCTCGCCTATCTCCGTCGGGAGGTGGAATATGAACTTGGCGACGTCTCCGCGGTTCAGGTAGCCATCCTCGTGGTTCGTGCCCTTCTGAGCGTAGTATATCAGGAATGTGGAGGTGCTTGATGACAGCGTGTCTGTGACCACCGTCTGGTTGTATATGAAGCTGGACGAGTCGGATTCGGTGTCGACCGTCACAATCGTGTTGTTCAGGTTCACGCCCCGTGAGCCCGACTGCAGCCGCGTGAGTATCTTGAAGTCGCCTATGTAGTGGGGGGTCGGGTCGAGGGGGCTTGAGTCCGAGCCGACGACGGTGATGGCTTCGACGCCGGACGCTATGGCCTCCTCCGTCTGGCTGCCGGTTATCAGCGCCTTCTGCTGGAGGCTGCCGCCCGTCGTGATTAGCACTGACGCCGCTATTGCGGCGATCAGGATTACAGCTATGAAGATTATCAGAGTCCCGACACCCATCATGCCCTTGTTGTTTGTTATCATCGGTTCACCTTAGTTGGTCGGCCACAGCACGGTCGAAGGCTGGGTCATAGTGTCCGGGGTGAGGAACTCCACCTGGTTTATGTTCCCGACCCTTGGGACGACGGTGATTCGGCCCCTCATGTTCTCTGCGAGATTCCCGTCCACGTTGAACTGTATCTTCACCATGTCGCCGAGGCCCACGTAGCCGTCCTCCTGGTAGGGGCCCTCCTTAAGGTAGGTCACGACGTAGTCCGACGTCCCTGCGGCGAGCGTTAGGTCCAAGACTGTGCCATTGTAGTTGAGGGACTGCATGCCCTGTTGCGTGTCGAATGTGAGTATGGTCTGGTTCAGGTTGAGCGGGTTTGCACCCGCGGTCAGCCTTGCGAGGATTGTCATGCGGGTGACCACGTGAGGTGTTCCCGTACTGCTCGGGTCCGAGCCGCGCACGGATATCACGTCAAGCCCCGGAGCGACCCCCTCCTTCACCTCGTTGCCGGTGATGAGGGCCTTCTGCTGGAGGCTGCCGCCCGTGGATATCATGACTGCGGCGGCTATGGCAGCCACCAGGATGACTGCTATGAAGATTATGAGGGTGCCTATTCCGGTCATCCCCCGCCCGGTTCTTGCCTTGTTTGAGGACGCCAGGAGCACTAGGAGTATCAGCGCTCCAACGCCTAATAGGCTCATGCCTGACCTGAGTTTGTTCATTTTTGACCCCCGTGGCCGGGACGACACGTTACGTGCAGCCGACCATACCCCCCGATAGTTAGTAATCCGTTTTCGGATTTATAAATGATGCTGTAGGCTTTCATGGCATTAGGGGGCTGCCTTTTGACTCGAAACGGTCTATCTTCGCCTGTATGTCGGCCGCCACATTTTCGACATGCTCCCTGGTCACCCCGTATCGGTCGTGCAGATGGTTTAGGAGGCCGTGTATGTCGTCCCGGGGGTTGTCAATCGACGACGTGATGGCGTACGCCACGTAGGAGGCGAGTTCCGCGGCCCATTTTTCGCCGTAGTACTCCTTGACGAAGTGGTCCTTGACCGACGAGATGTGCGAGACCATTTCGTCGAATCTTTGCGCCGGGGGCAGGGAGACGAACCGCTGGAATTCCCGCTCGGGAACGTTCCTGTGCTTCAGCGGCACGAGGAGGGGTATCGTCAGGTCCTCGAGTATGGCGACCTTCATCGTGTCCCAATGCTTCTCGTTGGCCCCGACGGCGTATAGCAGCATCATGACGTCCTTCATGTAGACGTCCAGGAAGATTCTCTTGCCCACGTAGTCGACGCCGTCGAACGGTATGTCCAGGTCCACGTTGGATAGCATCTCGAGTATGAGGCCGTGAGCGTTCCTGTACCTGGCGTCCGCCTGTATCCTCGGGCTTCTGGAGACGGAGGTGAAAAGCAGGCTCAGGAAGAACCGGGATATCTCCCTCCCCATGAAGATGAGCGGGAAGAGAGTGTCCAGGAACCTGAGCCGCTCCCTGCTTGCGAGCTTCTCCTCGAGACTCGCGCCCCAGGCCGGGTCCTTGACGAGCTCCTTGAACGTGAACATGGCGGCCTCGCACTCGTACTTTGACAGCGAGTACCGGTCTATGATTGCGCGTATGACGTCCAAGTTCGAGCGGAACGGGTTCCTCGGCTTGCCGTCGACGAAGTAGCGTTTCCCGCGGGCGAGGAAGCCGGCCCTCACGAACTTGTTCAGCTTCTTGCGGTAGGCCTCCTGGCTCTGCTCCTTCATGAGCACGTTCTCCTTCCTGAGCTGGTATGACCAGGTCTCGTCCCTGAGGAGCCTGAGGTAGAAGCGTGTGAGCGCGTCCTGGGTCACGGCGTCCATGTGCTTGACCCTGAGTAATAGCTCCTTGGCCGTGTATTCAGACACGATGCATCCACCCCCCTATTTCAGATGCCTCGGCCGCTGCCGGCAGAGCCGGATATGCAACCGAAAGTGTATATGGTATTGCACAAACCATTATATAAACATGAAGAAAAAGAGGGAGAGGGTTAGGGCGCCCCTAACCCCTTAATTCATGGGTTATAGCCCCTAGACCCTATGGCCAGAGGTTGACCCTGTTGTCGGTTATCACGTCGGGCGTGGTGAACTCGATAATGGTCTGAGTCCCTACACGCGGGATAATCTTCATCCGCACCTTCTTGTTCTCGCCTACGCCGCCCGTGTCACCTGACACGCAGTCGTAGCACTTGAACTTCAGCTTCACTATGTCGCCCCGGCTTACATAGTTGGCCTTGTAGTCTGGACCCTGCTTCGCATAGAAGACGTTGAAATGCGACGTGTCAACTGCCGTTCCGACGTCGGTGCTGTCCGCCGAGCCGTTGTATGTGAGGCTCTGGGAACTCGCGGCCGTGTCCATGAGCACCACCGTGTTGTTGAGGTTCAGTGGGTCGCTGCCTGCCTGCAGCCTGACGAGGACTTCGAAGTTCTCTATGTCCGAGCCCTGGCTCCCGTCTGTCGCCATCACAGACACCGCCTCAAGCCCGGTCGAAATGCCCTCCTCCGTCTGTATCCCGGTCTGTATAGACCTCTGCTGCAGGTTGCTCGCAGTGGAGACAAGAACCGCGGCAGCCACTGCGGCGACGAGAATCACCGCAATGAAGATAATCAACGTTCCAATGCCCATCATGCCTTTCCGTCCAGTGTTTTTCATTTTATGTGTCTCACCCCCCCGATTAGGGTGGCCGCTGATTCCCGCAGGCCTTCGGCCGCGGGAGACGGCTTACCAGGTTAGTGAGTGTGATTTCAGGCCATATATCCTTTAAGGTCCTGTTTTCGCCCGTTTGGTGTCAGCCTCATTGTAGCGAATCCACGCGCTCCCTAATCGCCGAGACCATCCTGTCGCGCGTCTCTTCCGCGGACGCGCCAACCAGGCCGCTCACCCGCTCGGACAGTTCGGAATCCCCTACCGCGTCCCTTATCCACGCCGAGAAGTCGTTGCCGTCCCTCGTGTGGAATGCGACGGCCTCCGCCGGCGAGGACGCTATCTTCTCCGCGAGCTCCTCCAGCCTCAGGACCTCCGACAATACGCTTCCATGGTCCGTCTTGAGCACGAAGCCCTTGTCAAGAGAGACCTTCCGGAGGTACGGGTGCCTGAGGGATTCGGCCTTTTCGTCAAGGACCTTGAGGACTGCCGCCTTAGCCCCGGCGGGAGTGGAGTACCGCACGTTCTCGAGCTTGTCCGCGAGTTCGGAGTCGCCTACCACAGCCCTCACCCAGGCGGCGAATTCGTTGCCGTCCTTCAGGTGGTTGACGACCGCATCATCTGGAGACGACTTCAACGCCGCGGCCAGGTCCTCGAGGAGGAACGCCTCGGCTATCACCTCCCCGGAACTGAGTTTGATGCAGAATCCGTCGGACGCCTCCGGGCCAGAACCCGAAAGCGCAAGCGGAACCTCATCCTCCCCGTTATACGAGATGTGGACTTCCACGTTCTTGGAGGCGTCCAGCTTAAGATGCTCCGGGGGCAGGAGGACCGCGTATGTGAGGGTCCTCGTCTCGTTCGGCTCCAGGGTGACGGGAGAATCGTCCTCGCAAAGGAGCTGGAACATCTTCCTGCCGCCCACGGCCCTCGCCGAAGCCATCGGTATCCGGCCCTCGGCCACGGCGGCTGCCGCCAGTTCCTCGGCCGGCTGCAGGAGCCGGAGCGCGGACTTGATGCAGTACCGTTCGTCGCCGCCGTTCTTTACGGTGAGCTCGAGCTTGTGGTTGGCCTTGTCGTATGCGAGCCCGAGCACCTGCACCGGGCTCTTGACGGTGCTGAAGTAGTAGACTAGGGATAGGACTGCCAGGAGGATGAGAAGCAGTATCCAGTAGAATCTGCTCGCGGACATCTCAGCGGTCCCGAGCGGGGCGGCGTTCACTGTTAACGCGTAGTTCGCCAGAAGGAGGATTATTGAAGCTACCTTCGCTGTCGTGTTTAGGCTGGAGCCGTCAGGCATGGTATCACCTTGCCAGCCAGCCACCACAGTATATACTGTGGAATGGACATTTAAAAACGCAAACCCTCGTCTGCGGCACCATCAACATATGCCGCGGCCATGCTGCCGGACTAGGGATTCCGGACGAATCGAACGAATGCGGCTGACGTGGCTTTGGAGGGAGGCCTGCAAAAGGATTTTAGGCCGTAGCATAGCACCAGACCTGCAACTCCAGGAAATACCGCATCTCGTCGTTGTTGCCGCTGTCACGGTTGACGCAACTCGTGGTCGTGTCCATCTTACCGCCCGCCAACTCGATGAACA
>JBFYKH010000047.1:0-15991 GCA_041306075.1 Candidatus Altarchaeota archaeon
TACGTTTATCGAGCAGTTCGCGTAGGATGTGACGCTCGAGTTGATGGGGTAGCCGGTGGCGTTCGTGTAGTTTGAGTGGAATGTGACGCTGTCTCCGATGAACCGGGCGGACCCGGCCCACGGCTTCGCCTCGTCCGCCTGGTCCCATATGTCCATGAACGTGAGGTTGTAGAACGTCTGGCTGCCGAGGTAGTAGGTGCCAGCGCTGCCGGCGCGGGAGGCTATGCTGCAGCCTGTGCCGCTTGAGCCCGCGGCGCCGGAGCCTGTGCTTTGCTGGAGGCTGGAGTTCGAGAGGGAATTCTGGATTATCGCGATTCTGCCCCCGCCTCCCCCGCCTCCCCCGCAACGGTCGTTTTGTCCCGTGCCCCCGGTTATGCTGCCCCCAGCGGCCCCTGCGGCATGCAGCACGGCGCCGGATACGTTCACCCTCTTGGCGATGAGTATTATGTGTCCTCCTGAGCCGCCGCCTCCGGCGCCATCGTCTCCGGAAGGTGACGAAGTCTGCCCGCCCACAGTGCCGTTCACGTCTATTCTCCCGAACACATTGATTTCTCCTGGGCCGGCGTATACCTTCAATCCGCCGCCTCCGGCGCTTCCGTTGCGTTGCGCGTCGCCGGCGCCTCCGCCGCCTCCTGAGCCTATGTAGAGGGTTGTGTCTGAAGCAGACCCGTATGTCGTGCCGTTGACTCCGCCGTAGGCGTATCCACCCGTCCTGCCTGCGCCGTCTCCGCCTATGCCCCCGAATCCGCCGCCGGCTCCGCCTGCGGCATAGGCGGCGCTATATTTCCAGCCTCCGCCGCCTCCGCCGCCGTTGTTGGCGTTGCTTGCGATGCCCACATTCTTGGTTTCGCCGTCGGTCCCTGCGAAGCCGACGGCATAGGTGGCGAACTGGGCCCTCCCCCCCATGCCCCCGGAGCCGTTCCCGACGACCTTCCCTCCCGGGAGGACGGTGAAGTTTCCGCCTTCGCCGAGGTCCAGGTAGACCCAGCCGGTGTTGTCAGGGTCGCTCTCGCTGAATGAGCAGATGGTCAGGGTGCCCGTCGAGTTGACGATGACGGCGTTATAGGAGTTGTTGTAGCCGCATAACGTCATCGTCGTGTTGATTTGCAGGGTAGCCGCCGACGAGGGATTCGAAAGCAAAGCTAAGGCTAACGCGGCCGCCAACACTGTCCTCTGGGCGTCTACCCTCATTTTATTTTTTGTTTTGGTGTGTGGTTGGAGCCAGCCCTGGGTTGGAGCATAGCGGGCGTGGAGGATGGCCTATCCTGAGACAGAGTATAGGACTAGCTGTCGTCTGGTCAGCCAACTCGCTCCAACCACAAGTAGTAATGGGCTGTTGGCAATATAAGCCGTGTAAAACCCCGAAAGATGCCTTTCACGGGCAGGGTACAATGTTTAACCATGTCTTGTTGGGTGGGGTGTCGGCGCGGAGGCTCCTCCAACCAGTGGCACCCCCCGTGGGGTTGATAATCCAGCCCATGCCCTCGCCTGTATGGGGGAGCCGGCCTGGCTTGGGAAACGGCTTAAGTGCGCCTTAAACGTTTGGAGTGTGACCCCGCTTAGCTTGCCCTCAGCATGCCTGCCATGAACAGCGGCCGCCTGTGCTCTTCGATTGTCCCGGGTTGGGGGAGTATCAGCCTGGCCGCGCCCAAGAAGCCCTTGCATTTTGGCGAATCCATTTGACTAAATGATGTGCATTTTGGCGAATACGTGCTTCTATCGACTGTGCCGAGGTGAAAGGTTCGCAGTAACATAGGCTTATTCGGCGGGATTCAATAGTTTAGGCGTATCCATTCGGCGAGTACCTGGCCCGCCAGGGTGTATCGGCCTCCTTGGGTTTTTTCTAGGTAGCCTTTCTCTTCCAGTTACCGGATGTATTCCCTACCATGGCTGCGGAAGCGCTCCCGGGACACATTATGTCCGCGAGAAGCCACGGCAGGTTCATCGCCAGCTCCGCCGTGAACCTGGGGTTCCCGAGCATGCTCCGGGTCGTCTTCCAGGCGTCGTCCATGTCCCCGCCATCCCTGAGGGTTCCGGCCGAGGAGTTGACTATCCTCAGGAACCGGTTTTTGCCGCGGTCGCTGAGCCTCGCGAGCATCCGGTGTATCATGAGGTGGAGCCTGAGGTCCCTGCCGATTTCCCGCCTCCAGAGCAGGTCGTAGTCCGGCGCCGTCGCATGCCTCGCGGCGAGGGCGCCGAGGACTATGCCGCCGCCGGTCGTCGCCTTCACATGGCCTGCGGCGTCGCCGACGAGGGCTATGTTCCCGTGCACTGTCCTGAGGCCGGGGTCGTGGACGGGTATGACGCCGAAGGTCTCGGAATGCCGCCTGTCCGACTTCAGGCGTCCCGCCAGCTTCAGCTTCCGGACGAATGCGTCCAGGCTCGGCCGCGGGTTACCTTTGGCGCAGAGGCCGACGCGGGCGCGGTCGCCGACGGGTATCACCCACGCGAAGAATTCCGGGACTATGAAGTGGAGTTCCACGAAGTCTGGGGCGCATTCGACGTCGAGCTCGTATTGGCCGCCGACCAGGCACTCCCTTGGCCGGGGAATATCCTCGCGGGCCTGGAGGGTGTAGTCGGAGCCTGTCGCGAGGATTATCCTGTCTGCCTCCACCCTGCCGCCGGATGCGAGGGCCGCCCCGGCCTTCAGGGAGGTGACGCGGTCGTCAATGTACTCGGCCCCCTGCGCAACGGCCATGTTGAGGAGGTGGTTGTCGAAAGCGAGCCTGTCCACGGCGTAGGCCATGGTCCGTCCGCCGTCCACCAGGGTCTCCGAGCCGTCCGGGGATATCAGCTTCGCGCCCCGGACCTTGTTGAGTACGTAGCCGCCCGGCCTGACCCCGAGCTTCGAGAGGCCGTTGAGGCTTATGAGGCCTGCGCACTGGACGCGCCTTTTTGAGGGCCCGATTATGGCGACTTCCCCGGCCTGGGCCGCGTGCATGGCCGCGTAGCATCCCGCCGGGCCGTTCCCGACTACGGCAGCCTTGCGCCTCATCTTCCGCGTATCATCTTCTCGGAGGCGACTATGGTCTTGTCCCTGAGCCCGTCTACTTGGACGTAGCCGCGCTTCTCGAGGGCGTCGCCCCAGGCGAGCACCTGCTCAGGCTGGACGTCGAGGAGGAGGGCGGCGTCGTAGACCTTGACCCGCTGCATCCGCCTGATGAGCTGTATGAAGTCCTTCACCGTCTTAGGCTCCCGCCTCCTCTGCGGCTGCTGGACTTGCGGCTTCGCCTGCGGGACCGTGGCGAACAGCACGTCCAGGTCCTCGTCCGACGGTATCCCGGACATCCCGAACCGCTGGCCGGGGGCCGCCGGCTCCTCCCGGGCTGGGGGCGCTTCCGCCGCCGTCTTCGCGAGCCTCGCTAACTCTTTCGCCTGCTCCTCTGCCTTGGATTCCAGGTTCCTTATGTTCTCCACAGCGAATGCGAGCTCCTTCTCCTTCGCCTGCCGCTTCGCCGCCTCCTCCTCGGCCAGCTTCCTCTGCTTGAGGAGGTGGTAGGTGAGCGTCTCCATCTGCTGCCGCTGTATGACGGAGGCGAGGGTCTCGGGCGGTATCGTGCCGATGGCCTTGTTCTGCCAGAACGCAAGCTCCTCCTCAAGGCGCCTCACACGCTCCCGCTCGAGGTTCAGCTCAGCTTCGATGTCCATCCCTTAGGTCCACTATGTCGTATACGTCGGGGCCCGTCGATATCAGGGTCGCCTTCACGCCGACCTTCTCCTCTATGCCCTTCACGTGGGCGAGCGCCTCCGCGGAGAGGTCCTTCCTCTTCCTCGCCCCCGCGCATTCGGGGAACAGCTTGTCAATGCATGTGACGACTATCTGCGTGGCGCCGTTGACGCGGGCGGAGTACCGGGCCAGGTCATAGTCGAAGGAGCCTATCTTCCGGGGCCTCCCGGTGACGGTGCCGACTTCGCCGAGGTACTGTGCTATCATCTGGTTTCCTGTGCCCTGGCAGCCCTTCTCCCTCGCCTTCCCGAGTATCCGGGTCCAGACCGGGCTCGCCCTTATCTCCTCGTCGGTCAGGTATTTCACGTACGGGTCCTCGCCGACCCGGCTCATGTAGGCCTTGTATATGACGTAGACGTCGTCCACCCGGGTGGGGCCGACGCCGACGTCGGCGGCGGCCGACGAGGCCGACGTGTCCTTGCTAGTCACGTACGGGTAGTTGCCGTAGTAGAGCGAGAGGCCGAATCCCTGGCTCGCCTCGATGAGGACTTCGCCGCCCGCGTCTATGGCGTCGTTCACAGCAATCGGGACGTCGGCGAGGTAGTCCTTCAGCTCCGGGAAGTCCTTCGCGAGCCTCGCGACCCGGTTCACCCGGGCTGCGTTCGCTGGGCCGCACCCGGACCCTGTAGTGCCTATCTTCCTGCTGTTCTCGGAAACGTCGGCGCGCCGGTGCTCGTCCTCTATGACGACGCAACGCCGGTCCACGGAAACCCTGCCCTTCACGCCGGTCTCCTCCACCTCCTTCAGGAGCGTCTTTATGTCGACGAGGACGCCGGCTCCGATGACGAGGTGGCTCGTCGGGTTCACGAACCCGCACGTTATCATCCTGAGGCCGTACTTACGGCCGCCGTGCACGACAGTGTGCCCGGCGTTGGGCCCGACCCCGGCCCGGCCGATGACGGCCGGGTCGTCCTTCAAAGCGAGATACGATACGACCTTCCCCTTGCCCTCGTCGCCGTAATGTCCTCCAACCACAATAGACGTCATCTCAACACCGATGGGAGTTAATATTGAATGGATATTATTAACTTCCATGATGCTCGACCCCAGGGAGAAGGAGGCTATACGGAAGGACCTTGACGCGCTAAGCCGGGGACGCATAGAGGTGATGAAGCAGGGCAGGGAGGTCGTGAAGGCCAGCAAGGAGCTGATATACAGCCTCCACCGGGGGGAGATGGAAGCCGCGGGGTTATGCCTCGGAAGGATTACGGAGGCTAGGAGGAGGCTGGACGCTCTCGCGAACACGCCGCGGCTGAGGGCATACCACCCCTACCAGAACGCGGTCCAGGAGCACGTGGAGGCCGCGGCATACCATTCCGTCGTCGCGAGGGGGCGCATCCCCTCCCGCGCGGCACTGAAGGCCGACACCGAAACCTATCTCGGCGGCCTGTCGGACCTCACCGGGGAGCTCGCCAGGAAGGGCGTCGACGACATGATACACGGGAGGTACGCCCACGCCGCCGCGATGAAGGACGTGGTGGAGGAGATATACGGGCTCATACTCAGCCTCGACTTCGACGGCGGCGAGGCGAGGAGGAAGTCGGACGCGGTGAAATGGAATCTCGCGAAGCTCGAGGACCTCGTGTGCGACGCGAAGATTAGGGGGCATTTTTAATGTTGTTTCTCCAATCTCTGATATGGCGAATTATGTGAAGTGCTCGGGCCTGTTGTTTGTTGCTTGCGCGTTGATGTTCAGCGGATGCGTCTCCGTCAGTGACGCGGGCCAGTCTGGCGACAGCGTCGTGTGCAACAAGCCTTACATCAGGCTGGGGGCGGGATGCTGCCTCGACAGGGACGGCAGTGGCGTTTGCGACAGCGACGAGAGCGCCCCCGCGACACAGGCGCCGACGACTTCATCGTATGCGGCGGCCCCCGCCACCGTCCCGGCGACGCCCGCCACGGAGGCGGCGACGGAGACGACGCAGGCGCCCACGACCACGCTGCCCGCCACCACGGCCGCGCCCACGACCA
Source organism: Candidatus Altarchaeota archaeon (assembly GCA_041306075.1). Classification (GTDB taxonomy): domain Archaea; phylum Altiarchaeota; class Altiarchaeia; order IMC4; family SCGC-AAA252-I15; genus JAHIYG01. The sequence continues at coordinate 5,699 of JBFYKH010000047.1, forward strand.
CCGAGGCGACAACGACGACGGAGGCTGAGCCGACGACCACGACGGCTGCCGCGCCTGCCACCACGACGACTGTGGCTTCCACGACGACCACGTCGACGACGCTGTCGGCTGGGCCTTCGCACATGGCGTGCGTCGGATTCTCGTGCAAGAGGGTGAGCGGCTTCGGAGTCAACTCGTGCGCGAGCAACATCGACTGCATGTTCCACAAGACCACCACGACGACTGTGAAGTACCCGACGCTGACGTCCCTCACGTTCACGGCGACCATACCGAAGGTGACCCTGACCTCCCTCACCGTGCCGCAATTCGAGATTCCGGAGGGGGAGTTCTGAAGGGGGCCCAGGGTTTTTAATCGCAGCCTCGTAATCTAATCGCCAAGCGGTGGTCAGATGGAGTACGTCGTCGAGGTCCGGGTCGAGCTGAAGAAGGGCGCTTTGGATGCGGAGGGCGAGACCGTAGAGAAGAGCCTAGCGCTCCTCGGCTATTCTGTCAGGAGGGTGGACACCGTCAAGGTCTACCGGCTCACGGTGGAGGCGAAGTCCAGGAAGGATGCGAAGGGCATAGTCGAGGCTGCCGCAAGGCGCCTCCTGGCTAACCCGGTCATACAGGAGTACGCGGTGACGGTGGTGTAGCGTGTACAGGAAGCGCACCGACAAAGTCTACGAGGTGGGGCTCCTTGGCGCCGGGGACGGGGACCTCCTGAAGCTCAGCGCCGAGAGGAACCTCGGCCTGTCGCTAGATGAGCTGAGGAGCGTGAGGGCGCACTTCCAGACTGCGGGCCGCGACCCGACCGACATCGAGTTGGAGGCGTTCGCGCAGAGCTGGAGCGAGCACTGCTGCTACAAGACTAGCAGGAACACCCTGAAGGAGACGATTTTCACCATCAAGGGCAAGGACGTGATATGCGCCATATCGGAGGACGCGGCCGTCGTCGACTTCGAGGGCGAGCACGCCTACGTCGTCAAGATAGAGTCCCACAACCACCCGAGCGCCCTCGACCCGTACGGGGGGGCCGCCACCGGAGTCGGGGGGATACTCAGGGACGTAGTCTGCATGGGCGCGCAGCCGATAGCGCTCGTCGACCCCCTGTTCTTCGGCCCCCTCGACCTGCCCGAGAAGAGGCTGCCTGCGGGCGTCAAGCACCCGCGCTACCTGTTCAACGGAGTCGTCTCCGGGATAGCGGACTACGGCAACAGGGTGGGTATACCGACGGTCGCTGGGATGGTCTACTTCGACAAAAGCTACACGGGCAACTGCCTCGTCAACGTCGGCTGCGTCGGCATCATCAGGAAGAAGGACGTGGTCCACAGCCGCGCCGGAGGCGCGGGCGACGTCTACATACTCGCGGGCGGGAAGACCGGCCGCGACGGCATACACGGCGTATCGTTCGCGAGCCAGGAGCTCCACGGCAAGAGCGAGGACGAGGACAGGGCGTCCGTCCAGCTCGGGTACGCGATAATGAAGGAGCCTCTCATGCACGCCTGCCTGGAGGCGAACTCCAGGGGCCTCCTGAGCGGGCTCAAGGACTTCGGGGGCGGCGGACTAAGCTGCGTCGCGGCGGAGATGGCGCATGCCGCAGGCCTCGGCGCCACCATTGACCTGGACCGGGTGCTATTGAAGGAGCCGGGCCTCGCGCCCTGGGAGATATGGGTGTCCGAGAGCCAGGAGAGGATGATGATGACGGTCGAGCCCGGGAGGGTGGAGGCAGTCCTCGAGATATTCAGGTTCTGGGACGTGCCTGCGACGGTCGTGGGGAAGGTCGACGCCACCAAGCGCATCAAGGCGACCTACGGAGGCGTCACGGTCCTGGACCTCGACCTCGACTTCCTGATAGCGGGCGTGTGCTATAACCGGCCCTTCAGGATTAGGGAGCGGAGGGACTCGAAAGCGAAGCCGAGGATGCCTGACCTCGCGAAGGCGTCGCTGAAGGTGCTCGGAAGCCCGAACGTGGGGAGCCGCGAGTCGGTCGTGAGGAGATACGACCACGAGGTGCGGGCCGCCACTATAATAAAGCCGTTGAACGGCGTCGTCAACAGGCAAAGCCACGGGGACGCGGCGGTGCTGAAGCCCCTCGAGGACAGCTTCAGGGGCCTCGCCCTCTCGTCGGACGTGAACCCGTCACTGTGCAGGGAGGACCCGTACTGGGGCAGCGCCTCCGCCGTCGACGAGGCGGTGAGGAACATGACGGCCGTGAATGCGAGGGCGCACACCATAGTCGACTGCCTGAACTTCCCGAACCCGGAGAAGCCCGTGAACCTCGGCGACTTCAAGCGCGCCTGCGCCGGCCTGCACTTCGCCGCGAGCAGGTTCCGGGTCCCGTTCGTCTCCGGGAACGTGAGCCTCTACAACGAGGGGACGACCGGCCCCATCGCGCCGACCCCCACACTCCTCACGGTGGGGATAGCAGACGACGTCAGGAGGTGCGTGACGACGGACTACAAGCGCGAGGGGAACCCGGTGTTCATCGTCGGAGACACCAGGGAGGAGCTCCGGGGCTCAGAGTACTACATGCTCATGAGGGTGAGGGGCGGCGCGGTCCCGAAGGTCGACCCGGACAGGACGGCCGCGAACGCCAGGAAGCTGAGGGAAGCCATGGACGGCGGCCTCGTCGCCGCATGCCACGACCTCAGCGAAGGCGGCCTCCTCGCCTCCGCCTCGGAGATGAGCTTCGGAGGCGACGTCGGGGCGGAGTACGACCTGTCCGTGCTCGGCGGACTCAGAACCGACCTGAAGCTGTTCTCCGAGAGCAACGGCCGCTGGCTCGTGGAGGTTAAGGCCGGCGGGGAGGATGAGTTCGCGGGGAAGGTCGGCGGACTCAGGATAGGATGCGTCGGCGGCGAAGACATAGCCTTCTCCGACGGCAGGAGGAGGTTCTCCATCCCGCTCGACGCCGCGCGCGACGCCTGGGACGGCGCTGTCGGAAGGGAGGTGCCGAAGTGAGGGCCTGCATCCTGTTCATAGAGGGGACGAACTGCGAGGAGGAGGGCTGGCGCGCGTTCAAGAGAGTCGGCTTCGACGCGGAAAAGGTCCACCTGAAACAGCTCATCGGAGACTGCTCGGAGGAGCGGAAACGGAGGCTCGGAGACTACGACGTCCTGTTCATACCCGGCGGCTGGAGCGCCGGAGACTACGTCCGGGCCGGGGCGATTTTCGCGGCGAGGCTGAAGGCGAGGCTCGGCCCCGAACTCTCAGGGTTCGTGGACGAAGGCAAGCCGGTAATAGGCGTCTGCAACGGCCTACAGGTCCTCGTCGAGGCAGGCCTCCTCCCGGGCTTCGACGGGATAAGCGAGCACCCGGAGGCGGTGATGGCAATCAACGCTAACGCGAGGTTCCAGTGCCGGCCGGCTTACATCAGGCACGCGAACACGTGCAGAATCACGTCAGGCATCCCGGAGGGCCGGGTGATGCAGGTGCCGGTCGCCCACGCGGAGGGGAGGCTCAGCTTCGGGGACCGCGACCAGGAGATGCTAGCCAAGCTCAAAAGGAACAAGCAGATAGTCTTCACATACTGCCGCCCCGACGGGGCTCCGGCGGACAACGTGTTCCCGTGGAACCCGAACGGCTCCCTCGCCGACATCGCTGGCCTATGCAACCCGGAAGGCAACGTCCTGGGGATGATGCCGCACCCGGAGCGGGTCATAGACACGATACAGCATGCCGACTGGACGAGGAAGGACTACCCGGAGGGGGACGGCCTCCAGTTCTTCAGGAGCGTGGCGAAGAGCCTTGAAAATAAACGCTGAATGGCATCTCGCCAACAGGATGCCGAAGAACCCGACGCTCAAGGAAAGGGCCAGGTGGCATTTCGAGCACGAGAAACACTGCCAGTGCAGGACGATGACGAAAAAGCTCAGGGAGGCCCTGGCGAATGCACTCAAGTAGCCTCAACGCGCGTTTTTACCTCGTCCTTCCGGAATCCATAACGACATGGCCGCGAAACTGAAGGGGTTGCATCCCCAGCCGCTATTGAACCCGCCCAGCGAGGACGGCCTCCCAGGGTGGCTTCGAATAGGCCCCGGGGAGAGGGGGATGGTCGAGGCGCTGCTTGAGAGCTCTAGGGAGTCGGACGACGGGTACGTCACCGCCCAGTTCTACCATCACGCTAAGGCTGTCGGGTTCCATCCTGAAATCAGCGGGAAGAACAGGGCGGCCATGTACGAGAGGCTGAAGTGGGCGAGGGACACGAAGACCGCCTGGCAGCTCGGAGACATGCACAACTACATGAGGTCCATCGGGCTTCCCACGGACCTCAAGGCCGACGACGGCATACTCCTCAAGGACGAGGAGGATGCGAGGGCTGGCGGCCAGTGGCTTTGGGCGGCTTCGATGCATGCGAAACGGATGGGCCTCGGCCTGGCGGGGAAGCCCGCCCCCGAGGATGCGGCGTTCATGGCGGGGGCGTTCCTGAGCGTGCCGCTAGCTTCGGAGGAGAGGCTGAGGTTCCTCGACGTCTTGAAGAGGCTCGGCGTCAGGGTGAAGCTCACGAACACAGATGCGGAGGATTTGAGGGGGTACGTCGAAAGGGAGAGGCGCGGAGACAGGGCTGACAAGCTGGCGGAGGCCCACTACCTTGCGAGGAGCTTGCTCCAAGTCAAGCCCGTTGAGGAGGCGCCGCCTGAGATGCCGCCGCTTCGGAGGTTCGGGAGATGACTGTGAAGCTGAAGGCCTGCAGGGGGGAGCCGCTTTTGTCGCCGCCCGGCGAGGCGGACCCCCTGGCGGTCTGCGAGGGGGACTGGCGCATCATCGACGACGGGATAGAATCCGCCCTCAGAAGCAACGACCCCCACTCGGCCTCCGACTATGTCGAGCTCATGTGCTACAGGAGCCTGCTCGGGAGGCCCCTTGCGATGGATGATGCCGGCAGGAGGAAGGTCCGCGGGTATTTGGGGCGGGTGAGGGCCGAGAAGTTCAGCCACGACACGGTGCTCGCGGACAGGGGATACGTGCTCGGCAGGTGCCTCACCATGCTCGAGGCCATGGGGGAGAGGGGCTTCCGGGAGAGGGGCGACGTCTGGCTGGTGAAGGCGAACCTCAGGGAGGCCAGGGAGAATTCGCCGTCGAGCCTCCACAACGCCGGACTCCACCACATACTCGAGAGGCTCGGCGAGAGGGAGGATGTCACCGACAACGACCGGGAGAAGATAGGATACTGGCTCTCCGACTTCAGGGGCAGGAGGGACAGGATTCCCTTGAGCGTGATGAGGCAGGTCTACTACAAGCGGAGAATCGGCGTCGAAGACAGGCTCAGCCCGGCCGAGGAGAAGGAAGTGGTCTTGGAGCTCGAGGCTATGAGGGCGAACCGGGACCCTGGGATAGCCGAGGTATTGTACATGATGGGGGAGATGAGTGGCCGGGCGGAGTGGGGAGCCGGTTCGCCTCCGATGCCGCCCCTGAAGAGGTTCAGGTGAGGCGCGCGACTGCCCCGGGCAGTTGCACGGAGTACGTCATGTTCTCGTTGATTCTCAGGTCGAATCCGCAGTCCCGCCCGTAGCACCTGAACGTCGCGTTCTCGTAGAGGAGGCCTTCCACAATTGCGGCGTCGTATGACTCGTTCTCGGATGCGGCCGTCCCCCCCGACGGCGTCACGAGGCGGCATGCCCCGGCACAGTCGACAGCGAGTTCCGACGGCAGATAGCACCTGAGCCTGCCGGCGCGCGCAAACAGGCAGACGTCGTGGGACAGGTGACGGTCGGCGCCGGACACGGTGATGTGCTCGCCGGTCGCGGCGAGGGCGTGGTACGCGTACCTCTCGGGGGCGGTGAACCCCTGCGCGAAGTATCCTCCGTCGTACAGCGCGTAGATGCCGAACGGAATGTGCGTTATTAATATCGCGGCCGCGAGCGCCCAGCCGATTTTCGCCGACCTCTTCATCCGCTCTCAATCCTTGGCGCCAGGTAGTATATCACGCGGCCGTCGCCTATCGAGTACTCGACCTTCAATGGGGCGTCCGTCTTCAGGCTGAGCGAGACGACGCTCGGTATCTCCGCCGCCTTGAGTATGTTGTTGAGGTATTCGAGCGAGAACATCGACTTCGCAGGCACCTTCACGTTCAGGGAGAGCAGCCGGTCCTCCGGGAACTCTATGTCTACGCTGCCGGTGTCGCCGTCGCTCTTCACGTGGAAGCCCTTCTCGAGGCGGAGGGCGACATGGTTGGATATCAGCTCCGCGTCCTTGAGGGCGTCCTTGATGACGTTCGGCGTCAGCTTCACCTCGGCCTGGAACTCTATCTTCGGCTCCTTCGGGGGGTTCCCGGTGGTCTCGATGATGGATGTCGTGAACTCCCGCCTCGTCTCCCCGCGGAACACCATCTTCAGCCGGGTGTCTATGGTGATGTCTATCTTGTCCTCGGGCCGGGACCTGCGCGTTATCTTGGAGAGCTCCGCGAAGTCCACGCCCAGGGTCAACGGCTTGTCGCACTTGAACTTCTCGAAGGCCTTCGCCGGCAGCTCGAAGTCGACGAGCGCTATCTGGCTCGGGTCCATCGCCCTCAGCTTCATGCCGGTGGAGTCTATGTGAAATGTCCCCTCGTCAATCAGAGCCGCTATCGCCTCGATGCTGTTACGGAAGGACTTCGTGTCGTTAATCGTAGCCTCAAACATCAAACATCACCCTCAACCATAGTATTACAAAAAGGGGGTTAAAAATGCGTTAGCGCCCGAACCTGCCCCTCAGGTATTCCGCCCCGAGGGTCATCAGGTTGGATGCTTCCGCCCCGGGACCCGCCGCCATGAGGAAGGGCTCTATCACTCCCTCCGTCTGCCTGAGGCTGAAGAGGGGATATAAACTCCCGGTTCCCGATTATCTTACGACGGAATATGCCTGATGCAGACCGTCCTACCCATGAAAACCGCGGGATACAAGCCGGCTGGGAAGCTGAGAGGGCAGCCGCTCTTGGAGGAGCCCGGGAGGGATGAGCGGCCCATCCTCATTGAGATTACGCCAGAGGCTATTGAGGGAACCGGTCTGCGCCTTGGTGAACTGGCCGGGGGAAAAAGTTGGGGTAATTTCCTCCACCTGGCTGCGAACATGAAAAAGCTCGGCCTGAAAGCGGACGAGCATGTCGGAAAATACGGGAAGGAAACTCACGATTGGCTATCGGCTGATTTTAACGTTAAGCAGATGATGTTGGAGGCCGGAGCGGCAAACGAGATAAACGATTGGCCTGATGTAGTGAGCCGTCTCGTCGACGTGAATGCTTTAGGCATCGGCTCCGCGCCGCGGTTCGGGGGACATGAACAGTTTATGGCAGCGGATTTACGCCTCTATGAGGATGGGAAAGACATGTTCGGCAGGCGCATCGAGGGACGTTGGGGATTATTCGCCTCCCACGCGGCCAACCTGAAGCGTCTCGGCATTAAGGCGGACTACTCCCTTCGCGGATGCGAACCCGGAATAAGAGACGAGCTTGTAAGGCTTGGCAGGGCGGGGGACTGGCGTTCCTACGCCAGACATGCGGCGGACATGAAAGCCATAGGCCTGGACGTGTACGATGACGTACGGCCGCGGATACCTTCGCTACGGAAATCCCTTTACGACGCAGCCGAAAAGAAGGAGTGGGACGCCTACACCCAGCTGGCTGCGAACCTGCTCGAATTGGATTGGGGAACCCTTAACCCCGGGGAAACCGACGAAAAAAACAATCTCCCGCTGCCGCCTCTGAGGAGGTTCCGTGGGCGAGGCCGCTGACTGGGCGCCCCCCGTGGAGCGGCCGGAAAATTAGCGTGTGAACCTGCTCGTCAGGTATTCGGCACCGAGGGTCATCATGAAGGCTGCGGCCTTCGGGCCCTTCTCTTTGCCGATGAGCGTCCAGTATATGGCGTCGAAGAGCTTCGGCGGCTCCAGGCCTACGGCGCGGGCGGTCTCGTAGATTCTCTTGTGGAGGGCTTCCGGCTCCTTGGCCTTGCCAACTTCGTCGGCGAGGATGAGGAGGCCTTTTTTCTGGAGGTCGTCGAGCCTCCCGTACTGCGTCTTCGACTCCTCCTCCGTGAGGAGCTTGAACCTGAGGTAGTCTGGGCCGTGGATTCCGACCCACCGGCCTGCGAGCCTTACGCGGCGCTTCAGCCGGTCCAGGTCGAAGCCCGCGTAGCCCATCGCCCTGGCGCGCTCCCCCGCCTTTTCCTCGGGCACCACCTGGTGGAGGACGGCGCACAGCGTGTACGGCACGTTCATGTATTTCGCCTGCCCGCACTGGGCGAGCCCGTACATCTCTGCGCGGTCCATGTCCCCCTCCTGTTTCCTGTGGTATAGGCGCTCGGCCTCGTCGTACTCGTCCGAGAGGTTCGGCAGCGCCTTCAGGTTTATGTCCCGCGCCTTGTTCAGCTTCTTGAACATGAAGTACCTGAGCACCTCAGGCTCCGCAATCTCAAGCCACTCCGAGAGCGTTATGACGTTCCCCTTCGAGCTGGAAATCTTCGCGCCGTTGAGGGTGAAGAACTCGTAGATGACCGGCTCAGGCGGCTGCCAGCCGAACACCTCGGCCGAGATCAGCTTCGACGTGTCGTAGCTGCCGCCGGAGGCCGCGTGCTCCTTTCCGAACGGCTCGCAGGTGACTTTGTTGAGATGCCAGCGTGCGGCCCATTCGACCCTCCACGGCATCTTCCCCATCCCGGCGGAGGCGTCGCTCACGCCCTTGTGGCCGCATCCCTGGGCCTCGCCTCCCGCCACCTCGGTGGTGACGCACTCGTATGTCGCCTTGAGGCCGGACAGGCCGGTGACCTTCGTCGTCGATATCCGGCCGCACTTCTCGCAGATGGGGGTCCACGGCACCCAGTCGGCTGGCAGCGGGTGCTCCCTGAACTTGTTGAGTATCCCTATTATCCCCGCCCTGTTCTCGAACGCCGTCTTGATTTCCGCCGTGAGGGCGCCGCTCCGGTACAGCTCCGTTCCCGACTGTACTTCCGGCACCACGGCGAACCTCGAAAGGTCCTCCACGAACGGCCTGGCGAAGTGGTCGACGAACGACTTGTGGCAGCCGTGGGGGTCCGGGATGTCCTTGACCGGGAAACCGAGGTAGTCCCTCAACGACTCCATGCCGGCCGGCACCTTCCGGAAAGGGTCCGAGTCGTCGCTAACCCACACGAGCTTAGCCTCAAGCCCGGCTGCGACGAGCGCCTTCCTCACGCAGTCGCCGCGGATGACGTCGGACGCGTTGCCGACGTGCGGTATCCCGGATATGGAGGTGCCGGTTTCTATCACGTGGGCTCCCCCCCTCTTCTTCAGCGCCTCCACGTACTCGTCGCTCCAGTGCATCGTGGAGAATATACAGAAAAAGGCAATATTAACAGCCTACTCCGGGGGAGGCAGCCGGTACCCGGGATGGCCCCTAGCATGCCTGGCCCCCCCGACGAGTTCCGCGGTCCGCTCCTTCCACTCCGCTATGCCGTCGCCTATCCGCTGTGCAATCATCTCGGGCGTCCACGCCTTGACGCCGCCCGCCCACTTGAGGAGTTCGTCCCCTTCGAAGCGGTTCACCGCGAGCTCATAGTTCAGGTCGGCGTCGTTCTCCATCTTCGGCAGGAACCGCGACGGCGCGAACTCCCTGAGTATCACCTGCACCCCCTCCGCCTTCCGGTTGAGTGCGCCTCCGACGTCGCCGTTCACGAGCGATATGACCGTGTATGATTTCCCCGCGCGCATGAGCGCGAGCTCCTCCTCGTCGAGTATCTGGTGGGGGTAATACTTCCTGTCGCCGGCGTCCATCCACCCTTCCCGCTTCGGGAGATTCAGGCCCGGAGACTCATGGAGCGCCAGGACTATCCGCTCCACCCCCTCCGACGCCATCTTCTCGAGACCGGCCTCAAGGGCCCGGTGTATGCGCCTGGCCTCGTCGGTGACAGGCTTCTCCGGCGGCGCCTGGGGCTTCGCCCCCCTGCCTGCGAACAGCTTTATCAAAGGCAGCTCCCTCCAGCCGCCCTCGGCCCGGGGGGGCTCGACAGTCCTCTCCATGTAGAGTATCCCGGAAACGCATGCATATAAATCCGCCTGGGGATTAAATCATTCCATGTTCGGGTGGCTGGTCCTGGCGCTCCTTTTATCCGCGTCATCGGCCTCAGCATTCGAGCCGTGGACGGAGTGCGGCAAGAACATGGGCTTCTTCGACAGGCCGGCCTACGAGGCAAAGTCCCCGAAGGACGGCCTCTACATCGAGATGCCGGACAACGTCGGGACAATGGAACTCGTGACGGTGAGAATCCACGTAAACGACCCGGCCGTCAGGAAGAACGCGAACATCGTCGAATTCCTCTGCGACCCCGTCGGCTGCGCGATAAGCGCGGGCGAAAACGCCGTTGACGA
>JBFYKH010000048.1:0-23335 GCA_041306075.1 Candidatus Altarchaeota archaeon
CTCGAAGCTCCTGGAATCCGGCCTCATCAGGCACAAGTCCGGGACGTGGATGGACACCATCGAGAGGAACGACGCAGTGGAGGTCCAGGCGCTCTGGTACAACGCGCTCTGCACCCTCGAGTGGCTGGCTCCGCTCTTTTCCGACTCGCTGGATTACGCCGGGCTGAAATCCGACTTCGAGTCGTCCTTCATGGACAAATACTGGAACGGCAGGCACCTGATGGACTCCCCCGGCGACGACAGCATCAGGCCCAACCAGGTGATAGCCGCGTCGCTTGAGCACTCGCCAGTTCCCATCAAGGAGGCTGCGCTGCTCTTGAAGGTCGTCGACGACGAGCTTTTGACGCCCTGCGGGCTCAGGACCCTCGACAGGAAGAACCCGAAGTATTCGCCGAAGTACGTGGGCGGGGTGGACGACAGGGCCAGGGAGTACCACAACGGGACCGTCTGGCCGTGGCTCCTCGGACCGTATGCGAAGGCCATCGTCAGGGTCGGAGGCGACAAGGGCAGGAAATACGCGATGGAAGTCATTAAGCCGGTGCTCGGGCGCCTGTATGACGGGTGCGTGGGGACGCTGGCCGAAGTATACGATGCGGAGCCGCCGCACGCCGCAAGAGGCGCAGTAAGCCAGGCGTGGAGCGTCGCGGAAGTGCTGAGAGCCCTTGAAGAGGACACGTAGGTAGCTATTTCTTTTTCCCGAACATTTCCCGCAGCCTGTCCCTCAACCAGAGGGGCGAGGCGCCGGCTTCCACAAGCATCTTGGGGATGATGAACGCCAGGACTATGAAGCCGAGTTCCCCGCCGCCCTGGAGTCTGCCAGTGAACCAGTGGTACTGCACCTGCAGCACGAGGTACATGGCGCATATGACCAGCCCCTTCGACCCGTATGCTCCGGTAAGGTCGTCATAGCTTCCGTAAAGGTATCTGCGGCCGTTGTATTCCGCCAGGAACCGGGTCGCGCTTATGACAGTGAACAGGATGATTCCCCAAGTCTTCCCCAAGATGAACTCCGGTAACCGGCCGGCGCCCCATTCGGCCTTATAGGTGATGCCGAGGAACAGTGTCAGATAAAACAGGGCCAGCAGGAACCCGAATATGAGGAGGAACCTGCCGCCTTCGGCTGGAACCTCCCGCCGCCTATTCCTGCGATAAGACTCGGCGAGCGGGACGAGAAAGAGGAATGACACGACGAAATCAAGCCAGAACCAGAAAAGGAGGTCTGACACGCCGGCTTTTTGGAAGAATACCAGGTAGAGCGCGTACGCGTTCGAAAACAAGGCGGGACCGAGCGACAGCAACCGGTTCCCTTTGGCCATGGTTGGACTATCCCGTCTTGAGCTTCTTCGCCGCCATCTGGTGGGCCTTGAAGTAGTTCTTCGCCAGGAGCCTCCAGTCCGCGAGTCCCGCCAGCTCCTTGGCGTTGAGCCTGCGGCGGGTGAGCTCCTTCTTCTCCATGACGACTATCTCATAGAGCTTCTGAGTTAGCTCCTCGACTATCCGGTCGTACGGGACGCCGTCGAGCTTCAGGACCTGTATGCCGTCGCCCTTGCCGGCGATGAACTGCCCGAAGCCCGCCAGGTCGGTGGTCACCGCGAGCGTCCCCTGTGCCGCCGTCTCCAGGGGAGTGTACCCCCAGGGCTCGTAGAACGACGGGAAGACGCCGACATCGCAGGTGAGTGTCGCCGGATTGTATTCCATGGAGATGAGCCTGTCGGCGGAGGAGAGGTAGGCGGGATAGAATATGACCTTCACCTTGTCCTCCTCACGGTTCAGGAGGTCGTTCCGGCTGAAGGCCTGGATTATGCTGTCCTGCTCCGGAGGGTACGAGAGCTCGAAAGCGCACAGCGGCGCGGACTGGCCGCGCTTCTCGATGAAGTGGAGCGTCAGCTTCCTGGCCTGCTGGAGGAACTCCTCGGTGAACACGTTGCCGTCAGGCGCCTCCCCCCTAGTTATCAGGTTCAGGAGCCGCTCCTTGATTTCCGGCATCCTGGCCTCTATCTGGTCGTGTATCTCCTCGTAGAGCACCTTGTTCTTTAGGACCTGTATGTCCTCGCCTCGCGTGCCGCTCGGGACCAGTATGAAGGCCACGACGCCCTTCTTCGAGCCCTCCGCCTTCAGCCGCCGGTTAAGCCTGCCGAGGGCGTCTATGAACACGTCTATGCCCTTGTTGTGGAACTCGTACCTGCCGGAGAGGAACATGCTCCGGATGTTGTAGAAGTCGACGTCATAGTACCGGCGGAAGTAGGACGTGAGGAACTCGCGCATATGGTCCCGGTAGTTCTTCCTTAGCACCGACAGCTCCTCTAGCTCCGGGAACTTGCTCAGGTCGAGTCCGTTGTACAGGTAGACGTCCGGCTTCTTGCCGAGCATGTAATGGGCCTCCCTGCCTGTCACCTCGCTGACCGTGGTGAAGACGCTCGCGTGCTCAGCGCAGGCGACCTCGGTGGTGTGCTTGTCCTCGCACTTGTACGTCCTCGCAAGGTCGACGGACGCCCGCTCCTTACGCTTCAGGCCTTCGTTCACCATCCCGTAGAGGTCGGCGCCCTTGCCGCTGATGCTCCTGCCGAGCATCGTGGCGTGGGTGGTGAACACCGTCGCCACCGGGACGCCCGCCTTGTGCAGGTGCAGGAGGCCGAACCCGGAAAGCCACTCGTGGAAGTGCGCGACCGCCTTCCCGCCCTTGAACGACTCCTCCCGCAGGAGCTCCTCGATGAGCCTGCCGACCGCAGTCGACCACAGGAGGGGGTCGTTGAACCACGCGTCGCTGTGCAATGAATCTATGCCGTAGCTCTCCCAAAGCTGCTTTTTCAGGGCGTTCGTGTCCAGCATGTACGCCCTCGCGTCCACGAGCACCGTCTTCGGCCTGCCGGGGATGAGCCAGACGCCGAAGTGGCATCTTATCCCGTCCGCCTCCAGGCGCCTGAACGCCCTGGCGAACTGGGTGGGGGGAGCCTGCTCTTCGAACTCGACCCTCGCCTGAGACGGCTCCCAGAAGCCGACCGCGAGATAGTTCTCCCCGTAGTGTTCGACCATCTGGGCGGCCTTGGACCTGATGACTGTGTATATCCCCCCGACCTTGTTGCATATCTCGTAGGAGACCTCGAAGACGTGGTCTATGTCTGCCATGCCTAATAGATTACCCAACGGTATTAATAAGAGGTCGGAGCATCCGACGCCGAATGGACGCCCGAAAGTATATTACCCGGCCGCGCGAATCTGTTATGTGGCCCCGTCAACTGAACAAAAAAAGCTTATCAGGGCGGCCAGGTTCGCAAGAGGCGACATGGAACTCTTGGATGCCATGCTGAAGGGGGCGGCCCCGAGGGCGGATATCAAGCCGCTTGAGGCCGGCCTCCTTGAGGACTATCCGACGCTCAGGGGGACGGGAAGGCTCGGATTGGACGACATCGCGAAGGTCCGCATGGAGCGGATGCGGTTGCAGGCCGGCCTCGGCGTCAGCGCCGAGGAAGAGAGGGGGCTCCAGAAGGTGATAGACGCCATCCCGAACGGCTTAGCGTATCAGCGGAGGATTGAGGCCGCGGCCAGGGAGTGGATTAGAGGCAAGACCAGCCCCTTCACGAGGGAAATCCTCCTGACGGAGTACATGAGGCTCAAGGCCATCCAGTTCGTGGAGAACGCCGGGGGACTCGGGGAGGTCTATAAGGCCCCGGGGATGCTGCTTGACGGCACCGGGAAACATCTCACAAACAGGCGGCTGTCCGATGACACGGCCTTCGGGCAGGGAGACGTCGGATACGACAGCCTGCTCGCCACCGACCTGGCCTCGCACGTGTCCAGCAGGCTGCTTTCCATGGGGCGGGCCGACCTCCTGGACTTCGGATGCGGGGAGGCCGGAGCCTACGGCGAGCTTGTGGTGAACCTCTCCGGCAGGCTTGGGGGATTCAAGGCCGTAGCCGAGGGTGGCCTGAAGGCTGTGAGGTTCGGCAACGGGTCGGTTCTGACCTTGACCGGGGTCAGCAGGAAGCGGTACCGGCACCCGGACTACGTCAACTACATTGTCGGAGACGCCTCCGACATGGACTTGCGAGGGGAATACGACGAGGTCTGGGACGTGTACGGGCCCGTCACCTTCCTGGCGGACAAGAAGGGGCTGGTTGAGGAGAAGTACTATCCCCTCCTGAGGCGCGAGCCCGCCGGCAACGCCAGGATAGTCGCCGCAGGCTTTGGCTTGTTAGGGCACGACGGCAGGAGGATTAGGCTGGACCGCCTCCAAGGGGCGGTCGAGGGGCTTAAGTCCACGGTGAACCGGAACGGGAGGGACGTCCTCGCCATACGGAGGACTTCGGAGGAGCTGAAGCTGCCGATACAGGAGGTCGCCGTAGAGGTGCCCTCCGACGGCTCGGGGATAGTCATAACGACGTACAGGCTTAGGGCGTGAGTTGAACCCTGCACCTCATGCGCCGCCCGCCAGGCCGACGACGTCTTGGACCGTTACCGACTCCAGGCCGTCCGCGAGCAGGTCCGGCCTAAGTGCCTCCAGCTCCCCCCTCGTATGCGTCCCGGTCGCGACCGCCACGACCCTCATCCCCGCGGCCTTCGCAGCCAATACGCCGTGGACCGAGTCCTCGACGACGACGCACTCCGAGGGCCTGACGTTCAGGCCCCGGGCGGCCTCCAGGAAGACGTCGGGTGCCGGCTTCCCCGGGACGTTAGGCTCCCGGTACGATTCGTACTTGAAGTGCCCGGCCAGGCCGCATGCCCCGAGTATGGCCTCGCCGACCTCGCGGGGGTTGGAGGTGCCTAGCGCGATGGGCACGCCTGCCGCCCGGAGCTCCCCGAGGAGCCTCTTCGCGCCCGGGAGCGGCTTGCATGCGCGGATGTTCCCGGTCACCCAGCGCCTCCGCTTATCCGCGAAACGCCCGTAATCGACGCCCTCCACGCCGTGCGCCTCGAAGAATGCCCTCGCTATCTCCTCCCCGGCCTTTCCGTAATGCGGCCTCAGGTCGGACGGGGTGAAGTCAAGCCCGTAGTCCGCCAGTATGACGCTCCTGAAGCCCTGGTAATGCAGCTCGAAGAGGTCGACCAATGTCCCGTCCATATCGAATATGACCGCCGCCATTTGGGATATATTATCGGCCGGCGAATATATTCAGCGATGAAACAGGGCTCCAAGGCCGTCGCGTACCCGGGCCTGCCGCTAGTCTTCGCGGAGGGTTTCAAGGACTATAAGCTCCGGATTTCAGGCCACAGCCACGCAAGCCTGGCCGTGACCGACATACACGGGATGGCGAAGACGGAGTCCTCGGCGGACCTCGTAGGCGGCGGCGTGGAGTTCAGGCTGAACGGGGAGGTGCCGCAGGACCAGAGGGGGGCCGCCGCGTATACCCTGGTAAGGGAGATGCTCGCCCTCGCCACCGACGAGACCGGGGTGATGGTCTCGTCCGAGAACCATAACGTGCTCACAGGCTCGAGCGACTCCGGAGCCGCCGCGCTGGTCACCGTCATGGACGACGTGCTCGAGCTCGGCCTCCCGGTAGCCAGGATGGTGGAGCTCGCAAGGCACGTGAGCGAAACCGCCTACAGGAGCCTCGTCGGAGGCCTCAGCCAGTGCATCGTCGACGAGAGGGGGGGGATGGTGGTGTCGCAGCTGAAGAAGCCGTCGTATTTCTCCGGCGTGAACGTGTACGCCGTGCCATTCCCGGACATAAGGCGCTTCAGCGCCGACGACCTCCACAGGAGGGTGGTCAACCACAAATACTACCCCCACAGGGCCAACGAGACGGAGAACCGCCTGAGGAGCCTGCAACGGCTTCTGGACGAGGACGACCTCGACGGGGTGCTGTCCATCATGGAGTCCGAGGCGAGGACCGTCCACAGGATGTTCGCGGAGATGGGGATGGAGGTCATCAAGCCGGAGATGAAGGCGGTCACCGACCTCGTGGAGGCCATGAGGGAGTCGAGGATACGCGCCTGGTGGAACGTCGCCGGCGGAAGCGCGGTATACGTGTTCACGCTCAAGGACTCGGCCAGGGAAGTGTCGAGGGAGCTTAAGGCGAAGGGCATCAGGTACAGGCACTACAAAATCGCCGAGGCGGCGAGGCCTATCGCTTAAAAGCCCCTCTTCGAATAGGATGTTGATGGAGTGGCTCGGCTGGCTGGACATGCTGTTCACAGGGGGCAGGACGTATGTCGCCAGCAGGGAATCCAGGGAACGACTGTACCACCGCACAGGCTGCGACTGCCCCTATATCGGAAACATAACCCCGGGAAACAGGGTTTATTTCAGGGGCAGGAGGAAGGCCGAGGGCATCGGCCTCAGGCTCTGCGGGACGTGCAAGAAAAAGACCCAGCAGAGGCTGATAGGGGACTATACCTAGGCAGGATGCCCGTGTTTTTATTCGCCAAATTGGATATGAGGTACCATGGCTGAAGGATACGGTTACGGGAAGACCATACTGTTCGGGGAGCATTTCGTCGTTTACGGGCTGCCCGCCATAGCGTCCGCGATATCCGCGAAGACGACGGCCGCCGTCAAGCCGTCGGGCAAATACAGGCTCGTGGACGACAGGCCCGCGACCCCAGGCTACAAGATGGAGAAGTACGACGAACAGGTCGAGTCAAACAGGCTCATATACAAGGCCTGCGGCATCGACGTCGAGAAAACCCCCTTCGAGGTCACCCTCGCCGGCGACCTCACCGCCGCATCCGGCGTCGGGGCGTCGGCCGCCTCGGCCGCAGCCATCGCCCGGGCACTCAACGGCCACTTCCGCCTAGGCTACGACGATGAGAGAATCAACGAGGTCGCATACGAGGGCGAGAAAGGCTACCACGGCAAGCCGTCCGGCATAGACAACACCGCCGCGGTATACGGCGGCCTCATATGGTTCGTCAAGGACCTCCATGGCGGGGCAAACACCATGGACCTCATCAGGCTGCCGAAGCCAGTCGAAATAGTCCTCGGAAACACCGGACTGACCTCGAGCACCAAGGATGTCGTGGAGGCGGTGAGGAAGAACCGCGAACAGGACCCCAAAGCCTACGAGAGTATTTTCGCCAAGTACCATGAGACCGTCGTCTCCGCCCGCTCGGCCGTCACCAAAGGCGAGCTTAAGGCGGTTGGAAAACTGATGGACGCGAACCACCGGCTCCTACAGGAGATGAGGGTGTCATGCGACGAACTCGACCTCCTCGTCGGCGTCGCCCGCGAAGAGGGCGCATACGGGGCGAAGATGACCGGCACCGGCAGGGGAGGCCTCATGGTAGCCCTGACGCCCGGCAAGGCCCTGCAGGACAAGGTCGCGGACGCCATCCAGTCCGAAGGCTACACGGCGTACAAGACGATGAGAGGGGTGTGAGAGGCCTTGGAGAGGACGCTCGTAATCCTCCTGGTCCTGGCCGCCGCAGGATGCATTTCCCAGGCGGGGCCCGAGACGGAATGCCGGGAGACCGGCTGCCCCGTCGACCTGCCGCCTGAAACCGCCCACCGCTGCGGCGACCGGAACCTGACCGCCCCCGAGGAATGCGACGCGGGCTTCCCATGCCCGAAAGGCACGGTCTGCCAGAAGTGCAGGTGCGTGACGCCCGCCCCGGACGAGGCGATAGACGCCGGCGAATGCGCCGGTGCGTGCAGCGGATACGGCTACGGGAACCATTCGGTGACCGATGACGGAGGATGCGGCTACGATTTCGGGGCTGAGAGGCAGTGCGCAGTGAGGTGCGCGTACAGGAAGGTCATCCCCTTGACCGATTCCGGGAAAGTCTGCTGCTGCCGCGAACTCAAGTACATAAACTGCGCGTTCGACGTCCTCAAGAAGAAGTGCGACTGCCCGGCGGATGGCGAGACGGCCGGAATCTGCAGGGAAAACAGGCCCGGAGCGAACGCTACCACTGAAGGGTCGACTTAGTCTTCCCCATGTCCTCAGGGTAGAGGATCGTCCGGTGGCCAACACCCTTCGAGTAGTCCATGTAATAGATTTTCTCCGGCACTATCCTGACCAGGACATGGTGGCTTGGTATGCCGCCAAGCTCCGCCATCCAAGGGAACTTCTTCTCGAACACGGCCCTGAGCTTCTCGGACTCCTTCTCGCCCTGGAACTCGGCCTTCCCGTAGATTTGGACCCCCCGGATGTCCTTCCAGTCGGAGTAGTCCTCGTCGATGGTGGCCGAAACCTTGGTGTTGGCGCGCAAAATCTGGATTTTATGGGAGTCGGAGTCGGACTCGAAGATGACGCTATACCCCCGGTTCACGTAGTAGACCGTTGACGCGCTCGGGGTGTCCCCCTCCGAGACCGCCAGATGGCATATCCGATGGGACGTTATGTACTCCTTGACCGCTTCGCTGGCATCCTCCAGGTTCACTCCCTCACCTCCTCGTAGAAGTCCTTCGATGCGCCGCAGACCGGGCAGACCCACCCCGCCGGGAGATCCTTGAACAGGGTGCCCGGCTTCACCTTCGACTGCGGATGGCCCTTAGCCTCGTCGTAAACGAACCTGCACGGCCTGCACCTCCACTTCGCCATGTATGATATTGCACCGGCCGTATTTAAGACGGCCGCCCCGCCGCCACATCCGGTTTTTAAGTCCCCGGGACTATATTTAAGGGATAATGGCACGAATCGAAGTCCTCTTAGTCGGGGTCCTAATCGCGCTAGCGCTCCTCGTGGGAGTCCTCTTCGGAGGCTCCAGCATCTGGTTCCTCAAGCCCTCCGGTGGCGAACAGTTGATAGAGAAGACTGTGACCAAGTTCGTGTGCTACGACGGCACCGTAAGGGACGCCCAGACGGACTGCCCGCAGGTCTCCTCAGACGGCACGACCAAGATAGTCTGCCCGCCGTGCAAGGGAGTGAACGTGACAGACACGAGCCCGTTCCGCAGATGCGACTGCACGCAATGCGCAGCCCAATGCGGCGCCGGGGGTACGGTGACGACGACAATCGCCCCGCCGAAGTGCACGCCCTGCGCCGCGAACTCCGACTGCGGCCAGCCAGGCTACAGCGACCTCAGATGCAAGAACGACGAGGTATACAAGATGTTCAGGGAGCCCACATGCGACGAGGGCTGCTGCATAGTAAAGGAGACCTACAACGCCGTGCAGACGTGCAGCTCGAGCCAGAGGTGCAGGCCGGCCCAAGGCTGCGTGGAATACCAGGACGCAGCGGAATAGAACGGTTCGGTGAAAAGACAAAGCCGCCCCGGCGCTCCGCCGGGGCCTGAAAGGATTAAGCCTTCCGGGGATGCCTCGCAGCCCATGTCCTCAGCCTGAGGGCGTTGAGCCTTATGAAGCCTATGGAGTCCTTCTGGTCGTACTTCCCGTGGACGTCCATGCTCGCCACGTCCTGGTCGTACAGGCTCTCGGGGGACTTGCGGCCCTCCACGCTGACATTGCCCTTGTAGAGGCTCATCTCCACCGTGCCCGAGACAGTCTTCTGGCTCTCCTCCACGGCAGCCATGAGGAAGTCCATCTCAGGCGCGTACCAGAAGCCGTTGTACATCAGCTCCGATATCTTCGGGATGAGGGAGTCGCGCAGGTGCATGACCTCCCGGTCCATCGTCAGCCCCTCCAAGTCCATGTGCGCCGCCCGGAGTATCGTGTAGCCGGGGGTCTCGTAGACGCCCCTGCTCTTCATGCCCACGAACCGGTTCTCGACCATGTCTATCCTCCCGACGCCGTTTCGGCCGCCGAGGCCGTTCAGGAAAGCCAGGAGTTCGACCGGCTCATTCTTCACGACGCCGCCGGACTCGGCCTTCACCGGAACCCCCCGCTCGAACGTGACCGAGACCTTGGTCTCCCTGTCGGGCGCGTCCTTGGGCGAGACGGACTTTGTGAACATGTCGGTTGGCGGCGCGGACGCCGGGTCCTCGAGCACCCCCGCCTCGAAGCTCTTGTGCATGATGTTCTCGTCTGAGCTGTAGGGCTTCTTCTTCGTGGCGTCGACGTCTATGCCGTTCTTCGCCGCGTACGCGAGCATGTCGGCGCGGCCCTGGAACGCGGCCAGGAAGTCGTCCTCCTTCCAGGGGGCGATAATCTCAGCGTCCGGCATCAACGTCATGTACGTTAGCTCGAACCTGACCTGGTCGTTGCCCTTCCCCGTCGCCCCGTGGGACACGACGTTGGTCTTCTCCCGCCTGGCGATTTCGACCTGCCGCTTAGCTATGATAGGCCTCGCAATCGACGTTCCCATGAGGTAGCGGCCCTCGTATATTGCGTTGCACTTCAGCGCGCGGAAGACGAAGTCGGATACGAACTCGCCCTTCAGGTCCTCCACGTAGACGCTCTTGGCGCCGACCTTCAGGGCCTTCGACTTCACCTTCCCGAAATCGTCCCCCTGGCCGACGTCGGCAACGTAAGCCACGACGTCGTAGCCTTTGTCGATGAGCCACTTCAGTATCACGCTCGTGTCCAACCCGCCGGAATACGCCAGAACGACCTTCTTTGCCATTTTAATCCAGTTTGATTCTCTTGATGTCCGAGCCTGAAAGCACCCGCCGTATCGCCCTGTCGGTGGCCGCGCGGGCGGACGACACCTTCCTGGCCTGCGCGTCCGTCCGCCTGGCGTTCGCCGCGACCTGCTTTTGGAAGGCCTTGGTCATCCTGGCGACCTCGCGCGGCGACGTGCTGCCCTGGCTCCGGTAGGTGTGTATGTTCCTCCGGGGGTCGAAGACGAGGCGCATCTCGTCGAAGCCGAGGTCGACGCCGCTTCCCAGTAGGATTGCGTGGACGTCGTCGAAGTCCATGAACGTCTTGCCCTGTCTCGCGAGCCCCCCGACGAGGGAGCCGACGATGCGATGGCACTGGCGGAACGTGAGCCCCTTCGTTCGCACGAGGTGGTTCGCGAGCTCCGTGGCTGTCGTGAAGTTGGCGCCGGACAGTTCCGCCAGCCGCTCCTTGTTCACCTTCATCGTCTCCACCATCCCGGCCATCACCTCGAGGGTGTCCTCCACCACGTCGAAGGCGCTCCACAGGGGCGGCTTGTCCTCCTGCAGGTCCCGGTTGTAGCCCATCGGGATGCCTTTCATCATGGTGAGGAGCTGCATCAGGGAGCCGTACACGCGCCCGGTCCTGCCCCTCGCAAGCTCCGCGACGCACGGGTTCTTCTTCTGGGGCATGATGGAGGAGCCGGCGGTGTAGCCGTCGTCGAGCTCGAGTATCCCGAACTCGTAGGTGCTCCAGTACACCAGCTCCTCGGCGAGCTTGCTGAGGTTCGCCATGAGGATTGCGAGCGCGCACAGGGTCTCCGCGATGAAGTCCCGGGAGCTGATGGCGTCCAGGCTGTGCTCGTGGACTGTCCTGAAGCCCAAGAGCTTCGCGGTCAGCCTCCGGTCTATGTCGAAGCTGGTCCCCGCGAGCGCGCAGGAGCCGAGCGGGCACGAGTCCGCATGGGCGTAAGCGGCGTCCAGGCGCTCGATGTCGCGCATGAGCATGCTGACGTAGGCCGTAGCCCAGAAGGCGAGGCTGATGGGCTGGGCGTCCTGGGTGTGGGTGTAGCCCGGCACCGGGGTCTCCGCGTTCTCGGCTGCGAGCCGCAGGAACACCTTCTGGAGAGCGAGCACCTTCCGCTTGACGCCGATTATCCTGCCTCGCACATGGAGCTTCGCGTCCACGAGGACCTGGTCGTTCCTGCTCCGGGCCGTGTGCAGCTTGCCGCCGTACTCCCCGCCGGCGCCCTTTATCACGTACTTCTCGACGTTCATGTGAACGTCCTCGTCGCCCTTGTCGAGGACGAACTTCCCCTTCAGGCAGTCGCCTCTCGCGCGCTCGAGCCAGTACAGTATCTTCTTCAGGTCCCGGCTCGATATGATGCCCTGGCGGGCGAGCATGAGGGCATGCGCCTCGCTCCCCCAGATGTCCTCGAGCACCATCTCCCGGTCCACGTCGACCGACTGCAGATAGTCCTCGACGGTCTTCGAGAAATCCTTCTGGAAACGCCCGCCCCAAAGCTTCGCCATCCTCAAATCCCAGTAATATGGGACTGGAGGGTATAAAAAGGGGCTCGCCAATAGAGTTTAATCCGGGGTCAGATGGACGCCAGCCAGGTTCTTGGAGAGGATGATGTCGCGGAGTGCGTGGAACGCATAGCCGACGGCATAGCGGCCGACGTGAAGGACGCGAGGAAGCTCGCCATCGTCGGAGTCCTCAACAGGGGGGACGTCCTCGCCAAGAGGATACGTGCCGCGATAGCCAGGAAACTCGGAGTGAACGTGCTCCTCGGGTCCGTGGACACGAACCCGTACAGGGACGACTCGAAAGGCCGCTTGGGTGACAGGAGCGACATCGGCTTCGACGTGGAGGGCATGGACGTCGTCCTCGTGGACGACGTGATGTCGACCGGCAGGACCTTCAGGGCCGCGATGAACGCCCTGGTCGCGAGGGGGAGGCCGAGGAGCATCAGGACGGCGGCGCTCATAGACCGGGGCCACAGGGAGCTTCCGATAAACGCGGATTACGTCGGGGTCGAGGTCCCGACGTCGGTGAAGGAGGACATAGCCGTCAGGCTCAGGGAGACCGACGGCGGAAAGGACGGCGCCTACATCGCCGTCCGCTAAAATGCTCAACCGGCTCTTCGGCGGCGCGAGGATACTCTGGCGCGACTTCGTCATGAAGCTGAGCGACGCCACGTTCGCCGTCGACGACTACCTCGCGGCCTTCTTCTTCACGGACACCGCCTACCAGTACACGTGGAGCCGCCTCGACGTCCACCAGACGCTCCTCAAGGACGAGGTCAGGGTCAGGGCCTTCGAGGAGGCCATCAGGGAGACGGTGCGGCCCGGCGACAGGGTGCTGGACGTCGGCACCGGGACCGGGATACTCGCCTTCCTCGCGGCCCGGGCCGGGGCCTCCGAGGTGGTCGGCGTAGACAGCGCGTCCGTGATATCGGTCGCCAGGGAGGCGGCTGAGAGAACGGGCGTGAAGAACGTCAGGTTCGTGAGGTGCGACCTCAGGGACCTGCCGCCGCAGAACGTCGACCTCGTCATATGCGAGCTTCTGGGCATGCACGTCACGGACGAGGGCATAACCTACAAGATGGCGAACGCGAGAAGGCACCTCAGGCAGGGGGGCAGGATGATGCCCGACAGGATAGAGATATGGGTCGCGCCCGTCGAGTCGAAGGACGCGGGGATGGGCTACTGGGGAAAGGTGCACGGGGTGGACTACTCCGGCGTCGACCGCGCCCCGAAGGAGATAAGGAACTACGACCTGGGCGCAGCGAGGCTCCTTGCCGAGCCCGAGCGGATAGCCAGCATAGACTTGACCGCCTCCGATGAGCCGAAGATAAGCTTCAACGGCTCGTTCCGGATAGTCTCGGCGGGCGAATTCCACGGCCTCGCCATGTGGTTCGAGGCGAGGCTCTCAGGGAGCGTGACGCTCTCCACCGACCCGAGGAAGCCCCTGACCCACTGGAAGCAGATATTCCTGCCGAGCGAGAGGAGGATTCCCGTCAAGGCAGGGGACAGGCTCGGCGCCGAAGTGAAGGCGGTCCTCAGGAACACGAAATGGCGGTGGGGCTACAGGCTGAACTGAGGCTTTATATTCGAGGGAGCCGATTATTATCCACAAAAACGAGGCTTGACATGGCTACAAAGAAGAATGCTAAGGGAAAACTGACAGCAGTGGAGAAGAACAAGATAAAGAAGGCGTTGAACGACGTTGAGAAGAAGCTGGTGACCAACTACAGGAACGTCGCCAAGGTCTCTGGCGCGAACCTGACCAAAGGCACGAAGAAGATAAAGGCGGACCTCACCAAGGCCAAGAAGAAGATAGACGTCGAGATAAGGAAGAACCCGGCGGGGGCCACGATCGCGGCCGCAGTCCTCGGAGCGATAGCGGGCGCGGTCGTCATGTCCAAGCTCAGGAAGAAGTGAGCATGGCTTCCAAAGGCAAGGGGAAGGCCGGGAGCGGGCAGGCCGGGATTCTCGGCGGCACGCCCCTCGGCTCCGTATTGGACGTCGTGGACGGGGTCGGAGCCTTCCTGTTCAAGCTCTTCATGGACAGGTACGAGGTTGAGGAGAGGATAGAAGAGGTGAAGAGCGACGCCGCCAAGAAGGCCCAGGAGATAAAGGCGGAGGCCGTTAAGACCGGATACGCCGTCAAAAAGGCCTTCTTCAGGGCGATAGTAGAGGCCATATTCCTGACTACCGGCCTCCTGGCGCTCATCGGAGGGGCCGTCCTGGTGGTATCGGACGCCGTCCCGCTCAAGTACGTGCTGTTGGGCTACGGGATAGCGGTGACTGCGGTGGTCGCATTAAAGTTGAAGACGCAGCCTTGAGGAGGACTAAGCCGGGGGAGCGGGCAAGGTCGCCCGGCCCTCGGCCCTCGCCTGGCTGCAGAGTTCGCAGTCTATCCTCTTGCAGTTCGAGGACTCCTTCGGGCCCCACTTGAGTCCGAACTTCTTGAACTCCTCGAGGATTTTGCAGGCGTCCTTCCCGGCTGGCGTCAGGTAATAGTAGACCCGGGGCTGTTTGGAGTCGTCGACCGCCCTCCGCCTCAGGAGGCCTTCGGCGACCATCTCCTTGAGGCGCTCGGACAGCACCTTGCTTGACGCGTCCTTGAGCCTCTTCGACAGCTCCATGAAGCTCAGGCGATTGTACCTGGAGTAGTGTATCTCCTTCAGGACCAGCATCGTCCATTGTTTGCCGAGCAGGCGGACGGTCTGCCGTATCGGGCAGAATTCCGCCGGCGTCAGGGCGATGTCGGCCTTACCCGCCTTGGTGTTTGCCATGGTAACTCCCGGGTTACTGCCCGGTATTAATACGTTCTTTACTTATGTTATATCCGTTAATAACATGTTCGTCGAGGAGGTGAATCACATGGGGCCAGGATGCGGACGATGCTGCTAGACGGTTGAATCGAGTTGCCTGAGGACTTTTTCCCCAGGCAACCGTTATGTTATCATGAAAGGCACTGAAAGTTATTTGTTTCTCGGCGTGTTTGCCATGATCGCCGCGGCAAGCGCCGGATTCTATTACATGGAGGCTTACGACCCGCCCGTCCCGGCCACTGTGCGGCAGGCTGCCGAGGAGTCGTTGACAACAACGGCCGCGGCTTATGTCACGAGCACGACCGAGGCTGCGCCTGCGACTACCACGACCAGCGAGCCTGCGAGCCCAAGCTCCACGACGGCCACGCTAGCTGCCGCACCGGCCACGACCGCCACGACCTTAGCGGCTACTACGACCACGGCGGCTAGGAGGCCGTCTTATCTGGACAGGTATGTAGGCAGGGGATACAGGCAGGCGTACATAGACATACAGTTCTTCTGCCCGAGCTGCGCCCCCGCCGTGGCCAGCAACGTCCAGGGGGAGCCGGGCGTCATCGGGAAGAGCATAGGGTGGGGCCAGGACGTGAGCTGGGTGATATACAACCCGAAGGTCGCAAAGATAGACAGGATACTCGAGCTTGCCGCCTCAAGCGGCGGGGCGTCACTCGTTAACGACACGGCGATTTGAATGGACTGGAAGGGTTTGGCCATCGGGCTGAGGAGCACGTTCATCGCGTCCAGCTGCTGCAGCTTCCCGCTCGCGCTCGTCGTCGCCTTCGGGGCGCTCGGCGTCGGGAGCGTAGGCGCGGCCCTGAGGATACCGAAGTACAAGGCTTTCTTCGCGGCCGCCGGGACGGTGTTCCTGGCCGCTTCCCTGTACATGACGATACGGAACAGGAGCGGCGGCGTCTGCAGGCTCAGGGACGTGTGGAGGGAGAGGGCGCTCGTGGCCGCGAGCGTCCTGAGCTATGTCGTCCTGACGACGTTTATGATTTATTGGGTGCTGCCCTGGGTTTCGGAGATTATCTTTTGAGAGCTCTTTTGCATATATTTTGTATTTTATATAGCTGATTATAGTATATTATGCTTATAAGCATAGAATAGACCACATAATATTTATATAAGAATTAAGGAGTTTACTCAACATATGACAAGACGCGGATTCGAAACACGGACTCTGCACGCAGGACAGGAACCGGAACCGACGACGCTCTCAAGGGCGGTCCCGGTATACAGGACATCGAGCTACGTGTTCAAGGACACGACGCACGCGGCCAACCTCTTCGGCCTCAAGGAGCTCGGGAACATATACACGCGCCTCATGAACCCCACGACAGATGTCCTGGAGAAGAGGCTGGCCGACCTCGAAGGGGGCGTCGGCGGGCTCGCGCTGTCGTCCGGCACGACCGCGATATTCTACAGCATTATAAACCTCGCCAGGGTCGGCGACGAGATAGCGTCCGCGAACGACCTCTACGGCGGAACCTACACCCAGTTCAACAACATACTCCCCGACCTCGGCATAAAGACCCGGTTCTTCGACCCGACGAAGCCCGAGGAAATAGGGGAGGCGATAAACCCGAAGACCAAGGCCGTGTTCACGGAAGCCATAGGGAACCCGGCGCTCAACGTCCCCGACTACAATGCCATAGCCGAGACGGCCCACGACAACGGGCTGCCGTACATAGTCGATGCCACGTTCACCACCCCGTACCTCCTAAGACCCATCGAACACGGCGCGGACATAGTCGTCCACTCCCTCACGAAATGGATAGGAGGCCACGGCACCGCCATCGGCGGCGGAGTCGTCGACTCCGGGAAGTTCGACTGGGCGAAGTCGAAGAAGCACCCGCTCCTGACCGCCCCGGATGAAAGCTACCACGGGATAAGATACGCCCACGACCTCGGCCCCCTCACGCCGCTCGCATACATACTCAGGATGAGGCTCGTGCCCCTCAGGAACCTCGGCGGATGCATAAGCCCCGACAACTCCTGGATATTCATCCAGGGCCTGGAGACCCTGCCCCTCAGGCTGGAGAGGCACTGCAGGAACGCCGCGAAGGCGGCCGAATACCTCGAGGGCCACGAGAGGGTGGGCTGGGTCAGGTACCCAGGCCTGGACACGCACCCCACGCACGACAACGCGAAAAAGTACCTGAGGAAAGGCTACGGAGGCATGGTAGTCTTCGGGATAAAAGGCGGACGGAAAGCCGGCGAAAAGTTCATCAACGGCCTGAAGCTCTTCTCGCACCTAGCCAACGTCGGC
Organism: Candidatus Altarchaeota archaeon; assembly: GCA_041306075.1. Classification (GTDB taxonomy): domain Archaea; phylum Altiarchaeota; class Altiarchaeia; order IMC4; family SCGC-AAA252-I15; genus JAHIYG01. The sequence continues at coordinate 16,984 of JBFYKH010000048.1, forward strand.
GACGCGAAAAGCCTCGCCCTCCACCCGGCGAGCACCTCCCACAGCCAGCTCACGGATAAGGCGCTACTGGCGGGAGGCATAACCCCGGACCTCGTAAGGCTGTCCATAGGGCTTGAAGACGCAGACGACATAATAGACGACCTGAAACAGGCCCTGGAGGCGGAATAGGATGGAAAAAGGGAGAAGGCGGAGGGAGAGCACGCCCCAATGCCCCCTGCCCGGGGGCATCCAGCAGGAGATGGCGGTGACCACATGCAGGTGCCCCAAGTGCGGGACAGAGCTGACGGTCGGCATACCATACAGGCAGACGTGAAGGTGAGACGATGACGAAGAGGGAAGGCTCGGTAGGGGTCGCCAAGACCAGGTACTTCGAGTTCGACGAGCTTCCGCTCGACAGCGGCGAGAAGCTAGCCCCCGTGCGCATAGCCTACGAGACGTACGGCAGCCTCAACAGCCGGGGGACCAACGCCATCCTCATCTGCCATGCGCTCTCCGGGGACGCCCACGCCGCAGGCAAGAGCAGGAGGACGTCCAGGAAGCACGGATGGTACGACGTCGCCGTAGGCCCAGGCAAGACCTTCGACACCAGGAAGTACTTCATCATATGCTCGAACGTCATAGGCGGCTGCAAAGGCTCCACCGGCCCATCGTCCGTGAACCCCGGGACAGGGAAACCGTACGGCCTCGACTTCCCGCTCATAACGGTACGCGACATGGTGAGGGCCCAGAAGAGGCTGATAGACCACCTCGGCATAAGGAAGCTGTTCTGCGTCACTGGCGGCAGCATGGGGGGGATGCAGGCTTTGGAGTGGGCCGTAGAGTACCCGGACAGCCTGCGCCTGGCGATACCCATAGCCGCGTCGGCGAAACAGTACCCCCTCGGCATAGCCTTCCACCACGTCGGGAGGGCGGCAATAACCGGCGACCCGGAATGGCAGAACGGCAGCTACTACAAGCGGGGACAGCCAAAAAGAAGCCTCTCGCTCGCCCGCCAGATAGGCCACATAACCTACCTGAGCCAGGACACGCTCCTGCGCAAGTTCGGCAGGAGAATGCTGAGGGCAGGGAGGAACGGCCAGAAGTTCGGCGGGGAGTTCGAGGTGCAGAGCTACTTCAGCTACCAGGGCAAGAGCTTCGTCCGACGCTTCGACGCCAACAGCTACCTTTACATCACGAAGGCCATAGACGATTTCGACCTCACGCACGGCGGGAAGAGGACGCTGGCGGAAGCCTTCAGCGGCGCGAAGGCCAAGTTCCTCCTCGTGTCCTTCACGTCGGACTGGCTTTATCCGCCGGAGCACGTCGAGGAGATACGCGCAGGCCTCGCGGAAGCCGGAGTCCCGTCGGTGTACAGGAAACTCGACCTCCCGTACGGCCACGACGCATTCCTCGTGTACAACAACACCCTCGGGAACGTGCTCGTCGAATTCCTAGGGAAGGAGGCCGCGAAGGCGGGGATTAGCCGGTGAGCGGGTACCCGCCCGCCTTCCAGGACTCGACTCCGCCGGCGAGGTCGTATGTCCGGTTGAAGCCCATGCCCGCCATCGCACCCTCGGCGCTCCTCCTGCAGGTTACTTACGGGTTACCGTCCGGTATTTATCTCTTGGGCGCCGATAATGGACATATGAAGAAAATTTCATACGAGCACTTCTTCAGGGCCCTCGCGAACAAGACGAGGCTCGGCATAATAGAGTCCCTGAGGGAGAGCCCGAAGAACGTCACAGGCCTCGCGAAATCCACCGGCCGCGAGCAAAGCCTCATAAGCCACAACCTCATGGCCCTGAAGGCGTGGGGCCTCGTCTTGGCCGAAAGGGACGGGAGGGAAGTCGTATACTCCATAGACGGGAGGAACCTCGACCCGGTCCTGGACGCCGTCGAGAGGTACCTTTCAAGGCACCAGGACACGCTGTGCGGATGCGGCATACTGAAAGGAGGCAGGACGTGCAAACGCCTGAGGGGATGGTGAAGGATGACGAAAAGGAAGATAATAGAGATAGACGAGGACAAATGCAACGGCTGCGGCCAGTGCATCCCCAACTGCCCGGAAGGCGCGATGAAGGTCATAGGCGGGAAGGCGCGCCTCGTGAGCGACCTCTACTGCGACGGCCTCGGCGCCTGCATAGGCCACTGCCCCGGGGGCGCCATAAGGACTGTGGAGAGGGAGGCGGAAGCCTACGATGAACGGAGGGTAATGGAAAACATCATAAAGGCCGGCGCCGACACCGTGAAGGCGCACCTGACCCACCTGAGGGACCACGGCGAGGCCGGATACCTAAGGCAGGCGCTGGAGGCGCTGAAGGAGAGGGGGATTGAGGCGCCGGAGCTCGGAGGCGCCCAAACCCGCACGCCAGAAGCGGCCAAACCAGAGACGCGAAGCGGAGGCGACAGCGAAATGCTCAAAGAACTCGACAGGAACGTCAAGGACATCATCAAGGAGCACCCCCGGGTCGAAGCCATACTGACCGGATACGGCATAGGATGCTCGACGTGCAGCGTAGGCACATGCAGGCTCAGGGACGTCATAGAGATGCACAACGTCCCCGAAACCGATGAGCGGGAGATGATGGGGGAGATTGCCCAGACCATCTTCCCGGGCAGGCAGATGAGCGTGCCCAGGATAGGCAACCGGGCGGCGCGCAAGACGACCAACCTGTCCCCCCCGATGAGGATGCTCGTCGACGAACACAAGCTGATAAAGAGGCTCCTGGCCGCGATACCCAAGCTGACCCTGGAGGCCGACCTCAAGGACGAGGCGGACAGGACGCTCCTTGCGGAGAGCATAGAGTTCATACGCGAATTCGCAGACCGCTTCCACCACGCGAAGGAGGAGGAGATACTCTTCAAGCTCTTCGACCCAGAGACGCCCGTGCTCAAGGCGATGCACGAGGACCACGAGGCCGGGAGGGCGCACGCCAGGGCGGCCGCGAAGGCGTTAGACGACGGGGACGGGAAGAGCCTCGCCGAAAACCTGGACGCGTACCGCCTCATCCTCACGGAGCACATAAGGAAGGAGGACGAGATACTGTACCCCTGGATGGACAGGAGCCTCAGCGACAGGCAGGTGGGGGAGACGTACTCGAAGTTCAGGGAGGTCGAGTCAGAGTCCGGCGGAGCCCATCTGAAGCACGTAAAGCTCATAGAAAGAGTAGAGGAAAAAACTAAAGGAGGCAGGTGAAAATGTCATTCCAAGGATGCCCCGGCTCCAGGATGATGGAGTTCGGGAAGGGAGAGGACGCGAAAGAGAAGGCGGAAGGCGACGTGAGCTCGCAGCTTAGGCAGTGGCCGGTGCAGCTGCACCTGGTCTCGCCGATGGCCCCGTACTACCAGGGCAAGGACCTGCTCCTGGCCGCAGACTGCACGGCATACGCCCTGGGAGACCTGCACGGGAGGCTTTTAAAGGGCAAGAGCCTGGCGATAGCGTGCCCGAAGCTCGACAGCGAACAGGAAGTCTACGTGGAAAAGATAAGGGCCATGATAGACGAGGCGAAAGTCAACACCATAACGGTCGCCATAATGCAGGTCCCATGCTGCGGCGGACTCCTCGAGCTCACGAAGACCGCCGCCTCGCAGGCGAAGAGGAAGATACCGATAAAAACCGTAGTCGTCGGCATACAAGGCGACATACTGAGCGAAGAATGGGTGACGGACTAAAATGAAAGACGAAGTGTTGAAGGCGCTGAACGAGGTGCGCCCCTACCTGCAGGCGGACGGCGGAGACGTCGAGCTCGTCGACGTCGGAAAAGACGGCACCGTGAAAGTCAGGCTGACCGGCGGATGCCACGGCTGCCCGATGGCGCACATGACACTGAAAAACGGCATAGAAAGGCACCTCAAAAAGGCGGTGCCGGGAGTGAAGACGGTGGAGGCAGTTGATTAAGGATGGAAAACAAGACAGGCGATGTGACGGGCAGGCCGCTTCCGCTCTTGGGCCTCATAGGATACCAGGACGGCTCCATAGTCAGCAGGGAGATGCTGAAGAAGCCGACCGGCACCATCACAGTCTTCGCATTCGACGCAGGCCAGGGCCTGAGCGAACACACAGCCCCCTACGACGCCTTCGTCCAGATACTCGACGGCGAAGCCGAAGTCTCCATAGACGGGAAGGCCGCCACGGTGAAGGCCGGCGAAGCCATAATCATGCCCGCGAACAAGCCCCACGCCCTACAGGCAGCGAAGAGATTCAAGATGATGCTAGTGATGATACGCTCAAACTGAGGTGGTGCGGGCAAACCCGGTAACCGCCACATTTTTATACGCAGGGCGCACAAGATAAGACACCACAAAAGATGGCGACACCAAAGACCGCCCCGGAAGGACTCTGCTTCTCACACTGTAGGCTCTGTTGAGCCCCGGCAACCACAGCACCAGGACACGTTTAACACCGTCTTTATTTCCGCATCGACGAATAAACAAGGACAAAAAAACCGCAGGCGAACCCATGACGATAAAGAACAACGTGCTCGAGACAATCGGCGGGACCCCGCACGTGAGGCTCAACAAGCTCACAGGGCCCGAAGACGCGGAAGTCATAGCGAAACTCGAATACTTCAACCCCGGCTCCTCGGTCAAGGACAGGATAGCGAAGTACATGGTGGAGGAGGCCGAGAAATCCGGCGCGCTCAGGAGAGACAGCGTCATAGTCGAGCCGACGTCAGGGAACACCGGCATCGGCCTCGCCATGGTCGCCGCCGTCAAAGGCTACAGGCTGAAGCTGACTATGCCGGACACCATGAGCCTGGAGCGCAGGAAGATACTGAAAGCCCTCGGCGCCGAACTCGTCCTCACGGAGGGCGGCAAAGGCATGGCCGGAGCCATCGCCAAGGCGGAGGAGCTAGCGAGAGAGGACCCGCACGTCCACATCCCCCAGCAGTTCAGGAACCAGGCGAACGTCAAAGCCCACATGGAAACCACCGCCCTGGAGATACTCAGGGACGTCAAAACCTTCGACGCATTCCTCGCCGGCGTAGGCACCGGAGGCACCATAACAGGCGTCGCCGCCGCATGCAAGCCGAAACTCCCAAACGCCAAATTCATCGCGGTCGAACCCTCCGACTCCCCGGTGCTCTCAGGAGGACAGAAAGGCCCCCACAGTATACAGGGCTTGGGAGCGGGCTTCATACCGGAGATATTAAGGATGGAATTAATAGATGAGATAATACAGGTAACGGCCGAAGACGCCTTCCAGACCGCCGAAGCCCTCGCCAAGAAAGAAGGCATCCTGGCAGGCATATCGGCCGGCGCCAACGTATGGGCCGCCCTACAAGCCGCCAAAAAACTCGGCAAAGGCAAACGGGTGGTCGTCATCGTCCCCGACACCGGCGAAAGATACCTGTCCACGGAACTATACGAGGAAAGGGAAAATGTTTGACGTAATCCGGGTCGCCTACGAAAAAGACCCCGCACTCAAGAAAGGCCTCAGCTTCCTGGAGGTCGCCTTCTACCCCGGCGTCCAAGCCATAATCCTCTACCGGATAGCCCACAGCCTCCACGGAATCGGCGTGCCCGTCATACCCCGCGCCATATCCTACTTCGCCCGCTTCCTCACCGGCGCTGAAATACACCCGGCAGCCAAAATCGGCAAAAGATTCTTCATAGACCACGCCACAGGAGTCGTCATAGGCGAAACCGCCGAGATAGGAGACGACGTCATGCTATTCCACCAGGTAACCCTCGGAGGACACGGGTGGTGGCGCGACCAAAAAGGCGACAAAAGACACCCCACACTAGAAGACAACGTCACAGTAGGCGTCGGAGCCGCCATACTCGGGCCAGTAACCATCAAAAAAAACAGCCGCATAGGCGCCATGACCCTCATCATAGACGACATCCCCGAAAACAGCACCGTAGTCTGCGAAAAAGGCAAGATACGCATCAAAGAAGGCGAAACAGTCAAATACCTAGACCCATGCCAAACATGCAACCAAGTATGCTTTAAAGAAGAAACACCTAAGAAATAGGCATACGCGAGGCAAACGCAACCCGCCAGATTGCTTGACTCGCGAAAGAGGGTGCTGGAGCAAACAAAACCTGCGGGTTTTGAGCTCCAGCAGGACACACACGAAAACGTTAACAAAAACATATGCGAGGCAGACGCAACTCTTCGAGTTGCTTGCCTCGCGAATAAAAAACAGACGAAACCCAAAGAGAGTACATACACGCACTATTCGCGAGGGTGCTGGAGTGCACAAAACCCCGAGGGTTTTGTACTCCAGCATGAAACACACGAATAGGATACAAAAACATATGCGAGGCAGACGCAACTCTTCGAGTTGCTTGCCTCGCGAATAAAAAACAGACTAAACACAAAGAGAGTACATACACGCACTATTATCGAGGGTGATGGAGTGCACAA
>JBFYKH010000049.1:0-9832 GCA_041306075.1 Candidatus Altarchaeota archaeon
GCGGGGGCTCGGATCGGGTGGAGGGGTCCGTGTTGGAGTCCGGCCGGGTCCAGTTGGAGGAGTATGGTTTGTTGGCCGCGGCCTGGAATCGTGTGGGGCGTGCGAGGCGGGGTTTCGGGGATTTTATCGGGTACCTCGGCTTCTGAGGGGGGCTTATCTTCCGCGGAGCTTCTGCCGCATGTCGGTCATTATCTTCTCGGTGCGCAGGAGGTGGCTTTCTATGCTCTTGTCGACGGTTTCCTGCCGGTAATTTTCCAGCCTCTCCTGGGCTACGGCGTCGGTCGCCGGCTGCGCCTTGAGTTTCTCCTCCAGGTGCCGTATCTTGTCGGCCTTCCTTATGGCGGTGTCGAGTTCCTGGGGGGTGAATGGTTTCACCAGGTAGCCGTAGGGGCGGGTGGACTTGGCTCTCCCGATGGTCTTCTGGTCCGCGTATGCGGTGATGTATATCACCCTGAGCCCCTGCTGGTTGTTGAGGCTCCAGGCCGTTTCCACGCCGTCGGTGGAGCCCGGGAGGAGGATGTCCATGAGGACTATGTCGGGTTTCGTCTCGGCGGCCTTCCTGAGGGCTTCGTCAGAGCTGGATGCGGTGTGGATGTTCTCGTAGCCGAGTTTCTTCAGCCAGATGGCGAGTATGTCCGAGAAGGATTCCTCGTCTTCCACTATTAGGATTGACGGCTGGGCTGTCATTGCGACCTCACGTGTATTTGAGCCGTAGGATATAAGCTTGTACGGCCCATGTTTGTTGGAGTGCGTATGGTTTCGCGTCAGGATGGCGTCGGGAAGGCGGACACGCCGGTCAGCGAGGAGGAGAAGCGCCGGCTCCTGCAGATGTCGGAGATAGGCATCTCCCTGGACGGGTACGACGACATCTTCTCCGATTTCGACCCGAGGCCTTACTCGGAGAGGTCCTTGTCCGACGACTTCCTCCTGGAGTGCAAGAAGGCGGCGAGGGAGAAGACTTCCGGCACCATAGACCTGAAGTTCCTCATCCCCTCGGCGAGCCGGGACCTGAAGGCGGAGGAGACGGTGAGGAGGAGGCTTCACGAGCATTTCAGGAAGCATCACGGGCTCCTTGAGGGGGAGGTTAAGGCTATCAGGAGGAAGGGGGTTCTGATGGTTTTGGCCGGCTTCGCGATGATGATGGTTGCGACGAGGTTGAGGGACGCCGAACCGTCTGGCTTCGTCCACGAGCTGTTCATCACCATGCTTGAGCCGAGCGGCTGGTTCACGACGTGGTTCGGCTTCGACCAGGTGCTGTATACCGCCGGCCAGAAGGGGCCGGACCTGGATTTCTACGCGAAGATGGCCAGTTGCGAGATACACTTCACCCCGTACTGAATGGCCTGGCGGATGGCGGATTAGATGAGGGCTCCGACGACTCCGAGCACTAGCGCATACTTTATCGCCTTCCCGATTGCTACGGCCGCTACGAATTCCTTCAGGTCCATCCGGGTTATCCCGCAGAGTATCGTCAGGGGGTCGATGGGGAGGGGGAGTGGGACGGCGAGGGCGGCCATGACGCCGATCCACCCGTACCGGTTCATTATCCTGCGCGCCGTCTCCAGGTCATCCTTCTTGAGGTGTTTGTCTGCGAGTTTCACTCCCCGGTACCCCAGCCAGTAGTTGACGAGGGTGCCGGCCAGGGCGCCCAGGGTCGCCGCCACGAGTATCGCGAGGCGGTTGACGTTGGCGGCGACTAGGATGGGGAAGGTGAGTTCGGCGGAGAGGGGGAGGAATATCGTCGAGCCGGCGGCTGATGCCAGGAAGATGCCGATGAGGCCGTATTCCCTGACGGCCGCGGCGCCGTATTCCTGGAAGAACGCGAGTGTCTCAAGCATATTAGTTATACCCGGCGTGTATTTATTATGCCGTACAGGGGGCTTAAGGTTTTGAAGGGGTACATCGACCGCGGGTTGGCCGCGCCCCTGAGGGTGCTCCACTGTGCGGGCTTGAGGCCGACTCACGTCACCCTGGTGTCCATTCCGTGCGGGGTCGCGGGGGCCCTCCTCTTGTATGAGAGGCCGTTGCTTGCGGCATCGCTTATCGCTGCGTATATATGTTTGGACGTCTTGGACGGGACTCTGGCGAGGGTGACGGGGAGCCAGAGCAGGTTCGGGGAGAGGCTTGACTTCTTCGGCGACAGGCTGGTGGCGGCCTTGTTCCTGGGAATGCTGTACCTCAATGAGGGGTATGTGATGTTGCCGGCTGTTGGCCTGTTTTTGATTGCCGCGGTGAGCCTGGAGGACGCCGGATTAATAAGAAGGCGAGGGTAATATTCTCCGATGGCCGCGGGGTTGTATCCTTGGGGTGGCAGGTTCGTGGAGGGCGATTCTAGCTCGCCTGTCGCCGTCGTCACGTTGAGCGACGAGTTCGAGCTGCCGACGGGCAAGGTGGCGCTCTACGGGAGCATGAAGACGGAGAACCTGGGGGTCGAGAAGGTCGTCGCAAACATAGTCTCGAACCCGAACATCAGGTTCCTGGTCGTCTGCGGCCAGGAGGTCCGCGGGCACAGGAGCGGCGACAGCATAGTGTCGTTGCACAAGAGCGGGGTGGACGGGAACAACAGGGTCGTGGGTGCGAGGAGCGCGATACCGTTCATGGAGAATCTGCCTCGGGAAGCCATCGAGCGCTTCAGGCGGCAGGTGGAGGTCGTGGACTTGACAGGCGTCTCCGACGTCGCCGCCATAGTCGAGGCGGTGGACGGCTGCGCCCTCAGGAATCCGGGCGTCTTCGGGAAGCCGATGTTCGTGGAGCATGCGGCGCGTGAGAGCGTTGTGGAGTCGTTCCACGGCGACAGGGCGTTGCATGCGAGCCTGGACGTGGACCTGTACGGCGTCGTCAGGACGCTGGGGGAGGCGGTCTGATGTACTCGTTCATGAGGGAGCAGACGGTGGTCGATCTTGGCGGCGTCAGGTTTGGCGGCCAGCCCGGGGAGAATCCGACGGTCCTCTTCGGCACCGTCTTCTACGGGAGGGAGTTCAGGGAGCTGAACGACGAGGCTTATGAGAGGGCTAGGGGGCTTATCAGGGAGCAGGAGGATGTCAGCCTTGAGACCGGGGTTCCCGGGCTCCTCGACGTGTACATAAAGTCGGACGCCCACATCAGGCGGATAATCGACACGGTCCTGGACTCGACTGACAGGCCGTTCAGCATAGACAGCTCGGACCCTGCCACGAGGGCTGGGACAATCAAGTACTTGTCCGAGGTCGGAGCCTTGGACAGGACGGTTTACAACTCCGTGAACCTCGGAGTAACAGCCGGGGAGCTCGACGCATTGGCCAAGCACACGCCGGCCGCGGCCATCGTCCTGGCGTATAATCCCCGCGACATGAGCGTGGACGGCAGGGCGGGGATTCTCGACAACGGCGCGGGGATGGTGTGCGTCCCGGGGAAGGGGCTCCTGGACTTGGTCAAGGACGCCGGCATCGGGAGGGTCCTGTTGGACAGCGGGGCGACGCCGTTCGGCAGCATGAGCGCGGAGACGCTGCGGGCGATGCCGGTCTTCAAGGGCCGCTACGGCCTGCCCGTGGGATGCAGCATACACAACACCCTCGAGAGCTGGGGGTGGATGAAGGACTTGAGGAAGAGGGACGAGGAGGCGTACAGGTGCGCCGACGCCGCGGCCAACAGCCTCGTGCCGGTCGTCGGGGGGGATTTCATAGTCTATGGCCCGGCGAGCGCGTGCCGCCGCGTGTTCCCGTCAGTCGCGTTCGCAGACAAGCTGGTGGCGGAGGGCGCGAGAGACTATTTCGGCGTCAAGGTGTCCGGTGACCACCCGTACAACAGGCTCATATGATTCCCACCACCGTCATCGGCAGCTTCCCGGTCAGGCTGGACGGGGGCAGGTACGCGCGGGCCTACTTCGACGGCGCCCCCGCCGACGCCCCATCCGAGTCCCTGAGGCTGGCTGTCGAGGCGCAGGCCGAGGCCGGCGTCGACATAGTCTCTGACGGGCAGACCCGCGGAGACTTCGTGAGGATTTTCGCCGCCGCCTTCCGGGGCGTGGTGTTAGAGGACAGGCCGGTGGTCGTCGGCGAACTGGAGTACGCCGGCTCAGGGCTGGCCGCCGACCTGGAGGCCGCACGGAGGATTATCCCGGAGGGGGTCATGCTGAAGGGTATCGTCACCGGCCCGTACACCCTCGCGAAGGCGAGCGAGGACAGGCACTACGGGAGCGTGGAGGATTTAGCCTACGCCTACGCCGCCGGCCTGGCCAGGGAGGCCGAGGCCTTGGGCGCGGTGGCCGACTACGTGCAGGTGGACGAGCCGTTCTTCTCGGTCGACTTCCCGGAGTACGGGAGGAGGCTGGTCGAGGAGGTCCTCTCCCAAGTAGACTGCCCGACGATGCTCCACGTGTGCGGAGACGTCTCAGGGATATTCGAGAGGCTCGTCGAGTACAAGGTCGATTTCCTGGAGCACGAGTTCGCAGCCAACCCGCGGCTCTGGGACGCGGTGGGGGACGTCGACTTCAGGCAGACGCTCGGCGTCGGCGTCGTCAGAAGCGACGAGAACAGGGCGGAATCCGTCAAGGAAATCGCAGGGAGGATGGCGACCGCCCTCGGCCACAAAGACGCCGGAGGTCTGATGTTCAACCCGGACTGCGGACTCAGGAACCTGGACCCGGAAGTCGCCATGGCGAAGCTGAGGAACATGGTGGCTGCGAGGGAAGGCTTAAGGTTTTAAGCAGGCATTCGAACTATCATTCCGATGGAGACCAGATACATAGGCTACAGCGAGGACCCTGCGGGATTCTTCTACATCTACCTCGACGACGGGAGGAGGCAGATAGTCGTCGAACACTACGACCGCGTCGAGAAGGATACGGGCCGGGGGAGGAGGACAGTCTCCGGCCGGTTGAGCAGGGTCTTCAAGGGCAAGAGCGCGCAGACCCTGTACAGGACGATAGTCGGCAACAATCTCGTCAACCTAATGGACCACGCCGCCTACCTGGGATGCGAGCTCGGGAAGGCCGAGACCGCCCTGAACTCGAACGTGAAGTACGAGCAGGACAAACCAGTCAGGGTGTGACTACCTGAAGTGGTCGTATCCGCCCTGAAGCGGTGTCTTCCTGCCGCCGGCTTCGATGCATGAGCCGCGCTTCCGGGGGAGTATTTCCCCTACCACCGTGACCTGGCATCCGGGCCTGATTTTCTTCAGGTCGCGCTCGGGGACTGTGAACACGAGCTCGTAGTCTTCGCCGCCATTCAACGCCAGGTCGTACGGGTCCTTCCCCGCAGCCTTGGCCGACATCCTCGTAGTCTTCGACAGGGGAATCAGGTCACGGTAGACGATGGCGCCGGCCCCGCTCATATCGCAGATGTGGTTTACCTCGCTCGCGAGTCCGTCGGAGACGTCTATCATCGCGGTCGCGTATTTCGCAATCTTCCTCGCCTCCCGGAGCCTGCACTTCGGCTCCATGTGGTCTGTGACGTCGCCCTCCAGTCCAGCCTTCATGAGCTCAAGCCCGGCCGCGCTCTTGCCGAGGTCGCCTGTGACGCAGATGAGGTCGCCGGCTCTCGCGCCGGAGCGCAGGCAGAGCATGCTCTTCTCCACCTCGCCCAGGAGGGCGACGTTGATTACCATCGTGGCCGCGTGAGTCGTGTCCCCGCCCACTATCCTGACGCCGTGGCCGTCCGCGGACTCGTAGAGCCCTGAGTAGAGGCCTTCCAGGAACTCCACGGACGTGTCCGGCGTAAGGGAGAGCGAGATGACGGCGTAAGTCGGCAGACCCCCCATGGCGGCGATGTCGGAGACGTTCGACTCCATCGCCTTCAGCCCTATCTGCCGGGGCGTGCTCCACTCCCGCCGGAAATGGTCGCCGTCGCAGAGCATGTCGGTCGTGAACAGGAGATGCCTGTCCTTAGTGTACTTCAGCACGGCCGCATCGTCGCCGATGCCGACGACTGCGCCGCCCCTCCTCGCCAGCCGGTTTATCAGGGCGAACTCGCCGCCGCAGTCACGGATGCTTGTCATGGACACTACTCCCATTCCATCGTCGCGGGGGGCTTGTTGGTGATGTCGTAGACGACCCTGTTGACTTCCCTGATTTCGTTGGTTATCCTGGTGCTGATGGCCTCGAGTATCTGGTAGGGGACTTTGCTGAAGTTCGCGGTCATCGCGTCCTTGCTCTCGATGATTCGTATGACGAGCGGGCACTTGTACGTCCTGGAGTCCCCCTGTATGCCGACGCTCTTCACGGGAAGGAGGACTGCGAAGCCCATCCAGTACTTCTCGTAGACGCCCGCCCTCCTGAGCTCCTCCTCGACTATGCGGCCGGCCTGCCGGGTTATCTCCGCCTTCTCGGGGGTGACTTCGCCGAGTATGCGTATGCCGAGGCCGGGGCCCGGGAAGACGTGGCGTGTGATGATGGCCTCCGGGAGCCTGAGCTGCCGGGCCATCGCCCTGACCTCGTCCTTGTAGAGGTCGCGGAGGGGCTCGTAGACCCTCAGCCTCATGTCCTTGGGGAGGCCGCCGACGTTGTGGTGGCTCTTGATGTTGTCGCTGTGCCGGGTTATGCCGGACTCTATCCTGTCGCTGTATATGGTGCCCTGCACCAGGTATTCGGCGCCGGCCTCCGACGCGACCTCGTCGAAGATTTCCACGAAGAGGGCGCCGATTATCTTCCGCTTCAGCTCCGGCTCCTCCACGCCCTTGAGGGCGGCGAAGAACCGGTCGGCGGCCCTCACGACGCGGAAGTCCATCTTCCTGCCGCCGAAAGCCTTCTCCATGAACTCGGTCTCGCGGTGGCGCATGAGGCCGGTGTCCACGTACACCGCCGTCAGCCTCCCGCCTATCGCCCGGGAGAGGAGGACAGCGGCTGTCGACGAGTCCACGCCGCCCGAGAGGCCGATTATAGCCTTGCCAGAGCCTATTGTTTCGCGCGCCTCCTCGACGGACTTGGCGATGACGTCCTTCATCGTCCAGCCGCGCTTCGCCTTGCAGAGCCTGACGAAATTCGCAAGCACCCTCATCCCCTTCGACGTGTGGGTGACTTCGGGATGGAATTGGACGCCGTATATCCTCGACCTGTCGTTGCCGTAGGCCGCTATCGGGGAGTGTTTGGTGGAGGCGAGGACCCTGTAGCCCGCCGGCAGTTTCGCGACTATGTCGCGGTGGTTCATCCACACGTCCGCCCGGGCGCCGACGCCGGCGAGGAGGCCCCGAGCGTCCCTGACCTTGAGTGCTGTGAGGCCGTACTCGCCGGATTTGCCGCCGGACACCCTGCCGCCGCCTATGCGGGCGAGTAGCTGGTGGCCGTAGCATATCCCGAGGAGGGGCACGCCCGCTTCGAGTATGTCGCGCGAGTAAGCCGGCGAGGATTCGTCGTAGACTGAGGCGGCGCCGCCGGAGAGTATGACGCCCCTGAGGCCGTCGATGGACCGGAGTTCGGCGGCGGACGTGTCCGAGGCCCGGACCTCGCAGTAGACTCCAAGCTCCCTTATCCGCCGCGATATGAGATGGCAGTATTGGCCGCCGAAGTCGAGGACGATTATCTTGTCCATTTGGATGCAAAGTATTTGACTGCGGACCTTATATCCGGCTTGCCCGCCGTCGCCGATACCGCGCAGACCATGTCGGCGCCGGCGGCCATGACCGAGTCCACGTTGGACTCGTCTATCCCGCCTATCGCCGCGACCGGCATCTTAACCGCCGAACCCACTGCCGTGATCATCCCGAGGCCGACCGGCGCTCCGGCGTCGGGCTTCGTTGACGTCCGGAATATCGGTGAGACGGCGACGTAGTCGGCGCCGCCCTTGTCCGCGGCTTCCGCCTCCTCGACGCTGTGCACGGTGACGCCGACGAGCCGGTCCTTGCCGAGGAGGTACCTGGCCGTCTTCAGGCTCATGTCCCCCTGGCCCAGGTGGACTCCGTCCGCGCCCGCCGCCTGTGCGACCTCGACGTCATCATTGACTATGAACACTGCCCTGCCGCTGCAGAGCAGGGCCAGCCGCTTCGCGACCCTTATCCTTTCCTCGACGGGAAGCTCCTTCTCCCGGTACTGGACCGCCGCCGCTCCGCCGTCCAATGCAGCCCTGACCTCCTCGGCCGCGGGCCTCCCTGAAAGCCGGCCGTCGGTCACGTAGTAGAAGCCCCTCATCCCCTTAGAACATGGAGTTAGGATATTTATGCGGCGGGGGGCATTCAATAACATGGAGTCGGCCGGCTACCTGGCTTTGTTCCTTGCGGCGGTTGTCATTGCGGGCTGCACCGGCGGGGAGGCGGGGATGTTCAAATGCGGCGACGGCTCATATGTGTCCGACCCCCTCGAGTGCAAGGCCGCCGCCAAGCCCAAAGTGGACGTGGAGAAGGCGCTGAAGGTCTGCGAGGGGATGCGCAGCGAGGACATGCACGCATGCTACACGAACGTCGCGGTCAAGGAAGGCGACCTGTCGGTGTGCGACAGGATAGGCGACAGGGAGTGGACGGGATTCTGCTACGCCAAGCTTAATATGACCTCCCCGTGGGGTGAAGAGGCTGTGGAGGAGACTGTGGACGCTCAGCCTGAGGCGACGACCACGTCGACGTCGACGACCGTCAAGCCCGCGGACTGCGGCAACGGGATTGTTGATGATGGCGAGGAGTGCGACATGGGGCGCGTATGCGCCGGCTCGGAGGGGGTTTGCGGGGTATCGTCTTCCGGGCTGATGGCGACGTGCCAGTACGCCGGAAAATGCGACTGGTCAGGCCAGGTGGGCCTTTTCGGGGAGTATGACATCGGCCAGTGCCTCGGATGCCACAGCCCGGGCACCGACTACCAATGCCTTTGCATAAGCCAGACTGTCGAACCGTCAAACACCACCGGCAAGGCCAAGCCAGGGGCCAAGGTCACCAATAGCACTTCCTGGGCGGCTGGGCAGAAGAGCAATTATGACGACGGGGGGGAGGTGGCGTACCACAAGGAGTGTTCGGCGGGCAGATGCCTGAAGACCAAGGGCGAGGGCGTCGACGAATGCGCGGACGACGGCGCATGCAGGCATTATGCGTGCACCGGCGGCAGGTGCTACCTGTTCATGACGCCCGGATCTAGCAGCTGCAAGACCAACGAGGAATGCGCATAGGGGGCGAACACATGCTATCGAAAAGCTACCTTAAAGCTATAAGCCCATACCGAAAGGTTTATTATGTTAGTTTCCCTCAGGAAATACAGGATGGACAAGGCAGACGGAGAGGGAATCATAGAATTCCTGGCCTCGAGGAAATGGATGCTGCTCGTCCTCACGGAACTCCACTTCCACGGAACCCAGAGATTCAACGAGCTCCTGGAGAACATACGGCAGATAAACCCGAAGATACTGTCGAAAAGGCTGAAGGAGATGGACGGTAGGGGGCTGATATCCAGGAGGAAGTACAACGAGATACCGCCCCGCGTGGAATACACGCTCACTGAGAAGGGGCGGGAGCTGGTGAAATCTTTCAGGGACGTCGGGAAGTGGGCCCTGAAGTGGGAGAGGAACCCATAGACGAGAGGACGGCGACAAACTCCGGGGTCCAGTCCTTCCAGGAGACGCAGACGCCGCCCGAGCCCAGCCACGCCCTGACGGCGCCCGGGTCTATGCCGGCCGTGTTGTCGGCCTCATACACGTTCCTGCACAGCTTCAGGCTCTCGCCGAGTATCACCCCCGCATACTCGGCCTCCAGGTTCTCGAGTATCTTCCCCCTAGAGTATCCGCGGGAGGCCATGCGCTCGGCGAGCACGGGCGGACTGCACCTCAGGACGAGGACATGCGTCGGCCGAAGGAGGTGGCTTAGTAGGCCGTCGAGTATGGTGTCGCCTTCCCTCATACCGCCGGTTTTCAGGGCGAGCCGCCGGGTGTCGACCACCTCCGTCTGG
>JBFYKH010000050.1:0-4521 GCA_041306075.1 Candidatus Altarchaeota archaeon
CGAGGAGGTAGAGCGCCGCCGCCGTGAGGGCGGAGAGCGCGGCCGCTGTGAGGACGACGGCGTGGTAGCTCAGGCCTGCCGGCGTGAACAACCCGATCCCCCTGAGGAGCCACACCGTCGGGTCCGCGAGCCCGTAGGCGGGAAGCTGCGAACCCTCCATGACGCCGACGTAAAACCACGACTCCACGCTCGTCGAAGCATAAGCGCCGAAGACTAGGAAAAACACGAGGTCGAGGGCGAGCCTCAGTGCGAAGGCGGCGGAGAGAACGCTCAGGAACGGCCTCTGCCGGACAAATCCAGGAAGCGGACTCTCCCGCGGCCCAGTCGACACGCTCTCTATTTAAACGGCACAGGTTAAGTATATTGGATGCCCTGGCGGAAGCTCATCAAATGGTTTAACGGCATATTCGGGAAGCGGCGGAGCATCCGCCTGGGCCTCTACGGGCCACCGAACTCCGGGAAAACGACCCTCGCCAACAAGATATCGGTCGACTGGACCGGCGAGTCAGTCGGCACCGTCTCGGAGATACCGCACGAGACCCGGGAAGTCCAGAAGAAGGAGCACATACTCGTCGAATGCGACGGGCGCAAGATAGAGATGAACCTCCTCGACATGCCCGGCATAGCGACGAAGATAGACTTCGAGGAGTTCCTGAAGTTCGGCCTCTCCAAGAGCGAAGCCCAGAAGCGGGCGAAGGAGGCTACCAAAGGCATAATCGAAGCCATCAAGTGGCTCGAGAACGTCGATACCGCCCTTGTCGTGATGGACTCCTCCGAGGACCCATACACCCAGGTGAACATCACAATCATAGGGAACCTCGAGGCCAGGGAGATACCGGTCATCATAGTGGCCAACAAGATAGACCTCCCGGAGGCCGACCCCGAGAGGATAAAGGAGGCGTTCCCGCAGCACCCGGTCGTGGAGATATCCGGCCTCAGGGGAGACCACATGGACAACCTGTACAGGGCGATAGCCAGCCACTCACGGTGAATCATGGAGATACAGCTCGAGTTCATAAGCGCGGACGTGCTCTCGGGGATGACGGTCCAGGAGAAGATGGATTTCATACTCGAGCACGTGAAGGACGACAAGATAGTCGTCATCGAGGAGGGCATGACGCCGCTTGAGGAGACCACCCTCATCCAGGCCACGATGACGCAGGTCACCAAGAAGTTCCCGGGCGTCGAGGTCTCGACGCTCAGGGAGAAGAGCAAGCAGGGCCTGAGGGAGAGGCTGATACGCATGCTCGGCGGCTCCACGGGAGGCCTCACCGTCATAGGGCCATCCAGGATTGTCAGGCAGATAAGCAAGGACCCCCGGAGGATAAGCATGCTCGCGGGCGAGGAAGAGGACAAGAAGAAGCCAAAGTAAAAGAATACTGCGGCATAAGCCGCAGTATTCTTGCTAGAAGAGTCGGCACAAATCTGCCGACTCTTCTATAACTTTTCTATACTAATATACTTGGGCCGCCGAAGAATAAACGATGCCACACAAGTGCGCCCGCTGCGGCGGCGTCTACGACGACGGCGCCCCCGAAATCATCACCGGCTGCGGATGCGGCAGCAAGGTGTTCCTCTTCCTGCGCAAGGACTACGCCGGCACGCCGGAGGCCACCCTACAGGTCCTCAAGGACAGGGCCGTCGACGACCGCGACCTCACATGGCTGGACAACGAGTTCAAGGACCGGCTCAGGGCACCCGGGACCGTCAGCCTCGACATAGAGAACGTCCTCAGGGTCGACGAAGGCAAATTCCAGCTGAACATCGAGCGGCTCATGCGCGGGGAGCCGGTCGTGATAAAAGCATCTGAGGGCGTCTACTACATCGACCTCCCCTACAGCATGAAATCCAAGAAGCAGGCCGGGAGGGACCGGTCTAAACGGCCTTCAGGAGCCTCACATACTGCTCGTTGATGAGCGTCCTGTGGTAGGCCTCCTCGGAGGCCATCAGGGTGAACAACTCCCTCTGGGCGGCGTCCCCGGCCATCCCCGCAAGATAGGCGTATCTGGCGTTGGCCTCCGTCTCCTTCCTCATCGCATACTCGAAGACTGTCCTCAGGTCCCTGTCGCCCGCTGTCGGATGCGGCGCCATCCCCCTCGACAGGTCCAGCCATTCGCTGCCCGAGAGCGCGAGCCTCATGTCGGCGCCCAGCCTCACGCCCCTGAGCATCGTCGCATGCCTCGCCTCCATAGAGGCGAGGTTCCTGAACAGCGCCTTCGCGTTCAGGTTGCCGGTTTCATCGGCCCATCGGCTGTAGCTATCCATGGCATATTCCTCCCACGCGATGGCTATGTCGAGCGCCTCCCGGAGCGAAGCCATAGCGTCTATTTCGAAGGGACCATATAAAACCGGGTTCGCAATACATTACATGAAACTCCAGGCCCTGGCGAGGAGGCCCCCGGCGGAACCGAAGAGGCCCCAAGAAGAAACCCCCGAGGAGAGGGGCGGCCACAAGACAGTGATAAGCGTCCTCGTCACCGTAGCGTCGGGCCTCATACTCGCGGGCCTGGCGGTGTCCGGCATCATAACCGGCGTCATAGCGGTGGTTGTATTCGCGCTCATCCTGGTGGGAATGCTCGTCATGCACGGGGGCGCGGCCGGCCTCGGCTCCGGCCTCTCGGACCATGACGGGTTCGAGCAGCAGGTCGAGGAGGAGGAGCAGAGGCGCGCGGAGGAGGAGGGCGAGGCTTCATCGGAGGAGGAGAACTAGAAGAACTTTTCCCGCGCTCTCGGGCGAACTTTAATACGAACCGCTACCTCACCGGTAACATGAAAGGGCAAATCCCGGACTGGCGGGTCAGCACCGTCGTGCACGACCCCGACTCCGGAAAGGACAGGTGGACGAACGTAGGGGTGGCCTTCGCAGGCAACGACACGATAACCGTGCTCGTGGACGCGATGCCAGTGAACGGCAAGCTGATACTCCAGCGCCCACGCAAAAAGGAGGAGGGCGGATAGCCCTCCCCTAAATCTTCTTCACCATATAGATGGTCCGCTCCTCTATTCCGTCAGCCCTCTTGAACTGCGTCTTGGAGACCTTCTTGAAACCCATCTTGCTCCAGAAGAGCATCGCCGGCACATTCCCCACCTTAACGTTCAACAGTATGTGGGTGACGCTGGCGGCCTTCATCTGGACCTCGGCCGCCCTGTAGAGCGCGGTGCCGACGCCCCTGCGCCTGAGCTTCCTCTCCACAGTCATCAAATCCACCTCCGCCAGCCTCCCGACCTTGTGGAACGGGTTGAACTCCGGAAGCCTGAGCGTGATGAAGCCGGCGACGAACCCCTTCTCCCTACCGACGTAAGTCACGCAGTCCTCGTCATCCAGGGTCGACTCCCACGGCAGGCCCCCGTCGATGGTCTTGTACTGGGCGTCGCCGACGCCGGAGGCGATGCGCTCGTCGTTGAACTCCCCGTAAAGCCTGAGTATCCCCCCCCTGTCTCCTGGGCCGGCAGTTCCGATATGCATCCAATTATATACGCTCTGGCAGCTTTTAACTAGCTTCGCCGATTATATCTGACTAACCCGCCGGAAAAACCCATGAAAAAAATCGTGTCGCTCCTGAGGGGCCTGAAGACGATAACCGACATCATACGCGTCAGGAACGCGCTGATATCCTTCCTCGGCGTCTACGTCGGGGCGATACTGTTCTCCCTGGGCGCGCCCCTCGAGACCGGCGTGGTCGTGGCCGCCGCGGTCTCCGCAGCCCTCATACTAGGCGGAGGAAACGCGCTCAACGACTACTTCGACCTGGAGATAGACCGCGTCAACCAGCCGAAGCGGCCGATACCATCGGGCCGCATAACCCGGAGCGACGCGTTCATGCTGTCCATGGCGCTCTTCCTCGTCGGCCTCGGCACGGCGAAGGCGATAAACGACACCTGCCTTGCGATAGCCGCCTTCAACACGCTCCTCCTAATCGTCTACGCGAAATACGGCAAGCGGATGCTCGTCATCGCGAACGTGTGCATAAGCTACCTCGTCTCGTCCGTGTTCATCTTCGGCGCCGCGGCCGTCCACCCCCTGAACGCACCCCTCAACCCATACAGCGTCAAGCTCACCCTCGTGCTCACCGTCTGCTCCTTCCTCATCAACCTCAGCCGCGAGATAATAAAGGACGTGGAGGACGTGGAAGGCGACCGGAAGGCGTACAGCCGCACCATACCCATCGTCCTCGGGGAGGACGCCGCGAGGAAGATGGCCCTCATATGCACGGCCGGTGCTATAGTCGCGAGCGCAATACCCGTCATGTCCCCCTCGCCCGGCTTCAACGAACTCATCTACGCCATATTCATCCTCGGCACCGACGCCGTCCTCATAGCCTCGACCCGGGCGACGCCCGCCGCAAGCCAGCGCCTCATAATACTCGGGATGACACTCGCCCTCCTAGCCTTCCTCCTCGCAGCCGAGACACCCAACATCCTCACGCGATTATAAACCCTGAAACCGTAAGAAAAACCCATATCGCCTCAGCCGCTCGGCCTTACTACGCGAGGTTGCATGCGTGCAACCTGCGCCCCCAA
>JBFYKH010000051.1:0-22785 GCA_041306075.1 Candidatus Altarchaeota archaeon
AGGGTTGGAAAGGCATGCCGAATAGTCCAGGGTGCAGTCCGCGCCGCATGCGAGAGACCCATTTAGGAATCCGAGAGACTGGCAGGTCGCCTGGCCCAAGTCGGCTCCGTCGCATTCCTCCCCGGCCTCCTTCACGCCGTTGCCGCAGACGGACGGGGGAAGCGGCGCTCCGGGGCTTATGTCCGCCACAGCGCAGTGCGTGCTCGCCTGGCCGGTGCTGACGACCGTCTTGGCGAAGGGTGGCCCGTACGGGGCCTGGTCGCTCTGGAAAGCCCAGAATGCGTAGTCCGCCTGGCTTGAGCGGACGAAAAGCTCGCCGCGCCCGTCAGCGTCGGCGTCGCCCGCGCACATGGCGTTCATGCCGTACAGGTAGGCCTGCTTCGTGTCGTTCCACACGCTCGTGAATGCGTATCCACTGTCGTCCTTGCTCGCCTTCTCGAAGTACATCACCTGCTTGTTGGCGAGGATGATGTCGTTGTAGCCGTCGCCGTTTAGGTCCGAGATTTCGCAGGACTGTATGTAGTCCGTGGTGGACCCCCCGAGGAGGTAGTTCGTCACGAATGTGCGCTTGTAGTCGCCTCCTGCGTAGTAAAGGAGCACGGCGTAGGCGTCGTTGCCGCAGAACAGCACCTCAGGCACCCCGTCATTGTTGACGTCGCCGAAGCTCATGTCGTCCACGACGGTAAGCTCGGGCTTCCTCGGCCAGTCCCACTCAGACGGCTGTATCGTGTGGACCTGAACGTAGCCGCTGCCGTCGTACTCGTATACCAGTATCGGCCCGGACGCGCTGTTCTGGAAGAACAGCTCCCGGTAGCCGTCGCCGTCCATGTCGGCTATCCCGCAGTCGTTCGTGCTGCTGCCGGACATGAGGACGTTCCGCTGATAGGTCCCGGTCACTGGCTGGTAGTCGTATACGAGGACGTTCGGGCCTGAGCCGAATCCGCATGCGACGACTTCGTTGACGCCGTCGCCGTCCATGTCCGCCGCGTGTATGGCGTGGATTCCGGAGGACGGGACTCTGGATTCCGCGTCCGTGTAGAACGGCGCCCATGCGCCCTGGGCATCCCGCTTAAGGAACTTGACTATGCCGCCAGAGCAGCCTGTTGAAGGGCAAAACCCGCCGACGACGATGTCGCTGACGCCATCCCCGTCGACGTCTCCGGCATTGACCGAGTAGACCCTTTCGCCGAGGGATGTCGTGTTCTCGGCGTTGACCCATGCGCCGTCAGCGAACGAGTATATAACCACAAGGTCGGATAGGCCGGTTGAGCTCCTTCCCGGCACTAGGATTTCACTGGCCGACTGTGCGCAGGCCATTGCGGAAAATATCCCAAAAACTATTAAAGATGCAAGAACTGCTGTTTTCATGGCTTCCTCCCTCCAAATTGAGCGGTTTACTTTTTGAGCCTTGGCGGCCCAGTACTTGGTATTGGGAGGATTAGGCTAAAAAAGGTGTGCCGAAGGCCGTTTTGCAACAAGACGGTTCTTCGCCTTTTAGGCGAGGGGGCGCAAGGGGGTGGACGAGGCCGGCCGTCAGCCTGGCCCCAGCTTCCTGAGGACGTCGTCTATGAGGTCGTCGCTCGTGTAACCGAAGTTCCTGGCGTCCGGGTTCATGACCAGCCTGTGCCTGAGCACCGGGCGGGCGAGCAGATCGACGTCCTCGGCCGACGCCTCGCCCCTGCCCTGGATGCGGGCCCGCGCCTTCACAGCCCTTATGTAGAGCACGCTTGCGCGGGTGCTCGCCCCGGACAGCACCTCCCTCCGGCGCCTTGTCGCAGAGACTAGGTCGACTATCCTGTCCTCTACCGCGTCCGGCACGAGGACGGAAGCGGCCTCCGCCTTCAGGCGGATGAGGCGCTCCCTGGGCAGAACCGGGCCCCGGGCGGCGGACTGCATCCTCAGCACCTCCTTCTCCTCGTCCCGGCTCAGGTAGCCCATCCTCGTCTTCATGAGGAACCTGTCCTCCTGCGCCTCAGGGAGAGGGTAGGTGCCCTCGCACTCTATCGGATTCTGGGTGGCCAGGACCATGAACGGCTCCGGCAGCCGGCGGGCCGACCCCTGGACCGTGACCGAGCCTTCCGCCATGGCCTCAAGGAGCGCGGACTGCGTCTTAGGCTGCGCGCGGTTTATCTCGTCGATTAGGAGGATGTTCGAGAATACGGGCCCTGGCTCGAAGCCGCCGGGGAGCCCGTCTTCCCGCACCGTCGAGCCGATTATGTCGGAGGGTGCGAGGTCCGGCGTGCACTGTATCCGCCGGAAAGACAATCCGACGGATTCCGCGAGGCATTTGGCGAGCTCGGTCTTCCCGAGGCCTGGCGGGCTTTCGATGAGTATGTGGCCGCCTGCGACGAGGCATGTGACGAGGTGTTCTTTTGCGTCCCTGTTGCCGATTATCCGCGCCGCCAGGCGGAGGCGGAGCGCATCCAGTTCCGCCGTCACCCGGCACCCCCGAGCTCCCCTCGCCCCAGGCACCTTACGCCGCGGCCGGCGCATATCCTCCGTATGTTGGCCGAGTCGGTGAGGACGAGGCAGTTCAGCCTCTCCGCAAGGGATATGCTCGGGTAAACGTTCCTCCGGGCATCCACTTTTACCGGCACCAGGAGGGAGGCGAAGCCGCCCGCCTTACCCTCCGGGCCGGAGGCCGCCTTGTCGTACGCGGCCTTCTCGGCCCAGACGAAACCGAACATCCGCTTCAAAGCGAGGACGTCCTCCCTCGACGCATTCCTGATGAAGTCCGATTCGGCGACGGCGCCGCCGGGACGGATTGCCTCCCGGGCCGTCCCTGGCCCGCAGCCTGCCGGCCTGCACTCCGTCTGCGGCTGAGAATCCGTCCCGGCGCCAGGCTTCGCCGTCAAGGCAAGGCGGCTCCGGACGGCTCCGCCCGAAGACGCCCGGCTGGCGCGAAGACGCCGGAGCCCGCCCGAAAGAGAACGCATCCGCCTCGCAAGGGAGGCGTACGCCGGCGCGAGATGGACGGCCGCCCTGACTGCCAGTGCGCAGGCGAGCGCGAGGACGAGCGACTCCATCATCCGGCGGCCTGCGGCGTCGGCCCTCATGTAGTATCCGGCAATGTCAAGGACTGCGTCCGCCATTTGATAGCACCCCGATGGCGTGGTCTGCCGCCGCCTCGTACGGGACCACGTTCGCGTACCCCCTCCCCCTGGCGACCCTGAGCGCCTCGCCGTCGACGGCTGCCCACACCACGAGCCGGGAGGCGGAGTATTCCAGCATGTTCGCATGCTTCCTCGCGGTCTCGGCGTCCGGGGAGAGTATGTCGGCCGCCGAGAAGACCTCTATCGCCGCCGACTCCCCGCCGACTCCGGCGTATGTGATGTCCGGGAGGATGCGGGCGTGGGTCCGCACCTCGCCGCCCTCCGCCATCGCCCTCAGCCGCTCAGCTATGAGCTCCCTTGCAAGGTTGTGCAGCGCTTCACCTGTCTGGCATGGCCTGACCAGGTAGAGGGCGCTGCCGCCTAATCTTCCTCCGGAGCCGACTGCCTCGATGTATCCGTCCGACAGGAGCCGCCTGAACGAGCCGGCCGCGAGGCCCGACGCCCTCACCAACGGCGCTCCCGCCCGGGGCCTCTCCGCCTCCACGTGCGGCTTCGCCTCCCCCTCGGGGCTCGTGGACAGGAGGGCGAGCTCGTATCCGCTTGCGAGGACGAGGAGGGGCAGCTTGGCCGTCGGCGTCAGCATGAGCGCGTCCCCCGAGCCCGCGGACTTCAGGAACTCGCTCTGGCTCTCCGTGAGGGCGAACGTCTCCGAGACCAGCCTGAGCGCGGAAGCCTCCTGCCGGAGTATGAACTTGGTGGACGTGTTGTTGAGTATCACGTGCCCCCTCGGCCTGCCCGCCTGGTCGCGGGCGAGGAGGTCCTCCACATTCTGGTCTATCATGACGACGCCCACGTTGTTCTTCCTGCCGGTCCGGACTATGGGGCCTAGCCAGTCCTGGTTGTTCTCGAAAACGCACCATGCCTCGTCGACTATTATCATCCTCCTCCTGCCGCCGGCGGAGAGCATCCTCGAATAGACGTGGTCGAAGACTATGAAGAGCGCCATCGCGCGCTGGTGGGGCTTGTAAGCCGACGCCGAGGACAGGTCGAAGGAGACGATGCCGCCGCCCGCCAGGTCGACGGTCGTCTGGCTGTTGAGGTATCGCATGTCGCCGAAGACGAGGGGGGTGATGCACGACAGGAGCGCCTCCGCCGTCGTCTTCTTCCAGGACTCGGCCTTCGAGCCGGATTCGGACGCGAAAGCGTTTAGCGCCTCGTAGACGTCGCTGAACGTCGGCGGCCTCCTAGTCCATGTGCCCGGCTCGTCGGCGTATATGCCAACCTTCCGGTACGCGTTGTCGAGCATCTTGTCGACTATCCCCGCGACGGCGCCGGACTGCCTCTCGTCCAGGCCTCCGCGCACGAGGTTGAAGAACGCCTTCACCGCGCCCTTTCGGCCGTCGTAGGTGTCGGGGCCGATTTCGAACAGGTTTATCACGGAGTCGGAGTCCGGCGAGAGCTTCACGACCTTCCCGCCCATCGCCCTGACCGCGGGGCCGTACTCCCCCTGGGGGTCCACGACGTAGATGTCGGTGTCCTGCATCGCCTGGCAGAGCATGAGCTTCTTGACGAGGAACGACTTGCCGGAGCCTGAGCTCCCGAGTACGAGGACGTGGGGGTTCGGCTGCCGGTAGAGGTCTATGAGCACGGGTACGCCGTTGAACTGGTTGTATCCCGCGACGACCGCCCGGTCCCCCCGGTCCTCGAGGCTGCTGAGTATGAACGGGTACGAGTCCCGGACCGCGCTTGAGGGGAACATCCTGTCGCGCTTCTCCCCGAGGCCGTCGTATGCGATTGGGTAGCAGCTCCTCAGGGCCTCCGCCATCTCCCACCTCGCCACCCTCAGCTGGGCGCCCATCCCCTCTATGACGTCCCTCACCCGCATGACCGCCACGTCAAGCTCCTTCTCGGTGTAAGCCTTCACGTTGACGTAGAGGGCGACGTCGAAGCACTTCTCCTCGTCCCTCGACACCCGCCCCAGTAGCTCCCGCACCTTCTCTAGGCATACCCTGTCCTTCTCCGCCACGATGAGGCCCTCCCTCTCCCGGACCGTCACGTCGGTCTCGAGCTTCGCGAGCTCCTTCTGCAGGTATTCGACTGAGGTTTTCTGGCTTAGCGGGTGTATGTGGAAGACGACGTCGAAGTCTATGGGCTGCCGGATGAGCTTTGTCAGCCATCCCGGATGGACCGAGGAGGGGAACCGCATCGCGTATAGGACGCGGTGGAGCTTCTCTATGTCCGCACGGTCCCTGTGGACGTCCACCGACGAGGGCATCAGCTCCCCGAGTATCTGCGACCTCCGGTCCGACGGATTCCTCACCCGCTCGATGCCGCCATCCGCGAACCCTGCCGTCCCATCGGCAACCGCGGGGCCTGGCCTGAACCCCGCCAGGGGGGCGTGGAACGTGACCGGCGACCAAGGGTCGTCCGCCAGCCTGAACCGGGGGTTGTAGAATCCGGCGTAGAATCCTACCAGGGCGTCCGTGCCGAGGCGCTCGCACTCTATGCCAGCGTCCCTGAGGCTCGCGGCGAGGTTGCGGGTCTTTGCGTCGAGGTCCCTCAGGGCGCCTTCGGATGAGCCGCCGACGTTCTGGGATATGACGATGTGGTAGTCGCGGTCGGTGACGGTCTTGGACTCCACCACTTCCCTCATGAAGGCCGCATAGTGCTCGTAGTATGCGATGCTCTGTGGCCTTCCCCCGAGGAGGACGCGCTCCCTCAGGCGCATCAGGTATGATTCGACGTCTATCTCGCGGGAGGACATGATGACCTGGATGTTCGCTGAGAGCTCGTGGAGGAAGACGCCGTATCCGGAGATTGCGCGCTCCATGTCCGTCTCCGACAGGCCGCCGAGGTCCTTTGGCATGACCTTCAGCACCGAGAGGAGCCGGCCGTCCCGAGTCTTCACGGCGTCCCTGTCTATGTCCTCCACGCCCAGGAACTCCTCCATCTGCCTGGTGCCCCAAAGAATCCTCCTGCCGGACCTCGCGTAGCCGATGAGGGCCAGCACGCGCTCGTCGATGTCGTGGTATGCGAGGCCGGCGTATAGGGCGAGGCACAGGAGCCCGTAGGGTATCACGTATCCTGCGGAGTAGCCGTTTGATGCGAGCATCACCCCGGGAGCGCAGGCGGCGAGCATCAGGGCGCTCTGGTGGAGGGTGAGGTTGCCGAACAGCTTCTCCTTGTATTCTGACGTGGCGAATGTCTGTGCCATGCTGTTTGTGTAAACCGCCCGGCCGGATAAAAGGGGGTAGATTAGTCCGTAGTAATACGGCGGAACTACGGTTTCGTGAACCGGAAGGAGTCGGCACCATCCTCGTTAGCCAGAACAACGAGTTTATTGGCCTCCTGGAACGCCCGGACCACAGCCAAAGACCCCTCCCGTGAAGTTTCATGAGGCAGCCCCTGGAAGTAGACCTCGCCGCCTGGCTTCGCGACACGCAGCATCTCCCCGAGCATGAGGTCGAGCCTGCTCGTGTAAAGCCCCGCCGCCTGGACCGTGAGTACCAGGTGGAACTTCGCGTCCGGGAAATTCAGGGATTCCACTGAGGACACGACAGACGGTATGGCCGCCTTCCTTGGTATCAGGTTGGTCCCGACGACGGTGAGGCCCTTCGACCCTCGATGGCGGCCGCGGTCGTATTCCTCCAAGTCCATGCCGAAGTAACCCCTCCCGCAGCCTATGTCCAGGCACAGGAGCCGCTCATCCGGGAACCTCGCATGCAGCCTGTCGACGACCACCCTGAAGTCGACGCCGGAGAGTGTATTGTAGCCTAACCGGAGGTTCTCCCCTGAGCCCCGGTCACGCATCCCCCTGTGTATCTCGTACGGGTGGCCCAGGGATGAGAAAGCGGAAAACTCTGGTTCCCAGGCATGAGCCCTGTCGCCGCTCATGTCCAGGAGCCTCTGGCGCTCCAGGTCCAGGTCGAGGCGGCGCCTCTCCTCAGGCGCCAGCGAATCGACCGCCCGCCGCCGATCTGACTGCATGTTAGATGAAGGGAGGGGCTAGGTTATAAGAGCCGGTTTCAGTCCAGCTCGACGCCGTGCTTCTCCTTCACGACGTTGAGGGCGAGCATCGTGTACGTCCGCTCCACGTTCTCGAGGGCTGTGAGGCTCTTGACGAGGCCATTGAGAGCGTCCCTGTCCGGCAGCTTCGCGACGACTATGGCGTCGTACTCTCCCGTAACATCGTATACCGCCGTGACATTCTTGGACTTCGCTATCCTCGTCTCGATTTCCGGCAGATGGCCGCCCCTCACCTTCACGCCGATGACGGCGGTCAGGTCGTAGCCGAGCTTGCTGTAGTCTATGTCGACGAGGAAGCTCCGGATGACGCCGGTCTCCCTAAGCTTGTTCACCCGGTTGTAGACGGTCCCCTCAGCGACCTTCAGCTTCTCCGCAATCTCCCTGAAACTCATCCTGCCGTCCGCCTGGAGCTCCTTGAGTATGCTGATGTCGACGTCGTCTATCTTCGTCATCGATAAATCTTTGCCGCTCGACTTATTAAACGTCCGTTTAATATGTACCCTGATGAGGATATCCGTGGTGGGCTCCGGATACGTCGGCCTGATAACGGCAGCCGGGATGGCGGAGAAGGGGCACCGGGTCGTGTGCGTGGACGTCGACAAAGGCAAGGTCGACATGATAAACGCCGGTAAGCCGCCCATATACGAGCGCGGCCTCAGGGAGATACTGGACCACGTGGTGCCTTCCGGATTGAAGGCGACCACGGACCTCGAGCCGGCAATCCTCTCCACCGAAGTCACGTTCATATGCGTCGGCACCCCCTCTGACGACGACGGAAGCGTAAACCTCAGGTACGTCAAGGACGTCAGCTGCCAGATAGGGGGGATTCTGAGGAGGGCGAGGGACTACCATGTCATAGTGGTGAAGAGCACCATCATCCCCGGCTCGACCGAGGAGCACGTCATACCGATTCTGGAGAGGGAATCCGGGAAGAAGGCCGGACGCGACTTCGGAGTGGTGATGAACCCGGAATTCCTCAGGGAGGGCGTAGCCGTCGAGGACTTCATGGAGCCGGACAGGATAGTGATAGGCTCCCACGACGCCCGCTCTGGCGACGTCATAGAGAGCCTCTACTACAAGTTCAAGGCCCCGGTCCTGAGGGTGAACCTGAGGACCGCTGAGATGATAAAGTACACGGCGAACGCTATGCTCGCGACGAAGATAAGCTTCATAAACGAGGTCGGCAACGTCTGCAAGAGGCTGGACGTGGACGTCTACGACGTGGCCAAGGGCATCGGCATGGACCACAGGATAGGCCCCCACTTCATCAGCGCGGGCCCGGGATTCGGGGGGAGCTGCTTCCCGAAGGACGTCAAGGCCCTCCTCCACAAGGCGTCCGATGTCGGCGTCAAGACGAGGCTCCTAGAGAGCGTCCTGGCCGTCAACGACGCGCAGCCGACTGTGATGCTGAGGCTCCTGACTGCGGGACGGAAGCTCAAGGGCGCGAAGGTCGCGGTGCTCGGCCTCGCGTTCAAGGCCGGGACCGACGACATGAGGGAGAGCCCGGCGATACCGATAGTCGAGGGGCTCCTGAAGGAGGGCGCGGAGGTCGCGGCATACGACCCGGCGGCATTGGACAACGCAAGATGCGTGTTCGGAGACAGGATAGCGTATGCGCGGTCGGTGAAGGGCGCCGTGGCAGGCGCAGATCTTGCAGTCGTCGTCACGGAATGGCCGGAGTTCAAGACGCTGGACCTGTCCGGGATGGCGAAGAAGAGCGTCTTCGACGCAAGGCACGTGGTGAACAGGGACCTACTGCCAGACGACGTGGAATACGAGGGGCTCTGCTGGTGAGAACGCGCCAAATGCGCGAAGTCGCCCTTATTATTTCATAGTGATATTATCTCCTAAGACCATGAAAGCAGTCATCCCGGCCGCGGGCCTCGGCACGAGGTTCCTGCCGGCCACGAAGAGCCAGCCGAAGGAGATGCTGCCGCTCGTCGACAAGCCGAGCATACAGTTCGTCGTGGAGGAGTGCGTGGCCTCCGGCATCGACGACATACTTATCATCACCGGCCGCGGGAAGCGGGCGATAGAGGACCATTTCGACCGGAGCGTCGAGCTCGAGGAGGTCCTTGAGGAGGAGGGGAAGCGGGACCTGAAGGGGATGATGGAGGACATCGCCGGCATGGTGGACATCCACTACATCAGGCAGAAGAAGGCGCTCGGCCTCGGCCACGCAGTCCTGTGCGCGGAGAAGCACGTCGGCGACGAGCCCTTCGCGGTCCTCCTGGGCGACGACATAGTCTTCGCCAGGAAGCCGTGCACGAGGCAGCTCTATGAGCACCACAAGGCCGTCGGAGCCTCGGTCATTGCGGTGGAGCGGGTGCCTGCGAGCAGGATTTCAAGCTACGGGGTCATCAAGGGCCGGGAGGTCGAGAAGGGCCTCCACGAGATAGGAGACCTCGTCGAGAAGCCGAAGCCCGAGGACGCGCCAAGCGACCTTGGTATCATCGGCAGGTACATGCTCACGCCCGGGATATTCGACTGCCTCAGGAGGACGAAGAGGGGGGCCGGGGGCGAAATCCAGCTGACCGACGGCCTCAGGATACTGAAGAGGAGCCAAAGGATGTATGGGTGGGAGTTCGAGGGCGTCAGGTACGACCTCGGCAACAAGTTCGAGTACCTTAAGGCGTCGATAGAGTACGGGGTGGCGCACCCTGAGGTCGGGCCCAGGCTCAGGGAGTACCTCGGGGCGTTCAGCCTCGACGGCGTAGTCGAGAAGCTTCGCCCGTACGATTTCGCCGCCCGGGGGAGGCGCGGACGGAAATGAGGCGCGCACTCGTCACCGGCGGCGCGGGATTCCTCGGCTCGCACATATGCGACCGCCTACTATCGGACGGATGGTCCGTCGTGTGCATGGACAACCTGGTGACCGGCAGCCTCAGGAACATATCCCACCTCAGAGGCGACGTGCGCTTCGAGTTCATACACCACGACGTGAGCCGGCACATAGACGTCGAAGGGGATGTGGACTACGTCCTGCACTTCGCATGCCCCGCAAGCCCGGTGGACTACCAGCGGCTGCAGATACAGACGATGAAGGTAGACTCCCTGGGGACACTTAACACCCTCGGCGTCGCGAAGGCCTGCGGAGCGAAGTACCTGCAGGCCTCCACCTCCGAGGTGTACGGGGACCCGCTGGTGCATCCGCAGCCGGAAAGCTACTGGGGGAACGTGAACCCTATAGGCTTGAGGAGCGTCTACGACGAGTCTAAGAGGTTCAGCGAGGCCCTTGTGATGGCGTACCGCCGCACCCACGGCCTCGACACAAGGATTGTGAGGATATTCAACACCTACGGGCCGAGGATGCGGGCGGACGACGGGAGGGTGGTGCCCGCTTTCATATCGCAGGCCCTGAGGGGCGAGGACTTGACGGTGTTCGGCGACGGCAGGCAGACGAGGAGCTTCTGCTACGTGGACGACGAGATAGAGGGGATTATGCGGCTGATGAAGTCGGATTATCACGAGCCCGTGAACATCGGGAACCCTGACGAGTACAACATGCTAGAGTTCGCCAAGAACGTTCTTGAGCTGACAGGCTCGAAATCCAGGATAACCCATAAGCCGCTGCCCGCCGACGACCCGCGGGTCAGGTGCCCGGACATCGCCCTAGCTAGGAGGCTCCTGAAGTGGGAGCCGAAGGTGAAGCTCGGGGACGGGCTCAAGAGGACGATAGGATACTTCCGCGAGGTCGTGAAGTGAAGAGGGTGCTGGTGACCGGAGGGGCGGGTTTCATCGGCTCGAACACCGTCGACCTCCTCGTCAGGAGGGGATATGACGTGTCCGTCGTCGACGACCTGTCCACCGGCAGGAAGGGGAACCTGAATAGGGAGGCGTCCTTCAGGAGGTGCGACATCACGTCTAAGGCGCTGGACGGTGTTTTCAGGAAGGAGAGGCCAGACGCGGTAGTCCATCTCGCAGCCCAAATCAACGTCCGCAGAAGCATCGAGGAGCCGGGCTTCGACGCCAGGGTGAACGTCCTCGGGACCCTGAACGTCCTGGAGTCCTCGAGGAGGCACGGAGTCGCCAAGGTCGTCTACGCATCGTCAGGCGGCGCAGTATACGGGGAGCCGAAGCGCAACCCGGTCGGCGAGGACCATCCGGCGAAGCCCATCTGTCCGTACGGGGCGTCTAAATACGCCGGCGAGAAGATGCTCGAAGTCTACGGAGGCCTCCACGGACTCGACTACAACATAGTCAGGTACGGCAACGTCTACGGCCCCAGGCAGGACCCGCACGGCGAAGCCGGCGTCACAGCCATATTCACGGGCCTCCTACTCAGGGGAAAGAGGCCGACGATATTCGGCGACGGCAGGCAGAGCCGGGACTTCTGCTTCGTCGGCGACGTCGCTGAGGCGAACCTCGCCGCATTAGGGAGGAGGGGCCGCTCCCGGGTCTACAACATCGGAAGCGGGAGGGAGACTTCCGTGAACGAACTGGCCGCCAGGCTGGCTGAGGCCGCCGGCGCGGACTTGAAGCCGAGGCACGGGCCGGCGGTGGCCGGCGAGGTAAGGAGGATAGTCCTTGATGTCTCGCGGGCGAGGCGGGAGCTCAAGTGGAGGCCGAAGACCGGCCTGACCGAGGGCTTAGATGCAACTGTGGGGTGGGTGAGGGATGCCTAAGCTCATCGCGCCGTCGATACTGTCCGCCGACTTCACGAGGCTCGGCGAGGAGTTGAAGGCGGTGGAGGACGCCGGCGCGGACTGGATACACTTCGACGTGATGGACGGGAGGTTCGTCCCGAACATAAGCTTCGGCATACCGGTCCTCGAGTCCATCAGGGGGGCGTCGGGCCTAGTCTTCGACGTGCACCTGATGGTGGAGGCGCCCGAGAGGTTCTTCGACGCGTTCAGGAAGGCGGGGGCGGACCTGTTGACGGTGCACGCGGAGGCGGCGCCGAACCTCGAGGCCACGCTCAAGAGCATACACGACACGGGAGCTAAGGCGGGAGTTGCCCTCAAGCCCGGGACGCCGTTAGCCAGGGTGCTTCCCATACTCGATGACATAGACCTTCTGTTACTCATGGGCGTGGAGCCCGGCTTCGGCGGCCAAAGCTACGACCGGCAGGTCACCGGGAAGATTGCGAGGGCGCGGGAGGCCGTCGACAAGGCCGGCGCCGGCACGCTCATCGAGGTCGACGGGGGAGTCAACGACAAGACCGCGGCCGAAATCTCGGAGGCCGGTTGCGACGTCTTTGTGGCAGGCTCGTACGTTTTCAGGCATCCGAAGGGGGCGGCTTACGCGATTTCGAACCTCCGCCGGGGTACGGGATGATTTCCCTCATTCGAGAAGCCGATATTCATCTTTTATTCATGTGATGCGGATAATCTACTATGGGCTTGAAGGAACTGAGCGTTGTGAATCCGTCCCTTGGGCAGCCGATGGGCGACTGTTCGCTTCTCCTTGAGCAGGCTGGGACTAAGATGGACCTTCTTAGAGTCAGGGTTAGACCGGTCGGGAAGAGCGCAAATTTCGGGGAAAAGCCGGTGGTAAAGACTGTAGCCGAGCTTAAGACGCTGAAAATCCCGGCGCAGGAGTATAACCTTATGGTCGAGGTCCTGGGTAGAACCGATGATTCGGTTCAGGGCAAGACAAGCCTCGAATGCCTCATGGGCGCCATACTGAAGGTCGAGTCTGAGAACGCGAAGAAGGCGAAGGGTAAGTGACGTAGCCCCGGGCCGTCGAATCTGGGATTTGAGTATGATGAGGTAGTATCTCGTATTAGGGGCGTGCAATCCGCCGGGATATTTAACTATCTGTTCGATAGTTAATGGGCGTGGTCGGATGGCTGATGAAGTGTTGGAGAAGCTGAAGGCAAAGTCTAAGCTCGTGAGAAAGCACATCCTGGAGATGACGACGGAGGCTGCGAGCGGCCATCCCGGCGGCAGCATGTCCGCCCTCGACATCATAGTCACGCTGTACTTCTACAAGATGCGGCACGACCCGAAGAACCCCTCATGGGCCGGCCGCGACAGGTTCATACTCTCGAAGGGCCACGCGTCGCCGGCGCTCTACAGCGTCCTTGCGGAGTGCGGCTACTTCCCGGTGCACGAGCTCAGGAGGTTCAGGCACGTCGACAGCTTCCTCGAAGGCCACCCCTGCAGGAAGACGGTCCCTGGCGTGGACGTCTCCACCGGCTCCCTCGGGCAGGGGCTGAGCATCGCGGTCGGTCTCGCGCTCGCCGGGAGGCTCGACGGCGGCGGCCACAGGATATACGCGGTCCTCGGCGACGGGGAGACGCAGGAGGGCCAAATCTGGGAGGCGGCGATGGCCGCGACCCACTACAAGCTCGACAACCTCTGCGCGATACTGGACCGCAACAGCCTCCAGATAGACGGCTCCACCGAGGAGGTCATGTCCATCGAGCCAATCGCGGACAAGTGGGCGAGCTTCGGCTGGAACGTCCTCACGATAGACGGCCACGACATAGCGGCCATAATGAAGGCCTTGGACGACGCGCAGCTTCTGAAGGACGCCCCGACGATGGTGATAGCGCACACCACCAAGGGCAAGGGCGTGTCGTTCATGGAGAACGTCTGCGAATACCACGGGAAACCGCTCTCGAAGGACCAGCTGTGCGAGGCCCTGAAGGAGCTGACCTGAACATGGAATGCACTGACGACCCCAGGAAGGCGTACGGGAAGGCCCTCGTCGAGCTCGGGGGGGAGCGCGGGGACGTAGTCGTCGTCGACGCGGACCTGAGCTCGTCCACGCAGACGAGGATGTTCGCGAAGGCCTACCCGGGCCGGTTCTTCAACGTCGGGTGCGCGGAGCAGAACCTGATGGGCCTGTCCGCCGGCCTCGCCCTCGGCGGCAAGACGGTGTTCGCAAGCGCGTTCGCCATGTTCGGCGCCGGCCGCGGGTGGGAGCAGATAAGGAACACCATAGCCTACGACAGGTTGAACGTGAAGATTGTGCTCACCCATGCGGGGATAACGGTCGGCAAGGACGGGTCAAGCCACCAGATAATAGAGGACCTGGCGTTGATGAGGGTGATACCGGGGATGAAGGTGCAGGTGCCTGCAGACGCCGCGGAGACGAGGGCGCTCGTGAGGGCGGCCGCATCCTATGACGGGCCGGTCTATATCAGGCTTACGAGGGAGAAGGTCCCGGCCATCTTCAAGGACTACTGCTATGACACCGACCGGGCCATAGTACTCCACGAAGGCTCGGACGCGACCATAATAGCCTGCGGATACATGCTCGCCGAGGCGCTGATTGCGGCGAAGGACCTGAAGGAGGAGGGCCTGAACGTCGGCGTCGTCAACATGCACACCATAAAGCCCATAGACTCCGAAGCCATAGTCAAGGCCGCCCGCGCGACGGGAGCCATCGTCACCGCGGAGGAGCACAGCATCATAGGCGGCCTCGGAGGCGCGGTCGCCGAAGTGTTGTCCGAGAACTGCCCGGCCCCGCTCATGCGCATCGGCATACGCGACATCTTCGGGAAATCCGGAGACCCCAAGGACCTCATGGCCAGATACAAACTGAAACCCCACGACATCGCGAAGGCCGTGAAGGACGCGATAGCCGCGAAGAAGTAGTCAGCCCTCAATCTCGCGTATCAGCCTGAGCGTCTCCTTCGCGTCCTGCCGGGTCAGCTTCTGTATTATCATCGAGCCGTGGACTAGGACGTGGTCCCCCGTCTTGAGTCCCCTGACCAGGGACGAGTCGACGGTCCTGACTTCTCCTTCGACGTCCACCTTCGCCGACAGCCCCTCGACCGCCAGCACCTTCACGGGTTCCGCAAGACACATATTAGTGCACCGAGCATGTGATGCAGGGGTCGTAGGCCCTGATGAGCATGTCCAGGAGCTTCCTGCGCTTCGCCTCCTTCCCGCCGGACGTGCCCTTGAGGAGCGAGGCGGCGTTCGCCTCCATGTTGCCGAGGTTCTGCACCGTCGGCGTGACTATGTCGCAGTAGCGTATGCGGCCCTCGTCGTCGACGTCGTATGTGTAGTAGAGCGTCCCCCGGGGGGCCTCCGTCGCACCCACGCCGCGGCCTGCGCGGGGCTCCACCTCCTGGCGGTGCTCGCCTATGCCGTTGTCCAGTATCCTGTCGCAGACCGCGACCGCCTCCTCGAGGAAGTGCAGTATCTCCACCGCCTGCGCCAGGTTGTTCTTGAAGCTGTTGTCGTAGGGGAATTCGACGCCGCACTTGTCCATGGCCTCCGAGGTCAGGGGGTTCAGGTATTCCCTGTGCAGGTTCACGCGGGCGAGCGCCCCCACCATGAAGGGGCGTCCGTGGTGGCTTCCGAACTTCGCGGTGCTGTAATCCCTCGACGTCTCCTCTATGTGGCTCCGGTAGTCCCTTATCTCGAAGAGTTCCCCGCGGCTTGACGCGACGAGGCCGCCGTAGAAGCCGTACTTCCGGTCCGACTGTATGGACAGGTACTCGTTCTCGGGCTCGAACTTCGGGTACTTGAGGGACGAGAAGAGCTCTACGACGGCCCTGCCGGACTCGAAGTTCATCTGAAGCTCGTCGCGCAGCCGCTTGACCTCCCCGAGGCCGGGGAGCCTGCTGAATCCGCCGACCATGGGCGTGATGGGGTGGACAGGCCTTCCGCCGACCACCGTTATCACCCTGTCGCCTATCTCCTTGAGGTCCAAGGCGAGCCTGAACTTCTCGGGGTCCGACTCGGCGAGCGCGAGGGCGCTGTCCACCTTCAGGTAGTCGGGGAGCGTGAGGAAGAATAGGTGGAGGGCGTGGCTCTGTATCACCTGGCCTGCGAGCATGAGCTTCCTGAAGTCCCGGGTGGTCTCGCTCGGGGCGACCCTGAACGCGTCCTCCAGGGCCTTGATGGTGGCGACGCAGTGGGCCGTCGGGCAGACGCCGCATATCCTCTGGGGTATGAACACCCCGTCCTCGAAGCGGCGGCCCAGGAGCATGTCCTCGAAGAGCCGCTCGCCCTCGTGGACGTTCAGCTCCGCGGTGTTCTCCGAGAAGTCTATGTTCAGGCTCCCGTGGCCCTCTATCTTGGCTATGTAGTTACCTGCCGACTTCATCTGCCGTACCTCCGCTTGTATTCGCCGGTCTCGCTCATGAACATCTCCAGGAGGAGGCGCGCGTCCTTGGCGCCCTGTATGCCCTCAAGGCGCTCGACCATGCGGTCGAAGTTGCAGTCCTTCACTGGGCCGTAGCATCCGACGCAGAGTTTCCCGCGGCTCGTGCAGAACGCACGGCATCCGCCCTTGGTTATGGGCCCCAGGCACGGCTCCTCGTCGACGAGGAAGCAGCGGTTGTCCGCGGCCTTGCACTCGAGGCAGACCGGGTAGTCGCGCTCCTCGGGGCTCCGTCCCGCCAGGAGGCAGGTCACGTACCGCTCTATCTCCGCCTTGTCGACCGGGCATCCGCTGATGCGGTAGTCGACCTTCACGTACGCGCTGAGGGGGCGCGCCTCCGTGCCCTTCGGCTTGTAGCCGTGCGAGTATATCCTCCTGTAGATTTCGCCGCGCCGCTCGTCCTCCACTATGGCCGGTATGCCCCCGAGGCACGCG
The DNA here is from genome assembly GCA_041306075.1 of Candidatus Altarchaeota archaeon. Classification (GTDB taxonomy): domain Archaea; phylum Altiarchaeota; class Altiarchaeia; order IMC4; family SCGC-AAA252-I15; genus JAHIYG01. The sequence continues at coordinate 16,581 of JBFYKH010000051.1, forward strand.
CAGGCGCCGAGCGCTATGAGTATCCTGCTTTGGGCGCGTATCTCCTTCAGGAGGTCCCGCTCCTCCTGGCTCACGGGGACCCCCTCTATGAACGCTATGTCGAACGGCCCGGGGGAGTTGCCCTCCTTCGCCAGGCGCCAGTTGACTATCTCGGCGCCGGCGAGTAGAGGCAGGAGCTTGTCCTTCAGGTTCAGGAACTCGAGTTCGCAGCCTTCGCAGTCCGTGAGGTCGAACACCGCAATCCTCGGCTTCGGGAGCTTCTTCACGTCACATTCCTCCGTAACCTTTCATGATTTCCTCGTATGTGAACACCGGGCCGTCCAGGCAGACGTACCTCCTGTTGACGGTGCAGTGCTGGCATTTGCCGACCCCGCACTTCATCCGCCTCTCAAGCGACAGTAGTATCCGGGAGGGGCTGACCCCGAGCTCGAGAAGCCGTTTGGCGACGAAGCGATACATCACCGGCGGGCCGCACAGGCATGCGTACGCTCCCTTCCGCACCTCGACCTCGTCGAGGAGCTTCGTGACGACGCCGCTTGAGCATGAGACTGCGAGCTTGTCGGCCCAGCCTTCCCCCGGCTTGTCGACGGTCAACCGCACGTCCACGCCTGCCTTCGCCCACCGCCCGTAGTCCTGCCTGAACAGGAGGTCGGCCTCAGTCCTTGAGCCGTAGAGAAGCGTCACAGACTTGAACTTCTTCCTTGCCAGGGCGTATTCGATGAGGGAGCGGATGGGCGGTATCCCGCATCCTCCCGCTACCACAATCACCTGCCTGCCCTCCATGTCGCGGACCGGGAAGCCGTTGCCGAACGGGCCTCTGACGCCCACCTCATCACCCTTCCCGAGCCTCCTGAGCGCCGAGCTCACTGAGCCGACGCCCCTGACGCTCACCTGGAACGACTTCCGGTCGAGGGGGTTCGACGCGAGGCCGACCGGTATCTCCCCGTATCCCGGGAGGCCGGCCTCTATGAACTGGCCGGGCGTCCACCTGAACTTCCCGGCCTGCTTCCTGTCCCTGAGCCTGATTGTAAGGAGCGTGCTGTCTCCGCCAAGCTCAGCCGCCTGCGCGACCTCCCCCTCAAAAGGCATCCAAAGCTCGCTCATCCTAGCATCTCACACTCCTTTATCCTGTCGTATATCCTTATCCTCGCCGGACAGTATGTTATGCACCTGCCGCACCCGACGCAGTCGGGCCTGCCGCGCTCGGACACGGCCCTCGCGAACTTGTGGTGGTACCAGTTGTGTATCCTCTCGTGCCTTTTGCCCCTGAAGTTGCCTCCCCCGGCCACGGCCGCGAAGTCCGCGAGCATGCAGGAGTCCCAGCACCTCTGCCTGCACCCGCGACCGCCGAGGACCGAGCGGTCCTCGACGTCGAAGCAGTGGCAGACCGGGCAGACGTAGGCGCAGACGCCGCATGCGAAGCATTCCTTCGCTATCTCCTTCCACAGGTCCTGTTCGGGGCCGAGGTCGAGGAACGAGCCCATGCGCTTCAGGTCGAGCTTCCCGGCCGTCCACTCCGCCTCCGGTTTGACGGCCTTGCCCTCCCCTATGAGCCTCGACTTCATGAGCCTCCTGCCTTTCGCGGTGGCGGGCTTCAGCTCGTAGTAGCCGCCGCCGTCGAGCATCATGAGGTCGTACCCCCCCTTGCCGGGGAGGCCGAGTATGTGGCTGAAGCCGTTCAGCATCTCCCTGGCGGATGAGACCGCGACGACGGTCGAGGCCGCCCTCCGCCTCAGGTAGGGATTGTCCTTGAACCGGCCCGAGAACGCCTCGTCGAGTATCGAGAGCGCCTCCGCGTCTATGTGGTTCATGAAGACGATGAAGTTCCCGCCGGCTTCGGGCACGGAGGACTTGCCCCTGCCTCCGTACTCCATGAGGCATTCCCCGTGGGGGAGGAACAGCCCCTTCGGGGGCATGGTGGTGGTCTCGTAGTCGAGGACGAGCTCGTCGCCTGGGGAGTATGCGTCGAACCTGGCCCGGCCCTCCCTTAGAACGGGCGCGAATACCGCGGACGAGGACGCCAGCTCGCGCACGAAGGACTCCGCGTCCGCCTTCGCAAGGACAGAGGCCATGACTATAAATGTCAGCGGGAGTATTTAACGGCCGAACACTCCCAACGCCTTCAGGAAGAGCCTGTTCTCCCTGTCCGTCCCGGAGCTTACCCGCACGTACTCGCCGGGGTAGCCGCTTATCCTGCCGAACTTGCGGACGATTATCTTCTTCCGCGCCATATCGTCAAAGAACCCCTGCGCGGTCGTCGGCGACACGTCCGCGAAGACGAAGTTGCTCTCGGACGGGTAGACCATGAACCGCTTCGCCATCGCCCGGGATATGGCCTTCCTCCCCGCCACAATCCTCTTCACGCACCTTTTTGAATACGGGATGTCCTTGAGCGCCGCAAGCGCCGCAGCCTCCGCTATGCTGTTGATGTTGAACGGTATCTTCACCTTCAGCATGGCCTCTGCGGCCTCGGGCCTGGCTACCGCGTAGCCCACCCTGAGGCCTGCGAGAGCGAACGCCTTGCTCAGCGTCCTCAGGATTATGAGGTTGCCGTAGTCCCTGAGCCAGCCGACCCTGGACTTCCCTGCGAACTCCGCGTAGGCCTCGTCGAGGACGACAATTTTCCCGCTGTCGAGCACCGCCTTCAGGTCATCGTCAGCTATGGTGAGGCCTGTCGGGTTGTTGGGGCTGCAGAGGAAGACTAGCCTGGCGTCCGAAGCCCCCTTGAGGAACTCCCCGGCGTCGAACGAGAAGTCGTCCCCTAGCCGGACGGACGAGTACCGCTCCCCGACGGCCCCCGCCGCTATCGGGTACTCGCTGAAAGACGGGTGGCTGCCTGCGACCGGCCCCGGAAACACCTTCACCAGCATGTCCATGAGCTCGTCGGAGCCGTTCCCGAGGACGATGCCATCGCAGCCTACGCCGACGTAGTCCGCCAGCGCCTCCCTGACCTCAAGGTCCATGTACGGATACACGTGGGTCCTGCCCGCCCAGCTTTTGACCGCGGCCTTCACCTTCGGGCTCGGACCCCAATTGTTCTCGTTGCTTGCGAGCTTCACGCAGCCTTCCCGGTACTCCCCGGGCACGTACTCCGGCAGGCTCCAGACGTGCGGCTTCACCAGGCCCCCGATGTCCATCGAGTACTCATACGAATCCCCGTAAAAAAATCAGGTTGCCGGGAGCGGCCGCTTATAATGCCCCGCTTCATATATTGTACTTGTTGTGAGGTTTCATCGTGGCGTCTGAATCCGGCAGGGAGAGGCTTACCATAACGCTCAGGAAGGATTTGCTGAAGGAGCTTGACGGGATGGTGGACGGCATCAAGGTCAGGAACAGGAGCCACGCCCTGGAGGTCGTGGTGTCGAAGGTCCTTGAGTCCAAGAGGGTTCGGAAGGCCATAATACTCGCCGGCGGCAAGGGCACGAGGATGAGGCCCCTCACCTACGAGATGCCGAAGCCGATGATACCCCTGAAGGGGAAGCCCCTCGTGCAGCACATCATCGAGCTGTGCAGGAAGTACGAGGTCCGCGAAATCATAATGTCCGTCGGATACATGGGCGACAAGATACGAGACCACTTCGGCGACGGAAGCCACCTCGGGGTCGACATAAGGTACGTCTACGAGGACGAGGAGCTTGGCACCGCGGGGCCCCTCCTCCTCGCGAAGGAGCGGCTGGACGGCCCGTTCCTCATGTTCAACGGCGACGTCCTCTCCGACATAGACCTCGGGGACCTCATCAGCTTCCACGCCGAGCAGAACGGCCTGGCGACCATAGCCCTGACGCAGGTGGAGGACACCTCATCATTCGGCGTCGCCCGCCTCAAGGGCCACAGGATAGTCGGCTTCGTCGAGAAGCCGAAGGGCGGCGAGGACAGCAAGCTCATAAACGCCGGCGTCTATGTACTGGAGCCGGAAGTGCTCGGCTACATCCCGAAGGGCAAGTCGATGCTCGAGCGCGACGTCTTCCCGAAGCTCTCCGACGAGGGGAAGCTCTACGGGTACCCGTTCGACGGCCAATGGTTCGACACCGGGACGCCGGAGGCCTACGAGCGGGCCATAAAGAACTGGAAGGGCATACGCTGAAGATGAGCATCTACCGCGCCTACGACATAAGGGGTGTGTACGGCGACGACCTGACCGATGCGACAGCCGAGGACATAGGGAAGGCCTACGGCTCCACGGTAGTTGGCGCGGTCGCCGTCGGCAGGGACGTGCGGGTGAGCTCGCCGGCGCTTGCGAAATCGCTCGTGAAGGGGCTGAAGTCCACGGGCCTGAGAATCGTCGACGTCGGAGTCGTCCCCACGCCCCTCCTCTACTTCGCCATACACGAGCTCGGCCTCGACGGGGGAATCATGCTGACCGGAAGCCACAACCCGCCGAAGTACAACGGCTTCAAGCTGTGCAGGAAGGGCGCGATGACGCTCTACGGCCCCGAGATACAGGCGATAGGGGATGCGGTGAAGGCTGGCAGACACAGGACGGGCGCAGGCCTGGTCGAGAGATTGGACATCGTCGGCAGATACGTCGACTTCGTGTGCGAGCGCATCAGGCTCAAGAGGAGGCTGAAGGTCGTGTTGGACTCTTCCAACGGGACGGCGGGGGCCGTGGCGCCGGCGCTCTTCCGCCGCCTCGGATGCGAGGTCATAGAACTCTACTCCGAGCCGGACGGGACGTTCCCGAACCATCCCGCGGACCCGACGGTCGACGGCAACCTAGACGCCCTCATAAGGAAGGTGAGGGAGACCGGCGCGGACATGGGACTCGCATACGACGGGGACGCGGACCGGGCGGGATTCGTCGACGAGAAGGGCGGCATAATACGCGGCGACCAGGCGCTCGCGCTCTTCGCGAGGGAGATACTTAGGGCGCACAAGGGCGCGAAGGTGATATTCGAGGTGAAGTGCAGCATGGCGCTCACCGAGGACATACTCGCCCACGGCGGCAAGCCCATCATGTACAGGACAGGGCACAGCTTCATCAAGAAGAAAATCAGGGACGAGGGCGCCCTCATCGCAGGCGAGATGAGCGGCCACTTCTTCTTCGCCGACGACTACCCCGGCTACGACGACGGCATATACGCGTCCGCGAGGATGGCGCAGCTCGTCTCCCTCGGCGGGAATAGGCTGAGCGAGATAGTCGCGACGATACCGAAGTACCACTCAACCGCCGAAATCAGGGTCGACGTCCCCGAGGAGGAGAAGTTCAGGATAGTCGAGGAAGTGAAGAACAAGTTCCAAGGAAAATACGACGTCATCACCGTGGACGGCGTGCGGGTAGAGGACAGGGACGGGTGGGGCCTCATCAGGGCGTCGAACACGCAGCCGGCCCTGATACTCAGGTTCGAGGGAAGGACGGAGGCGAAGCGCGACGAGATGAAGGCGCTCTTCAGGCAGGCCCTGGCCTCCGAGCCCGCCCTCAAGGGCAGGGTGGACTTCTGACATGACCGACAGGACAGAAGACGGGAAAGACGCCCCGCCGACGCCGGAGGAGACCCTGAAGGCCCTGCAGGAGGTGCTCGTGTCCCTGAAGAGGCTGAATGCGGCGCCCGGGGTTACGGTCGACCTGAGGGCAGCCGTCGGCGGCGAAGAGCCCTTGCGCCATCACCTCCAAAACCTCAGGGAGGCGGCGAGGCGGCTTCAGGCGATGCCGCATGAGACTCTGAGGAAGGCCTCGGGCATGGACGGGCCGAAACACATAAGCCACGAGGCCGCCGACGGGACCTGCCAGTTCAGGGTGAGGCAGAGGATACTGGAGCCCGCCGGCCGGGGGATGCAGGTGAACGTCGGCCAGCCCCAGCTGGACGACATGATAGCCGTGCTGAGGGCGTACGTCAGGTTAAATAGCCCCGGGATGAAATAAGGGTCTGTGAAGCTCGTAATCCTGGCCGCGCTCCTCGTTTCCGGATGCCTGTGCTGCACGCCGCCCGGCACAGAGGACGACGGTGGGCAGGATGCTGATGTGACGGTCGTCGTTGACGCGACAGTCGGCGGGCCGACGACGACGTCCGGGGACAGGGTCTGCGAGGAGGTTGTGAGGATGTGTGACGCGAAGACAAGCGCTGAGGAGCGCGCCTTCTGCAAGAGGAGCCTCGGATGCTGAACGGGATAACAACCGGATTATGTTACTAGGCCGCGGATGATGCCGGTTTCATTAAATGACACGCCATCGCGCGCATACTCTATGGCTACTTGGGCCTGGAATACG
>JBFYKH010000052.1:0-12352 GCA_041306075.1 Candidatus Altarchaeota archaeon
GCGGCCCCAGTCCAGGACGCCATGTACCTCGTCGCCTGCGTTAAGCCCCGCCTTTGAGACCTCATGGCGCACCACACCCCCGAACTTGCCGGCGTACGCCACAGGGTACTCGACCCCGTCATTCACCAACAACCCCGTATCGCACGGCTGGCCGCCGCCCTGAGGGTAAAAGCACGTGTCCGATAGGACGATGTGCTTCCCGTCCTTCACCGACTCCACCCTGGCGTCGAACTCCCGCAGGTACGGGTCTGCATCATAGAGCATATGAGTAGACATGGAACCACAGAATAAATCCAGCCCTGAAATGAAACCTAATAAACCTAGGAGCCCCGATATTATAGCAGAGAAGCGTCCAAAAACAGCCCGGAGACAGGACAGGCGAAAACGACGGCCGCCTGGAGGGGCCTAAGGAGTTCCCGAAGCCTGAAGAGTCCGCCCCGCCAGCCCCTGAGGTAAAGCTAATAGACTACAAAGGGTTCAAAATAGTGCCGGAACCGGAGAGGAAGAAGCATCACCCCCTCGTCGAAGCCGCCATGGCTACGGTCAGATTCCCATTCAAAGTCCTCGTCGAATGGCCGATGGACGCCATAAACCGGGTGGAGCAGAGACTCGCAGACAAAAGAAACAGGGAAATGTACGAGAAGGCCGAGCGAGACCAGAGAATCAGGAGGATGTTCCCGCCCGAGGAGAAGAAGAAAAGCCACCCGGAAGGGTGACACCCGAAACCAAGATTCTTTCTTTTTCCATCAACGCTTTTTCTTTCTTCGCAAGAAAGAAAAAGGGTTGCGGGGGACGAGGTTCGAACTCGCGCAGTCCTTCGACACTGGGTCCTAAGCCCAGCCCATTTGACCGGCTCTGGCACCCCCGCAAAAGGGAAAACACTCTCGATTCCCTCGGAAAAGGGAACTTCATATATAGGGACGTACACCCATAAAAAACCCCAGAAACGGTTTATGGGGCGTCTATAGGACGTTTTTCCGCCCTGGACCCTTAGTTGGGCATCAAACATCTTGCTTGATTCTGGCGAGAATAAAACAACCTGTTTGCATCTCCCAAATCCAAAAGTCCGTATTCTATTAAAACACTCGAAAATATAAGACAATAGCCTAAAAACGGGTTTTAGGAAACCAAGTCGCCCAATCCTTATCCCAACCCCGCTTGACCCTAATCACCGGCCTAGCACGCACAGGAGCAACCAGGCGACGCACAGGAATAAAAGCGTCAGGTCGATGTTGCACCATGGTTGTCGTGTGTTCAACCGGTCTTAGGCGCTGGGATTGCTGCCGTTCATAACTTCCCAGCCGTTTATATCCCACGAGGAATTTCTCTGTTGTCTAGTTCTCACGGGGGAAGTGTGAGGGTTAGGACTAAACATAGCATTTTCAGTAACTTTGTTTCGTGGCTTTGCGGCTGTAGTTTGTGTTTTTGGTAGGGCTGAGATATACAGAATTTCGGATAGAGAAGAACGTGAATTTTACCTGTTGCTTCTTTTGAGAAAGCATTGAGAAAGGCGGGAATAGAGAAGTGCAATCTAGTTAACGTCTCAAGCAGATTCCCACCAGAATGCAAACTAATACCTGCTCAGGAGGGCATAGACTGTTTATGGCCCGGCCAGATGACTTACGTTGTGATGGCAAAAAATCAAACAAACGAGCCAAACCGCCTCGTATCCTCAGCAGTAGGGCTCGCACTACCTAAAACCCAGGGGGAGTAGGGTTACCTTTCTGAACACCACAGCTTCGGGGAAACCGCAAAAAAGACGGGGGAGTACGCCGAAGACCCAGCGGCGACAATGCTAGCCACGACCTTGGGAATAGACTTAGATTCGAATACCGCATGGGAAGAGCGGGGACAGGCTTATAAAGCCAGAGGAAAGATATTCAAAACAACCAACATAGTACAGTCCGCAGAAGGCGACAAAGACGGGATGTGGACCACAGTAATAGCCGCGGCCGGGTTCATAATTTAGAAGATGGAAAACAAAAATGACCTAAAATACCTGGCGATAGGGGTGATTATCTTAGTGCTTGCTCTTTCCGCCCTAATCCTTGCAGGGTTGATTTCCGATATTGTGAGTCAGGATGTCTCGCAAGATGCTACCGAGAACCTTGAAGGCGCCAACATGCCAGTAACAACCACAACCGTGGAGGAGTATATAGAGCAGACAACAACCTTGGCCCTAACACCGTCTACTACAACCACTACTATTAAAAACCTGGGGGTAACCGACGGCCCAAGACCAGTGTATAAGGGAGATTTGGAGAATAACCCGGGCAGGTTCTTCATAAACAAAACCGTGATTTTCAATGACAGCAGCGGGGTAAAGAGAGTTGCCGGTGTGGTGAGGCAAATACACGAGATAGACGAGGAGGATATCGAAAATTACGATGGCGAAGAGGTGTATATACAGTATTGGAACGGCACATGGGCGATATACCGGCGGAATTAGGCGAGAAAATGCGGGAGGTACAAAATTTTAGTATATATTTCGTTTGGGGTTTTGTGGTGTCCGAATAAGGGAGTATATTTGCCAAAGCCCAATATACTCTCATGCGCATCCTAGAGGTAGTGAAGTACCAGATTTTCTTCGGCTTGTCGGTTTTTCTGGCATTTATCATACTCTTTGGCTGCCTTCCAGACATGGCGATAGGCCTATTCGGAGACGGGGAAGACGGCGTGTACATAACGGCGTCAGAGCTTTCAGAAAAGATTGAATCCGAAAGCGTCGTAGTATATGACATAAGGTCCCCAGAGACATACGCCAAGGGCCACATCCCTGTCGCGATAAACGCCGACCCAGCCAACCTCCGGAGAATACTGGATAATAGCTCAGACAAGAGGGAGGTTGTCATAGTCTGTGCATGTGGCGCAAGAGCCAAAGAGCAAGTAAAGGACGTGTCGAGGGGAGAGGGGGGCATACGCTATCTCTACGGCGGAATGGTCTATTGGGGTATGTTGGACAATTGGATAGTCAGCCCGGTTTGGAGATTGTGCCCATGAGCCTATGGCTACAGCGGTTATTTGAGCCGGTTATGCCCGGGATATTGTTCGGGAGGCGGCCGTTTTTGGTGTTTCTTGTGGTGTTTTTTAAGTGCTGAGGGGGATATCCTATCATGGTCGACGCGTATACGGTGGTGAAGTTCACAGCCTACCTGAACCTGTTGTTTTTCATGCTGATTCTTTTCACGTGCAGGTGCGTCGCATTCTGGAGGATTGCTCGGGCCGTCCTGGGCGAGAGGTTGTTCCAGTCCCTGAACAGGCGGCACTGCATGTACTGGTACGGCTTCATCGCATCGGTAGCCGTACACGCCACCCTCGCGTTGAATCCGCAGCTCCTATACTGAAAAGCTTGGCGGAGCGCATATGCTCGAGCCTGGCGGCCACCCCCCTATGCCGTCTTCGGCTGTTGTCTCGGCTTCCAAGGCATGTTCATGTAGCCTTTGCCGCGTCCGAGTTCCGTCAGCATCTGGTTCAGGCGTTTCTGTCTTGTCTCCTCCCGTTTTCCTCGGGTAATCCACCCCAGGTAGTCGTTGCGCTGGTAGGGTGGACGGAGGAGGTAGGCTTCTCGTAGGCTGTTTTTATTCAGGGCCTCCAGGACGAAGTCGGGCATCGGATGCCTCGGCCTCCTGGTGTGCTGGCGTGGCTTTTTGTCTGCCATTTTACCGGTCTCATCGAGGGTTAACCTGTCTTCAGGCGTTCTTCTGCGTCTTCCGGTTCACGTAGTCTTTGAGGCCTAGTCCTCCGGCTATGGCTATGGCGAGCGTTATGCCAACGAGGAGTATCTTGAATGAGTCCTCGAGTATGCCGACGTTTTCGACTCCGAAATGGGGCAGGGCTATGACGGCGCCGAAGAATATTATCACCGACTTGACTGCGAGTGAGACGGTGTTTTCGAGGCTGAGTTTGTGGTGTTTCAGCCTGTCGCCGGCGTAGTCGGCTATCAGGAGGGCTATGAGCATTATGACGGAGCCGAGTATGGCCTGCGGCGTGTACGCGATGATTTCGCTCATCAGCCCCGACAGGACGGTGAGGTTCTCGAATCGGTTTATCCCCTCGGCCGCAAAGAGGACTACGATGTAGAATTTCACGATGCCGGTGAGGAGGCTGGTTATGGATATGTCCCCGAGGGCGTCGGCGAGGCCGTATTTGACGAGCTTGTCCTCCCACCCGAAGTCCATGGACACGTCCCTCACGAACTTGGAGGCTATCCCCCCGATGGTGAGGCCTATGAGGAGGAGGACTGTGAATCCGAGGATGTTGTGCATGAAGGGGTAGAAGTATGCGGTTATGAGGGTTACGTCGCTCAAGGTGAGTATGGAGGCTATGACGTACCACTTGATGAAGAATGCGATGAATCCCGAGGCGTCCCCCCAGGCTTTCGTTCGCATTACCCCGTATTTGACGATGAATTCCTCGATCTTCTGGTACTTCAGGAGCTTGCGGAGGGCTTCGGCGACGACTGCGCCTATGGCGTATGCGAAGGCGAAGAGGACGGCGAACACGATGCATACCTCGGCGTAGTCCATTATCCGGGCCACCTGGAGGTTAAAGAGCTCGACAGTCTTGTCCGTTATCTTGTCGGCTATTTCACTCATGTCATCCCCCTCAAATGCTTATCAGGCGCTCCCCCGGCCTGTCCAGCACGGTTAACAGAAGGAGGTAGTCCTTTAAATGCCGTGTTAGCAGGAATTTCTGGCGGACGTACTCGTGCCCGTATTCTCCGAGCCGCACCATCTCGTCTGGGTTTTTCAAAAGGCGCCTTATCTGGTAGGCGAGGCCGTCGATGGAGTGGACGAGGACTCCCGTGAGGTTGTGGTGGACTTGGAGGGGTATGCCGCCGACGGCGCTCGCTATGACAGGCTTCCTCTTCCACATGGCTTCGGTGACGGTGAGGCCGAATCCTTCCTTCAGGGATTTCTGGACGATGACGGTGGATGCCCGCTGCAGGGCGTTGATTTCCAGGTTGTTCTCGGGTATCGGGAGTATGTGGATGTCCGGGTCGCCTTTCGCCCTCTCCTCGACTTCCGGCAGCACCTTCGCGGCCTCCGGGTCGTCGGTGGCGGAGCCTCCCGCGAGGACTAGGCGGCAGTCGGCGTATCTTCTCGCGAGGCTGAATCCCTCTATCACCCCGAGGGGGTCCTTGAGCCGGTCGAAACGGGATATTTGGGTGATTATTGGCTTGTCCCGTGGTATCGAGTATTTGTCCATGACCTTGTCCACCGTCTCCTCGCTGATTTCCATGTTCTTTTCGCTCAGGGGGTCTATGGAGGGGGGTATCAGGTACTGTGGTATCGGCAGCTGCCTTGAGAACTTGGGGGAGGAGAATATGGACGCGTCGTACCGTCTCACGTATCCTTCGAGGAAGCCCCACACCGCAGGGTCGGGAGCGGAGACGTCGATATGGCATCGCCAGACCCATTTCGCACGGGTTTCCGGCTTCCTTTCCACGAGGGCGGCCGGCTGGGGGTCGTGGATGACGATGACGTCCTCGTCGAAGGCGATTTCCCGCGCGTTCAGCCTGTTGTATTCCATGAATGTGTCGAGCATCCCCTGGGTGACCTCCGTCTCCTTGCCGTGGAGGGCGTTGTGGAAGGCCTTGGTGACGTGGAAGAACCCCTCGCTGCCCTTGATGACGTCCCACCTCGTCTTCACGCCGGATTCGTTGAGGAGGGGGACCATGCGGTTCAGTATCTCCGCTACTCCGCCTCCGACGGCGGTGGAGTTCACCATCTTCACGCTCTTGTGCGAGACCCGCTCGGCGAGGGTGCGTATCTCGTCTATCGCCTGGGCCCCGACGATTCCCTCGTAGTCGGACAGGGTCGTCGGTTTCATGCCGCCTCCCTTGTCGCGTCGAGCATCTCCCGGCGCAGCTCCTCGAGGGTGTGTGTGTACGGGTCGAGGGACTCTATACTCCGGGCCAGGCGCGGGTTCTCCAGTGTCTCGTCCGCCCACAGGGAGAAGTCGTTGGTCTTCTGGCGCAGCCTGAGCCTGGACTCGAAGAGGTGGTAGTAGATGGAGTTTATGTTTATCCTCTCGAGCGCGCTTTGGAATTCGGCCAGGCTGGAGGCTGTGATGTTGGCGGGCAGGACGACGCTCACGAGCCTGCAGAGGTGGAATTCCTTCCCGGATGGTACGTCCCGGACCCGGGCGCCGCTGTCCAGGTACTCTTCGACTGCCGCGGCTACCGCCGCCCTCAGGGAAGGGATGTCAGTGTACTCGAGGATGTCTATCCCCCCAAGCCGCTCCCCGAGCGTCATCTCCTGCAGCGAGTCGTACGCCCACTGGCCGAAGTCCGACGAGCACTCGCCCCTGACGAAATGGTATTCCCTGAAGTACCTGTGGGTGTGGTAGAAGACGGAGGAGTCGTCCGCCTCCCGGACCATCTTCAGAAGCTCGCTGGCGTTGGACGCCTTCTGCCCCGTCAGCTCCACGAGCCCGAGAGACGTGTAGAACCTGAACGGGCCCTTAGCCATCCGCCGCCTCCGTGAGCCTCTTCAGGAACTCGGTCACCTCTTCGACGCTGCGGAGGTAGTATCCGGCGTGGGAGTCCCTCTGGCTGGCCGACACGAGCACGGTCACGCCCTCTGGCTTGAGGGCCCGGAAAGCGTCCTCGTCGGTGGCGTCGTCGCCCATGTAGATTGTGAGGGCGTCCTTCCCCTGGCCGCCTATGCGGCGGATGATTTCGAGCAGCATCTTGCCCTTGCCCCAGTCTGCGGGGGGGAGCGCCTCCAGGGTCTTCTTGTTTTCGGCGGTCCTAACCGCCCCCTCCGCCCGGTACCGGCCTGCGGTTTCTGCGAATATTTTCTTGGCTGCCTGTTCGCCGGCGGCCGATGCCCTCCGGTAGTGGACTGCCAGCGAGTACCCCTTGTCTTCGACCGTTACCCCGCCTATTCCCCGGAGCTTCTCCGCCAGCTCTGCGTACAGCCTTTCGATGGCTGGCTTCGACCTGGCGGCCTGGCTGTTCAGGTAGGAGAGTCCCGGGCCCTCGGCCTCGAGGCCGTGGTTTCCCGCGTAGTATATGCCGTCTATGCCGACTAGCCGCTTTATCTCGCCGAGGCTTCTTCCGCTCACTATCCCGAGCGTCATCCTCCGGGACTCTGCCATTCCGCGGAGTATGCGCCGGGTCTTCCCGGGGAGGACGGCGAGTTCCGGCCGCTTGGCGATGGGGGTCAATGTGCCGTCGTAGTCGAGGAAGAGGAGTATCCTCTTCGCCAGCGCGGCCTTGCCTAGCAGTCCGTCCAAAGCGTCGAACAGGTGTTCCATCAGTCCTCAGGCGGCTTTCTTCAGCTCCGAGATGATCTTGCCGGCCCATTCGTATATGTTGTTCTCCCTGACGATGTCCCTCATCTTCTCCATGCGCCGCTTCCGTTCCTCGGGCTGTATCTCCAATCCCTCCCGTATGCCCTCCGCGAACCCTTCGCTGTCGTAGGGGTTGACGAGTATCGCGTCCTGGAGCTCCCGCGCCGAGCCGCAGAACCGGCTGAGGACGAGCATCCCGGACAGGTCGTTCTGGGCGGCGACGAACTCCTTCGACACCAGGTTCATGCCGTCGTGGAGGGAGCTGACGATGCAGACTTTCGCCAGCTTGTAGCAGGCGAGGATTCTGCTCAGCCCGTGGTGTTCCCGCCAGAGGATTATCGGCGCCCAGCCGTCGGTCTGGTATTTGAAGTTGATTTTCTCCATGAGGGAGTCTATCTCGCTGTTCAGCTGCTCGTAGGTGCCTATGTGCGTCCTGCTTGGGGCCCCGAGCTGGAGGAGGACGAACTTCCCCGTGTACTCGGGATGTTTTTCGAGTAGGAGGTCGACGGCCTTCAGGCGCTCCGGTATCCCCTTCGTGTAGTCTATCCGCTCGACGCCGACGGCGACTGCCTTGTCCGCCAGGTTGAATCTCTGCCGTATCTGGAGCATCTCCACCTCCACCTCCGGGGAGTTCGCCGTGTCCGAGGTCGACTTGTAGTCTATGCTTATCGGGAAGGGTTTGACTAGGGTCGTGGACCCCTTGTAGCATACGGAGTACGTGTCCCTGTCGGTCTTCGCCTCGAGGGTGGCGTCGACCGCGTCCAGGAAGTTGTTGCAGTGGTATCTGACGTGGAACCCGAGTATGTCGTTCGCCAGGAGGCCCTCCAGGAGCTCCCGCTTCCAGGGGCATATCCTGAAGGCTTCGGTGTTCGGCCAGGGGATGTGCCAGAAGTGGGCGGTCGTCACGGCCGGGTTCCTGTCCTTGACCATCTTGGGGGCGAGGGCCAGATGGAAGTCCTGGAACCACACGAAAGCCTTCCGGTCGCCTATCTCGCCGAGTATGGCTTCGGCGAAGCGTTCGTTGATTTTCCGGTACTCTTCCCAGTCGGCCCTGTCGAATTTAGGCCGCACGTATGCGGTGTGGCACAGGGGCCACAGCGTCTCGTTGGAGAGGCCGTAGTAGTATCCCTCCTCCTCCGCCTTGTCCATCCAAATCCTCCTGAGGGTGTATCTCGGGTTCTGGGGGGGGACCTGTATCTTGTCAGCTGCGTCCACCACCTCATGGTCGGCGTTGCCGCTTCCGTGGGCGACCCATATCCCGCCGCAAGCCTGCATGATGGGGTCGAGGGCGGTGACCATGCCGCTTGCCGGCAGCACGCACTCGGCCTTGCCGTCCTTGAGCGTGTGTATGTACGGCTCCCTGTTGCTGGCTATGATGAACAGCGTCTCCCCGAGCTTCGACTTCACCAGGTCCTTCAGCGTTGCTCTCGTCAGCATCTTCCGTTTTTCCATCCTAACATGTGAGGAGGGGGTTATATACGCTCGCCGTCGCATATGGTGGTATCGTCTGAGGTGATTCTTTATGGGCAACAAGGACATGAACAAGGCCAGGCATAAGATGGCGGAACGGATTGCGGAGTTGGAGGAGAAGGTCCGGATGGACCCCCTGAAGCGGAACCCGAAGAACCACGAGGAGCTCGCGAAGCTCAAGAGGAAGTTCCCCTAGGAGCCGGCGGCAGCCGCCGTTTTGTTTACTTGGGGCGAGTAGAATTGTCGGGCTATTTCGTCGGCGAACAGCCTTCCTTTCTCAGTCAGCCTGACTTTCGCACTGGTTTCCTCGAGGAGGCCGAGTTTCTTCAGCCAGGAGGTTTTTTTCCGGTGTTCGTCGGCGAATTCCCGGCCGTATCGGAGTGCGTACGCCTTTTTGTCGACGCCGTCTTTCGTCTTGAGGGCGAATATCGCCGTCCTCCTCCTCTGTTCGCCCGGGGGGAGTCTACGCCCCACGTATATGGGGAGGCGGCCTTTCCTTATGTCTTTGGCGTAGTCCAGCAGACCGAGGCGGTTGTAGTATTGCGTCCGGTTCAGGTAGGAGTAGGCGCTGACGCCGAACGCCAGGAGGTCCGTCTGGTGCTTCCATTTCTGTATCTGGTGGCGGTACGCGTACCTGGGGCGTTTGTTGAACCAGTTGATGGGGTCCTCGTCGTATCCCATGGTGCGCAGGCACTCCCTCGTCATCAGGTCCATCAGCAGGCTGGTCTTCGGGCTCGGGAAGTATCCGCTGTGGCGCATCAGGAGGTCGTGCATCGGCACGTGGCTTTTCAGCCGTAGGTGGTAGGTGGTGACGCTCTCCGGGGCTAGTTCGGCCGTCGACTCCAGGTCCTCGTACAGCGTCTCCAGCGTCTGGGCGGGAAGCCCGTTCATGAGGTCGATGTTTATGTTTCCGAACCCAGCCTCCCTCGCGGCCTGCACTGCCGCCGCCGCCTCTTCGCCGGTGTGTTCCCGGTTGGCGATGTCGAGTATCCTGTCGTTGAAGGACTGGACTCCGACGCTTATGCGGTTGGCGCCGTGGTCCTGGATGTCGCTGAAGCCGTCCTCCTGTATGCGCTCAAGGAGGGTTTTCGGGCAGGATTCTATGGTTACTTCCGCCCCAGCCCGCACGTCGAACACGCCGTTTACCTTGTCCAGGAGGCGTATCAGGTCGCACGTCCCCATGACGGTCGGCGTGCCGCCGCCGACGTGTATGCTCCTGACCCGCCGGGAGCGGAGGCCGAATTTCTCGTCGGTCAGGTCCACCTCTTTCTCCAGGAGCCTCAAGTACCTCCGGCGTTCGGCTTCCCCTCCGACGCCGCTGACGTAGTGGCAGTACGCGCATTTGTTGACGCAGAAGGGTATGTGCAGGTAGAGCGACAGGTCCGCGTCCCCGGGGTCGATGTCATCCTCGTCCATTGGCGCGAGCGCCTGGTAGCTGGGGTAGGTGACGATTATGTGGCTGGTCTCGAATGCCTGTGTTTTCCTGGCTATCCGCTCCAGTCCCTCGTCCAATCCCAGGTCGCGGTACTTTTTTAGGGCGTGCTCGGTTAATTCGCCGCGGCTTGGAGGCTTCATCATTGGCCCACCGTCCGCCTGGCCAGCGGCCCGTATCTGCCTTGCGTGAGGTGGAGGTCCCGGACGGAGAACACCCTGGTCTTCGGAGCCCCTTTGAGCTGGCCTTTCAGGAGCGTTTGCGTCCGCCTCTCATGGGCCTCGTACTCCCGGTAGTCGGGGTAGACGCATATGGTCGCCGCCTGCGAGTTGTTCGCTATCGCGAATATCGTGTTGGGGTCGTTTACGGTCTCCTGTATCCTCCTCTTCAGCTCCGCCGGGTCTGAGGCGGGGAGGTAGCGGTGGTGCCTGAAGACAAGGAATTCGAAGCCCAGCGCCCGGATGTTCGGGGTGAAGAGGGGGCGGATTACTCCCTTCTCCAATAGCCTTTGGCGTATCGTGCTTACCGACTGGCGGCTCAGCCCGGTCGCTTCCGCCAGGCCGGTGTCCGCGGCCTCCGGGGCTTCCACCAGCGCGCATAGGGTCTTGGCCTCGTTCACCCTCAGCCGAACGGGCTGTGCGGGCGCGTCCGCCTGCGCTTCAGGAGCGGCCGCCGCGCCGAGATGTTTTGCCATCGCCTGTGAGTAGTCGAAGAACCGGTGCGTCGTTGAGAGCTCGAGGGGGAAGTGCGCGTAGTCGTTGCCTTCTGGCTGCAGGAACCTGTGTTCCCCGTAGACGGACTCCATGAACTCCTCGTACCGCTGGGTTTCGGTGAAGTTCAGGGCGGCAGACATGCTGACGTGCTGCAGGTCCGATGTGGCGACGAAGAATATCTGTTCGAACCGTTGGCTTGGAAGGTATTGTTTCCGAAGTTCGTATGGCGTGGACGGGTTGAAGTCGCCGTGGAATATCGTGATGAGCTCGCAGCCTATGCCGCGGAAGTCGGGGGCTACTGAAATCCGGTAGTATCCCTCGTTTTTCAGGCGGTTCCTGGCCGCGGTCGCGGTCGAGCGGTTTATTCCCGTGAGGCGGGATAGTTCCTCGTCGCTTGCGTAGGGGCGGCGGGACAGGCCGGTCAGGACTTTTTTTTCTATGTCGGTCAGTCTCGCAGCGTCCTTGTCCACGAGGTATTTTATCTGCGTTCGCCCCTATAAGGCGTCCTGGAGCAGCCGGCCGAGAGGATGCCGGGGCCCGGGTAGTTTCTTAAACCCCTGCGGGTAATATGATTGTGCATGGGTGTTCCCCACCGTACATGCCTGACCGACGGGAGGAGATTCGTCCACGCGGTCTTCGTCGACGAGGACGGGGGCAGGGTCGTGGACGAGGTTGAGCTTAGGGGCCTCCATCGGGGCGCGCGCTCGCTCTATGATTCTCACGTGCACACTACGGCTTCCGACGGGTTCTTGAGGCCGGCGGAGGTGGCCTACGAGGCGTGCATGCACGGCAGGACGGTGGTGGTGACCGACCATTACAGCGTGTCCGGGGTCGGGGAGGCTAGGGCGGAGGCGGAGAGGCTCTCTGGCGGCTTCAGCGGGAACATAGTCGGCGGCGTCGAGTTCTCTGCGAGGGTGGAGCTGCCGGAGCATCGGCAGGTGAGGAAGCTGCACGTCCTCGGGGTCGGCGTCGACCACATGTCAAGGAGGCTCGTGGACTGGCTCGGACAGTACAGGCGCCTCAGGGGCGCGGACATCGACTACGCCCTGAAGGTGAAGTGCGACCTTGAGGGGCGCGGCTTCAGGTTCCATGGGAGGCTGATGGAAAAGCTTTCATCGAGGAGGAACGTCTACCAGGTGCTCGCGGAGTCTATGTTCAGCTGCCCGGAGAACAGGAGGCTCATCGAACGCCACTTCGACCTGAGTGTGTGGCATCACGCCTCGAGGAGGAAGAGGAGGGCGAAGAACGCGCAGGCGAGGAGGAGAATGGTGGCGGGGCTCAGGGAGGATTACGGGGACTTCAAGGCCGCTAAGCCGCGCCTGGAGGAGGTGGTGGGGCTCGTTAAGGCCGCGGGCGGGTACCCGGTGGTCGCCCACCCGGTCGTCTCCGTGCCCCAGCTGCCGTATTTCTCGCAAAGGAGGATGGTGGACGCGTTCTC
>JBFYKH010000053.1:0-56655 GCA_041306075.1 Candidatus Altarchaeota archaeon
AAGGTCTACAACATACTCCTCGACTTCATCGTGGGGTTCCTGGCATCGGCCCTCCTACTCCAGCTCGTCGGCCTAAGCCTCCTCTGGTCGGTCGTCCCCGCGCTCGCTTTCGCCCTGTTGCGGCTCATACAGGAGTACCTCGACAGGAACCTCATAAAGAAGCTCGAGGGGAAGTACGACCGCCTCGACGAGCGGCTGAGGACCGCCATGGAGCACCAGGGCGCCAGGAACGTCATAGTCGAGGACCTCCTGGCGGACGTGTCGAAGAGGATGGACGACGTGGAGACGTCCACGTTCATGGGCTCCTCCGACGTGTCGAAGCGCGTCTACGCGATAGTCGCGCTCTCGTTCCTCCTCCTCACCGCCACCGTCCTAGACTTGCGCAGCGTCCTCTACGGCTCCGTTGACTACCTCCTCGACACCGTCGGCCTCAAAGAGGCGGTCGAGAACATGGCGGGGAAGACTGGCACCGGCTTCGAGGC
The DNA here is from genome assembly GCA_041306075.1 of Candidatus Altarchaeota archaeon. Lineage (GTDB taxonomy): Archaea > Altiarchaeota > Altiarchaeia > IMC4 > SCGC-AAA252-I15 > JAHIYG01. The sequence continues at coordinate 483 of JBFYKH010000053.1, forward strand.
CGAGGCCGGAAACAAGTGGGAGAACTCAAGCTATGCCGACGACAACCGGGAGAAGCTGGGCGCCCAGCCGGGGGGTGACCGGCCGGGGGCCAGCCAGGGGCCGATACCCGGGCAGGGCAGCGGCACCGGGGCGGAGGGGGCAAAAGACATATACGGGAAGGCTTCCTCAGCGAACATAGCCGGCAAGGACGTGGACTTCAGGCTGCACCCGGAGTACGGCGGCGACATAGAGATACGCGAGACCGGCGGCATAGACCGCGAGGACGCGTTCAGGCTGGACTCCGTGGAGTCGGTCGAGGAGTGCGCCGAATGCGTCGTCGGCCCCGAGCACGAGGAGTTGGTCAGGAGGTACTTCGAGAAGTTCCCGGAGACGGCCTGACTTATAACGCTCAATCGGAATAACTAACAACGTGTGACAAAAATGGCAACGGATGCGAGCACCGGCAGGAGCCTGTGGGGCGGCGTCGAGGAGCCGGCCCCGCCGGCCAGGAGGACTGAGCGCGAGGCGGACAGCGTGGACTTAAGGAAGGTCTACGTGCAGATGAAGACGACGTACTCGGACATCAAGCGGGAGGTGTCCAGGGTCATAGTCGGCCAGGACGAGGTCCTGGAGCAGCTTCTGGTCGCCATCTTCACCGACAGCCACGCGCTCCTCGAAGGCTTCCCCGGCCTCGGCAAGACCATGATGGTGCGCGCCGTCTCGTCCGTGATGGACATGAAGTTCAGGAGGATACAGTGCACCCCCGACCTCATGCCCTCGGACATCACCGGGACGTACCTCGTCGAGGAGGACGTCGGCGGAAAGAAGAAGTTCAGGTTCGAGGAGGGCCCCGTGTTCACGAACATACTTCTCGCGGACGAGATAAACAGGGCGACGCCGAAGTCGCAGTCCGCGCTCCTTGAGGCCATGCAGGAGCGGCAGGTGACGATGGGCAACGCCACCCACAAGCTCGAGCGGCCGTTCTTCGTCCTGGCCACCCAGAACCCGATAGAGATGGAGGGGACGTATCCCCTGCCGGAGGCGCAGGTGGACAGGTTCCTCCTGAAGATAATGGTCGGCTACCCGAGCTTCAAGGACGAGGAGAGGATAGTCGAGCTGTACTCCGGCGAGTTCTCCCCCGTGGTGAACAAGCTCCTGCGCCGCGAGCACGTCCTTGCGATACAGGAGCTCACCAAGAAGATGCCGGTGTCGTCTGACGTCAGGGACTACGCCCTCAGGGTCGTCTCCGCCACCCGGCCGTCCGGCAAGAACACGGCGTCGAGCTACCTGGACTACGGGGCCTCCCCGAGGGCGAGCATCGGCATAGTCCTCGCCTCGAAGGCGAGGGCGCTCCTCAACGGCAGGAACTACGTGGACAAGGAGGACGTGAGGGCGATGTCCTATCCGGTGCTCAGGCACAGGGTCATAATGAACTTCGAGAGCGAGCGCAAGGGGATGAGCCCGGACGACGTGATAAAGCAGATACTCAAGGAAGTATAGGTGGTGTCATTGATAGACTCCTCCTTCCTGGACGAGCTCAGGCAGCTGGACCTCGTCATCAGCAAGAAGGTCTCGAGCGTGTACGCCGGGGGCCGCCCGAGCATCCGCCACGGCAGGGGGATAGAGGTCATCGACTACAGGGAGTACCAGCCGGGGGACGACTTCAGGCTCATCGACTGGCGCCTCTACGGCAGGACCGAGAAGCTGTACATACGCCGGTTCGAGGAGGAGAAGGAGCTGACGGTGCACGTCCTCGTGGACTCGAGCCTCAGCATGGGGTTCAGCACGCAGCGGATGACGAAGTTCGACTACGCCGGCAGCATCGCGGCGGGCTTCGGCTTCATGTCCGTGAAGAACCACGAGAAGTTCGCGCTCGCCCTGTACTCCGGGTCCGTCAGGGAGACGACGCAGCCGAGGAAGAGCCAGAACCACCTGTTCAACGTCATGCAGCTTCTGAACACGACCCGTCTTGAGGGCATCACAAATTTCGGCGCCTGCGCGGCCCAGTACACGAAGCTCATCAAGACGAAGTCGTTCAGCATCGTGATATCGGACTTCCTGGAGGAGCTGCCGTCGGTGAAGGAGGGCATCCACAGGATGGCGAAGCAGAGCAAGGAGATGATGCTCATCCAGGTCCTGGACCCCTGGGAGATAGACCTCGGCTGGCGCGACGACGTCAAGTTCCAGGACATGGAGACCGGGGAGGTGAAGCGGACGTTCCTGTCGCCGGGCTTCAGGCGCGACTACACCAGGAGCATACAGGGCCACAACGACCAGATACGCTCCCTATGCCACGACCTCGGCATAGAGTTCATGACGCTGACGACGAACGCCCCGCTCTTCGACTCATTCGTTCGGCTGGTGGGGGGAGGCAGGAGAGGTGGCTGAACTCGCGCTCGCCTCGTTCCTGGCGCACCCCCTCGCCCTCATAGGGTACGCCCTCGTCCTGCCCATCCTGCTCCTCTACCTCCTGAAGCCGAAGCCTAAGACGGTCCTCTTCCCCTCGACCATGTTCATACGGTTCATCGAGAAGAACAAGCGGTTCGCAAGCTTCCTGCAGCGGTTCATACACGACCCCCTCCTGCTCCTGCAGCTCCTTATAGTCTGCCTCGCGGTCACGGCCGCCGCCGGCCCCTACTTCATGGCAGTCGCCGAGGTCGACGAGGAGGAGTCTGTGGCCGTGGTGTTGGACGCGTCCGCGAGCATGCAGGCGCAGGACGCCGACCCCGACCGCTTCGGGGCCGCGGTCGCAAAGGCGAGGGAGCTGATAGCCGGCCTCAACGAGAATGACGACGTCTCAGTCATACTCGCAGAGAACATACCCGCCGCCGTCGCCTCGGGGGGGACCCCCGAGGCCGCCCTGTCCGTGCTGCCGGAGCTTCGGGCCGCGGACACGCCGACCAACGTCGGGGACGCCATGATGCTCGCCAAGGACATGCTCTCCGGCTCCCCCCGGAAGAAGGTCATCTACGTCATCTCGGACTTCGCGGGCGGCGCAGGCATGGACCCGCTCATGGCAAGGAAGATAGCGATGGCATCGGGCATCAGGGTCGAGCTCCTGAAAGTCGGCTCAAGCGACGACAACCTGGGGATAGTGTCTTTCGAGGCGAGGCGCTCCAACACCAGGGACAACGAGCTGTACCTGGCGGCCTCGGTCCGGAACTTCGCGCGGCAGGAGAAGTCGTTCAAGTTCCAGGCGGCGTCGGAAGGCAAGGTCATCGTCTCCGAGGACAAGCGGCTTCCCGCAGGCGGCGAGGGCTTCTACTACTGGCGGCCGAACGTGACGTCGGCCGAGCAGGCGGTGAAGGCGGAGATACTAGGCGGCGACGAGCTGGAGGTCGACGACTACGCATATGCGGTCGTGCCCGCGGTGAAGACGAGCCGCGTCCTCCTCCTGACGTCCGAGGGCCAGGACAGGTACCTGCGCTACATGCTCGACTCCATCCGGAACGTGAAGGCCGAGTACGCGGTCCCGCCGGTGACGCCAGACGTCAGCCAGTACGACGTGATAATAATCGGCGACGTTAGGAGCGAGAACATCCTGCCCGGGATGTTCAGGGACATCAAGAGCCGGGTCGCGCGCGGCGGCACGCTGGTCGTCGTGGCGACGGACGCCCTCTCAATGATAAAAGACCAGGAGATGTGGAGCATACTGCCCGTGGACCTCATGGGCCCCGGCACCCGGGAGACCGGCATAACGGTGACCGAGGAGCACGAGATGCTCGACGACGTCGTCTTCGACAACGTCATGGCCAAGAGATACTACACCGTGAAGGAGCGGGACAACGAGACCGTCACGGTCGCGGGCGCTGAGGCGTACGACAACCCGGTGCTCTCGTACCGCCGCCACGGGGAAGGATACGTCGCATACGTGGGCGTGAACAGCGAGCCGGCTTGGAGCAACATGTACTACTCGAGCTCCTTCCCGATACTGTGGTCGCAGATGCTGAACTTCTTCACGAGGGCGGAGGCGCAGTCCGGCCAGTACTCGATGCGGACCGGCGAATACCTCACCCTCCAGGGGGAGGCCGACGTGCTCCTGCCGTCGGGCGACACCGTGCGCACCGGCAGCGTGTTCCTCGACAAGGCGGGCATCTACGGCGTCTCGTATCCGCCCGCCGTCGAGCGCGTGAGCGCCAACCTCCTCGACGCCTCGGAGTCGAACATAACCGGCAGGGACGTCGAGTACGTGAGCGACGCCGACGGGTTCGCCGTCCGGAAGGAGGAGACGCAGGTCCGGGTCGAGGCGTACCGGTGGGTCCTCGCGCTCGTCGTCCTGGCGCTCGCCCTGGAACTGTGGCTCTACAGGCGGAGGGGTCTCTTATGACCGGCGCCGAGGGGGCGGTGACGATACTGCCGCCGACGCTCCTGCACCCGGAATACCTGCTAGCCGCGCTCCCGGTGCTGGCGCTGTTCGCCTGGTACACGCTCCGGGGCGGCGCAACTAGGAGGAGGCTCGCCTACCTCCTCGTCAGATGCGTCGTGATAGCGCTCATCGCCATTGCGGCTGCGGCCCCCGTCTACTACGAGAGCCACAAGCAGGTGGACGAGGTCCCGCCCGTGATAATCCTCGTCGACGGGTCCGCGAGCATGAGGGCCTATCCCCATGCGAAGGACGCGGGCTACCTGATACTCGGCAGGATAAAGGACCGGGTCGGGAACCTCACCGGTAAGACGGAGAACCTGAAGCTGGAGACGTTCTCTGAGGGGAACAGGACCGCGATAGGGGACGCCGTATACCACGCGCTCGTCCAATACGGCGGCGAGCCGGTCAGCATAGTCCTCGTCTCCGACGGCAGGAGCAACGCCGGCCGCAGCCCCCAGGACCTGGCGGCAGTGATGGCGGAGAGCAACTCGACTTTGTATGCGCTGAAGCCTGAGAAGGCGGCCGACGACGTGTACCTGCAGGCGGCGCTCGGAGAGAAGAAGATACCGCTCAACACCCCCTACGACCTCCTCCTGCGGGTGGGATACACCGGCCGGGGGGAGGTCTCCTACGGCGTCAACGTGTACGTGGACGGGGCGAGGAGGTTCGAGAAGAGGTTCAAGCAGGAGGGGGAGGCCCTCGACATACCTCTCAGCCTGAGCATACGGGACGTCGGCATACACGAGATACGGGTCGAGCTCGACTGGGGCGGAGGGTTCCCTGAGAACGACGCTATATACAAGACAGTCGAGGTGGTGGCCAAGCCGAGGATACTATACGTCTCCGGCAACAAGACGTCGCCGATGCTCGAAGTGTTAAGCAAGCTTTACAACGTCGATGTCACGCCCCGCGTCGACAACGACTACTCCAACTATGCGGCGGTCATCCTGGACAACGTGAACGCGAGGGAGCTCGACAGGAACCGCGTGAACAAGCTCAAGAAGTACCTCCTGGACGGCAACGGAGTCGGCTTCATAGGCGGACGCAACAGCTTCGAGTACGGCGGCTACAACAGCAGCTTCGTAGAGAACATACTCCCCGTGAAGAGCATGGACAAGCCGGTGGAGCGCCGCCGCGACTTCGCCGTCGTGTTCCTCGTGGACATATCCGAGAGCACCGAGTACGGTGTCGGCGCGAACTCGAAGATTGACGTCGAGAAGGCGCTCGTCCTTGGGATGCTGACGGCCCTGAACTCCAACGACACGGTAGGCGTCATCGCCTTCAACACCGTCCCCTACGTGGTCTCCCCCGCAAGCCCCCTCGGCCCCAAGTACACGGAGCTCCAGGACAGGATACTGCGCCTACAGTTCGGCGGCGGGACGGAGATGCAGGGCGCCATAGAGTCCGCGGACGCCATGCTCTCCGGCCGGACGACCGACAAGTACCTCATCATCGTCTCCGACGGGCTGATACGCTCAAGCCGCAGCCAGCTCGCCCTCAACAAAATAGCCCAGATGCGCGACGACGGGATAAAGACGTTCGCGGTCGGCGTCGGCTTCGACACCGACGAGAACTTCATGCAGGAGCTCGCAAGGGAGGGCGGCGGACAGTACTTCAGCATAAAGTCCAACCCGGAGAACAGGCTGAAGATAGTGTTCGGGGACGAGGCCGACGACAAGACGAAGGACAAGACGCCCGTGGTTCGCCGCGACGAATACCATTACATAACCCGCAACCTCGTCGAGCTCGAGGCCTCCGCGCCGTCGGTCACCGGGTACAACAAGGTCCAGGAGAAGAACGTGGCCCAGCTGCTCCTGTCGAGCCGCGGGGGCAAGCCTGTGCTGACGGTCTGGCGGTTCGGCCTCGGCCGCGTGGCCGCGTTCACCGCCGACAACGGCATCGAATGGAGCCGGGACCTCCTGAAGACGGACTCGGGGAAGCTGGTGTCCGCGCTCACGAACTGGCTCATCGGCGACCTCGAGAAGGGCAAGAAGGTGAGGGTGAACGCCCGCGATGCGTCGCTCGGGGACCCTGTGGCCGTCTCCGTGACCGCGCTCGGGAACCCGTCCGTGGAAGCCAAGGACTACGCGACCGCGGGTTCGTACGGCGTTGTAGTCTCCCGGACGGGGATAAACTCGTACTCCGGCTACTTCACGCCAGCCGAAGGCGGCATATACGGCGTAAAGGCGGTCGCCGACGGCGTATCGGACGAGGACGCGGTGGCAGTCAACTACCCTAAGGAGTACTCCCAGTTCGGGGTCGACGACGACCTCCTGAGGCGGATGTCGGCCGCCACCGGCACCAGGCTGTACTCACAGGACGAGGCGGAGACCCTGGCGGACGAGCTGTTCGAGCGCGTGAAGAAGTCGTCGACGGAGGAGATACGGGACAGGAAGGACCTGTGGGTGTACTTCGCGGCCGGGGCGCTCGCGGTATACTTCGCAGACACCGTGGTGAGGCGGCTCATCGTCCTTTTGAAGAAGGATCCCGAGCGGTCACTCGTCGACGCACACGACAAAGCCGGGCTTCGGGGAGTAAACTAGCCCCCGGTCCTTCAGGTCGTGGAGTATGGTCTTGAGCTCGCCCTTCCCTATGCTCTCTCGGCATGCCTCCTCCTCGAGGCTCGCCACCCTCAGCATGTGGAGCTTGTGTATGAGATTGTACACGGTCTGCCGCCTTACGGCGGTGCAGGCGTGATGAGCGTTTACGTTCTTCCTATCGTGCAAACCAACCACCGGAGTAAGATATGTGTCGCAACTTGAATATAAACGCGACGGATTTACCGTTGACGATGCGAAGGCCGGGCGTCTAACGCCTGCTCCTCTGGAATCTCGTGAGGCCCCTCCTCCCGACGGGCTTCGCCTTGAGGCAGACGCCGCTCCTGCACACCTTCGAGCGGAATATCCCCCTGTTCGGGGTCAGCGTCACCCTGCCGGTGTCTGCTTTGGCCGAGTACTCCGTCCTGGCCATGGCGTACGGGGTCGGCTGGTAGGCCGGCACCCTCGGCCGGAACGCCTCCGCCGGCGCGTCCTTGGCGACTTCGGCTTTCACCGTGCCTCCGTTTCCGTAGCTGACGACGTGCAGCCTCCGGACGTCGAGCCTCTTCCTCCTGCCAATCCTCCAGAAGTAGAGCGACATCACGACGAGCATTATGGCGAACGCCAGGAACAGCCCGAGCCCAAGGAGTATCGCCGGGCTCAGCGCCTTGACCTTTTCCATGAGCTCCGAGGCGTCGGGGAGCGTCGTCTTCGGCCCCTCGTCGGGCCTTACGCCGAGAGCATCCCTCAGCGTTCCCGCAAGCTCCCCGGCCTTGGCGGCGCCCTCGTCGTCCCCTCCGAGCCTGAAGTACTCGCCAGCCGCCTCCGCGTGGGTGAGGGCGCCCAGGAGGTCGCCTCCGCTGTACGACTCGTTGGAGAGGATTATCTCATAGGAGGCGTTCGACAGGAGCGCGGGCCTCAAAAGGTCCATTAGCTCCTTAACGTCCGCCACGCCGACCTCGTCCTGCACCGAAGAATACCTGGTCCTCGCCAGGGACGCCTTCCTCGCCGCGTTGAGGACATCTCCTTCGGCTGCTAGCCTCCTCGACTCGTTCAACGCGCCCCGCGCCTCGTCCCTGACGGCAGTCGTCTGCCCTGACGCGTCCGAGAGCGTGTCTATCAGGTTCACGCAGTCGGTCAGCTCCTGCGTCATGCCCAGTTCCCTGTAAAGGTCCCTGGCGTCCCTGAGGTACTCGAGCGCGGACTCCCTGTCCCTGGACGAGAGGGCGACGCCCTGCCTGTACAGGTTCAGCGCCCTCAGCCTCTTCGCGTAGACCAGCGTCTTGAACGCGTAGACGTTCTTCACCGAGCCGGCGACAGCCTCCTCGTACCCGTTCCCGTCCAGGTCGACGCACCTAACGAAGCCGTAGGACGTGTGGGACGGGCTCCTCCACAGCTCCTTCCCGTCGTGGCTGAAGACGTAGACCGACGACGAGCCGGCCACGAGCTCCCGGCGGCCGTCGCCGTCCAGGTCGCCGGCGGCGAGCGAGTAAGCCCGCGAGTCCGTTATGCCCGTCCACATTAGCTTCCCGTCCGGGGAGAACACGTCAACCTTGTTGGAGGCGGCCGCGACCTCGCTCCTGTTGTCGCCGTCGAGGTCGGCGGCTATCACGTCCTCGACGTACGTGTTTATGCTGGTGGAGTCCTGCCAGATGAGCTTCCCGTCGCCGTCGACGACCACGATGTCCGGGTACCCGCCGGCCACGACCTCGTCCCTCCCGTCCCCGTCCACGTCGCCCATGGCGATGGACATGACGCCGCTCCCAGTCTGGTACTGCCACAGGAGGCCGCCCTGGCCGCTCAGAAGCAGTATCCCGGAGGGCTTGTCGTACATCTTCGTGCAGCCCATTGCGGAATTGGAGTTCTTGACCCTGTAGACTAGGCCGACCGCGACCTCCGCCCTGCCGTCGCCGTTGACGTCGCCGACCGCCATGTCGAAGGGCAGGTCCTTCCCGATGTTGTAGCGCCAGAGCTCCTTCCTCGTGGCGCCGCTGAGCGCGTACACTGCGCTGTCCTTGCATTCGCCCTTGTCGTAGCTCGAGAAGACGATGTCCGTCCTGCCGTCGCCGTCCAGGTCACCTGCGTCTATCTCGAAGACGCTCTTCTGGGTGTTGTACCTGCCGGTGCGGTTGCCAGCCCCGTCGTATATCGAGATGTCGGCGTGGCCGACCACGACCTCGTCCTCCCCGTCCCCGTCCAAGTCGGCCATCCTGACAGTGTTGACGTAGGACATCATGTCCCTCTTCCACACGAGGTTGCCGCCGTAGTCGAAGAGGTAGACGAGGCCGTCCGAGGAGCCGGACACCGCGACCTCCATCCTGCCGTCGCCGTTGACGTCGCCGACGTCGACGTCGGACAGGATCTCCTTGACAGTCTGGTTCCATGCGAGGCCCATGTAGTCCTCGGCTTGGGCTTGGGAGGCAAGGAGCGCGAAGGCAATGAATGCGGCGGCCGTCCTCATCGGTATATATTACACCGGCCCGAATAAAATTCCATGGTTCTCGCCCGCTCAAGGATACTTGCGCTCATACCCTCCGGGCTGATAGAGGGGTTCGTCATGGAGGGCCTCGGCGGCGCAGGCTACGACCTGCGCCTCGGCAGGCTCTACCGGCTGAAGTCGGACGGCTCCCTCGGCGTGACGGAGCGGACGCTACCCCTAGTGGAGGAGGAGAAGTCGGACCGTTTCGTCCTGGCATCCGGCGACTACGTCCTCGTCGAGACCGTGGAGCGGGTGAACATGCCCGGAAACCTCATGGCCCGCGTCCTCAACAGGAGCACCCTCTTCCGCTCGGGCTGCAGCCTCTTCAACGCGGTCGTAGACCCCGGATACAAGGGCACCCTCACGTTCGGCCTCAAGAACCTCTCCGACCGCAAGTTCGCCGTGGAGCGGGGCGCGAGGATAGCGCAGATAGTCTTCGAGGAGCTGACGGGGGAGGCCACGCTGTACGACGGCAAATACCAGGGCGGGAAGGTCGTGTGACCGTCGCGGGGTAGATTGGCGCATGGATGGACGGCTGGAGCTGGGCGCGGCGGCAGGGGATTTGAAGCCCGAGGAGTCAGCCGGACGGCTGAGCGGCAACATAAGCCTCCGTTTCGTCATGTTGTTCTGGCTCCTCTTCGTCTACCTGCTCATCCCCCTGCCCCCGGCCGTCCGGCTGGGGTTCAATGCGCTGTTTCTCCTGGCCATCATCTACCTGGCGCTGGCCTACCTCATCGACGCATTAGACCGGCTCATGCTAGTCCCCCTCCTCATATTTCCGGCGCGCAACGCGCCCGTGGGGCCGGCATCCTTCAGGGTGCGCTTCAATGGCGAAACCGGGAAGTTGACGGTCACGGACCTGGAGCTGGTCTTCGAGAGGCGCAGCCTGTTTACCCGACGGAAGAGGCCTGACGTGAAAATCCGGCTGGTTGACGTCTCGGAGCTGGCATTCACGCGGCAGGGCGGGCTGTCAGGCAGGCTCGTCTCATCGTCGACGGTGAGGACGCGTTACGGGCGCGACTTCCCGCTCACGGCCTCGCGTGCGAACATGTCGAGGATTCACGGGTCGCTGGCTTTGAAGGGCGTTAAGATAAGCGGGGAAGACCGTCCGGCCGGTTAGAACTCCAGCGTGTCCCCTAAGGCCGGCGCGTGGACGTTGACTCCGCCGAGGCCTTCCTTCAGGCTTTGTATGGACTCGGGGTCCCCGTGCATCAGGACGACCTCCTCCGGCGTCATGGCATTAATCGTCCTGATGAGCTCGTCCCGGTCGCTGTGGGCGGAGAAGTCGTACTGGCTTATGCACATGTCGACGTCGAACCTCTTCCCGGAGTCCTCGTCTATCACGTAGCCCTTGTCGACGAGGAGGTGGCCGTTGGTGTCCTCCACCTGGTAGCCGGTGAGTATTATGCTCGAGTTCGCGTCCTTGTGGAGGTGCGACAGGTAGTCGAGGACGGGGCCGCCCTCGAGCATCCCCGCGGTCGTGACTATGATGGAGGGTTCCGCGCATATCCTCTTCCTCTGCCTCCTGTCCTTCACCCACACAGTGTTCTTGACGGCCTCCTCGAGGAAGCCGGCGTTCTTGACGCTGTCCGGGTGCTTGAGTATGGTGAGCGACGCCCTCTTGGCCATGCCGTCGAGGTATACCGGCCAGTCCGTGTCCTTCAGGAGGAGGAGTATCTCCTGTGTCCTGCCGATGGCGAACACGGGGACCAGGGCGGTCCCGCCGCGCTCGAGGGTCTCGTCCACCTCCCTGAGGAACTTCGCCTCCACAGCCGCCCTCTCCGGGTGCAGCCTGTTGCCGTACGTGGACTCCGAGATGACGACGTCCGCGTGGGATGGATACTTCGCCCTCCTCATGAGCCTGGACTCCGTGGAGTGGGTGTCGCCGCTGTAGAAGACGCTCCTGCCGTCGGCTTCGACTAGGATGCCGGAGCTGCCGGGTATGTGGCCGGCCTCTATGAACGTGAAATCGGCGTCGCCGAGCCTGTACGTCCTCCCCTGCTGGACCCTCACCTCGTCCGCGCCCAGCCTCTGTATGTCGAACTCGTCGTACTTCTTCGGGTGCCCCTTCAGCTCGTCTATCTTGACGCTGTCCTCCTGTATCATGTGGGCGAGCTCGAACGTCACGCCGGTCCCCCACACGGGCATCCTGTGCTTCCTGTGGAGGGCGGGGAGGTAGCCGCAGTGGTCCAGGTGGGCGTGGGAGAGGAACGCGCCGTCCACGCGTTCGGCCGGGAGCGGGAACGACGGCGGCTCAGTCAGCTTGATGCCGGAGTCGAAGACGAGGCCGAGGCCGGCGGCCTCCATGTGGACCGACGACTTGCCGACCTCCTGGGCGCCGCCGAGGAAACGAAGCTTCATGCTGATGGACTTAGGGAGACGTGGATAATAAGCTCCGGGCCGTAATACTCCCCTATGGATTCCGAACAATGGCTCCCCGAAATCGAGGCCCTGTTCCAAAAGGCGGTGGATGGCGTCTCACCCGGCCGGGTGGGGGTCATATGGTCCGGGGGCGTGGACTCGACGCTCGTGGCGTGGGCTGCAAGCCGCAATTCGGACGTGACAGCTTACGCCGTGGGGGTGGAGGGTTCGGAGGACCTGAAGCACACCCGGCTGGCCGCGAAGGAGGCCCCGTTCAAGACGAGGGAGATACTCCTGTCCCTTGACGGCGTCGAGGCCCTGGTGCCCAGGATACTCTCCGCATGGCAGAGGCCTAATCCCATAGACGTCGGGGTCGGGATACCCATGTACGCTGCGTCGGCGGCCGCGAAGGCGGACGGCATCGACGTCCTACTGTGCGGGCAGGGCGGGGACGAGCTGTTCGGCGGATACTGGCGGTACCTGGAGTGCATGGTGTCGGACGGCCCGGAAGCGGTGTCGGCGTGGATGGAGAAGGACTGGGCGAACGCTTACGCGGACAACCTGGACCGCGACATCGCAATGAACCGGGCGAACGGGTGCGAACTCCGCTTCCCCTACCTCAACCCAGCGTTCTCGGGGTATGTGCGGTCCATGCCCCTCGGGCTGAAGATACGGGAGGACGGCGACCTTCCGTGCGACGAGGCTAAGGGGCGTCGTTTCGTCAGGAAGTACGCGCTGAAGCGGCTGGCTGTCCGCATGGGCGTGCCTGAATACCTTGCGGTCAGGGTCAAGAAAGCGGCCCAGTACGGGAGCGGCACCAACAAGGCGCTGGATAAGATAGCTAGGGTCAGGGGGTTTAAGGGGAAGGCTTCTGCTCTCGGGCGGGCCGATTACCTCAAGCTTTACCTGGAGGAAGTATTGGCGAAGTGACTGCGCCTCACGTGCATAGTGTCAAACCAGGCATAGTGTCAATATAGTGGCACCTTCCCGCCAGCTTTTATACTCTCTATTATAATTACTATCGGTGGTTGGACGATGTACGAAACTCTCCTGAACTCAGAGTATATACTCGCCACCCTGTCAAACGTCCTCAGCGTCGTGACATGGGTCTTCCCCCTCTTGTCCCTCGCGCTCCTGTCCTACTGCATCGAATACTACACGAAATACAAGACCTACTGGAAAATCTACTTCGTCTCCGTGCTCTTGGCGGCCGCCTACCCCCTCGGAACATCATACTACCTGGTCACATACGGCGACACGCCAGACGCCATGGAACTCGTATTCAACATGCTGCTCCTGGCAGGCACCATACTCGCCGCATACGCGTCCGTGGAGCTCATGAAGTTCCAGCATATCGACCTCGGACACACCAAGGAGACGGTGATATCCCTCATAGCCGCCAGCATGTTCATACCGTTTGCGGCCATCCTCGCCGGCCTCACGCCGGTGATGAAGGCATGGAGCATCTGCGCCCACAACCTCTCCTACACCTCCATGATACTCGTCTTCCTCGCCATAGGGAAGCTGACACAGAACTACGTCCCCCGCTACAGGATGCTCACATACAGCAGCGCGAGACTCGGCGCCATAGTGCTCCTGGCATCGCCGATACTCCTCACCTATGTCGACCTCACCGGCGAAGGCGTTGCCGTCAGGCAGGCGGCCCGGATAATAGGGCTCGCCACCCAGTCGCTCGCGACGCTCCTACTCTTCGTGACCGTGGTCCTCATGATAACAGAAGCCCAGGCCCGAGGCGTCCACCTGATACCCCTCAGGGAAAGGAAGGACACGAAGCCGATGAAGTACAGGTTCCAGCGGGGGTACGGCTACCTCCTCCAGGAGGACAACTCCTCCAAAAGCACCGAAATGTTCATAGAATACGTCACACACCAGCACAACGGCCTCCTCCTGACGAGGACGCAGCCTTCGAGGGTGCGGCAGAACTTCGGCATCAGGACGACGCCCATACTCTGGATGACCAACGCCGTCACGGACGAGAAGTCTGTGAAGCCACAGGACCTGGACCGGATAGTCTACATACTCAAGGACTTCATGCGCTTCGACACGGACTCCATCGTGCTCATACAGCGGCTCGACTACCTGATAACCGAAAACGACTTCAACCGGGTCCTCAAGATGATACACAGCCTCAACGACCTGGTGACCACCTCCAAGTGCGTCCTCCTCGTCTCCATCGACCCCTCCACGCTGAACCGGGAACGCATGGCGCTCCTGGCCCAGGAGCTCGAGGACATAACGAACGCGGACAAGACAGCCCTGGGGGAGCCGCTATACTCCGTGCTCCTGTTCGTGCACTCCGAGAACGCCAGGCGGAGGATGCCTTCGTTCAAGAGCATCACGAAAAAGTTCATGATAACCAAGACTACGGCCCGAAAAAGGATATGCGAGCTCGAAACCAAGGGTCTGTTAAGGATATTAACCGAGGGGCGTTATAAATTCTTAGAGGTGACTGAGCAGGGGAGGGCCGTGGTGGCCAGCCCGGCAGGGATACAGGGAGGTACAGGAGATGGCGGCGAAGAATAGGGTGCTCGTTGTCGACGACGAGCCGGACATGGTCGAGATACTTCGGCTGGTGCTCACGCAGGCCGGCTACCAGGTGCAGCCGGTACTCAGCGGCAGGGACTGCCTCGAGAGCACCTCTAAGGAGGACTACGACCTGATAATACTCGACATACGGATGCCCGAGATGGACGGGTGGACCACCCTCCGCAAGCTCAGGGAGCGCAAGGTCACAGACCGGACGAAGATAATAATCCTGACGGTGGAGAAGGGCCCGGGCGTGGAGATATTCGGCCTCCAGGACGTCGTGGCCGACTACATCACGAAGCCGTTCGACAGGGAAAGGCTGATAAAGCACGTGAGAAAGGCCCTGGCGTAGCGCCTCATGCTCATGGATGAAGCCAGCCGAGACGAAAGCGGCAAGGGAAGCGGCGCCGGCCCAGGCGGGGGTAGTCCTCGCCTCCTGTGGCATCTGGAGAAGATAATCAACTCGGTCGCGGACCCGATTTTCGTGAAGGACAGGCTGCACCGCTGGGTGCTACTGAACGACGCGTACTGCCGTTTCATGGGGCATCCCCTCGACGAGCTCCTCGGAAAGTCCGACTACGACTTCTTCCCGAAGTCGGAGGCCGACGTGTTCTGGCGGAAGGACGAGGAGGTCTTCAGGTCCGGCGTCGAGAACGTGAACGAGGAGCAGTTCACGGACGCCTCCGGCGTCACCCACACGATAATCACGAAGAAGACGCTCTACAACGACCCCGAAGGCGAGGATTACATCGTGGGAGTCATCCGCGACATCACCGACATACGGCAGGCGGAGGCTAGGCTCAGGGACAGCCGGGAGTACCTGAACAGGATAATAAACAACACAGGCGACCCCATCTTCGTCAAAGACGGCAGACACCGGTTCGTCATAGCCAATGACGCCCTGTGCAGCATGCTGGGGATGCCCCGGGAGGAGATACTCGGGAAGACCCTCGCCGAGTCCCTGCCAGCCGACGAGATGGAGCACTTCCTGAGCGTGGACCAGGAGGTGCTCGAGACGGGGCGGGAGAGCCTGTGCGAGGAGCCCCTTACGGTCAAAGGCGGCAGAACCCTGACAATCGTCACAAGGAAGACCCGGTACGTCGACAACCAGGGCAAAAGGTTCGTAATCGGCGTCATACGCGACACGACCGAAAAGAAGCGGCTGGAAATGAGGCTCGAGGAGGCGCGCATAGGCCTCGAGGGGAAGGTGTCCGAGCGGACCCGCGAGCTGAATGCGGCGAACGTGAAGCTCAAGGAGGAGATATCCCAGCGGACGGTGATGGAGAACGCCCTCCGGGAAAGCGAGGAGCGGTTCAGGCGGTCGTTCGAGGACGCGAACATCGGCATGGCGCAGGTGAGCCCGGACGGCAGGTTCCTGAACGTGAACAAGTCCCTCTGCACGATGCTCGGATACGCCCGCCAGGAGCTACTGGGGAGGGCGTTCTCGTCCATCACCCATCCCGACGACCTCCGGCTCAGCAAGGAATTCCTGCGGAAGCTGGTCAGGGGCGAGATGGACTCCGGTAAAATCGAGAAACGGTACGTCACTAAGGCGGGCGGCATGATATGGGCCATAGT
The DNA here is from genome assembly GCA_041306075.1 of Candidatus Altarchaeota archaeon. Lineage (GTDB taxonomy): Archaea > Altiarchaeota > Altiarchaeia > IMC4 > SCGC-AAA252-I15 > JAHIYG01. The sequence continues at coordinate 16,331 of JBFYKH010000053.1, forward strand.
GAACGTGTCCTGCGTCCGCTCGTCCGGGGGGGAAAACACGCTGTACTTCATCACCCAGTTCCAGAACATAACCGAGCGGAAGAAGATGGAAGACGCGCTCAGGGACAGCGAATCCCGGTACCGTCAGCTCGTCGAACTCGCCCCCGACGGCATAGTCGTCCACTCCGGCGGCAGGATAATCCTCGCCAACAAGGCGGCCGTAGCCCTGGTCGGCGGTAAAAAAGAGAATGACCTGGTGGGCAAGCGGCTCATGGACTTCGTGCACCCGGACTATGTCGGCTTCGTCAAGGAGCGCGTCCGGCTCATGAGCACCCGGGGGGAATCGCTGCCCGTCGTCGAAGAGAAGTTCCTGCGGCTTGACGGCACGCCGTTCGACGTCGAAGTCGCCGCGATGCCGGTGCTATTCAGCCAGAAGCCGTCGATGCAGGTCATCTTCAGGGACATAACCCGCAGGAAGCGCTCCGAGGAGGCCCTGGCCCTGAGCGAGGAGAAGTACCGCACACTCGCCGAATCCGCCGAGGACTTCATATTCTCAGTCGACGGAAACGGCCGCATACTCTATGTGAACAACGTCGCCGCCGACGAGATAGGCAGGAAGCCGAAGGACCTCGTGGGGCTGAACATAAAGGACATATTCCCCCGCAAGCAGTATCTGCAGAACCTCAGAGCCGTCCGCCTCGTCATACGCACCCGCCGCCCCTACTACTCGGAATGGGAGGCGCAATTCCCGAAGCGGAAAATATGGATCAGCACCTGGGTCACTCCTATAACGGACGCGGACGGGAAGGTTACGTCCGTCCTTGGCGTCTCAAGGGACATCACCGAGACGAAGGCGGCCAGGGACGCCCTCGCTGACAGCGAACTGAAGTACAAGACGCTCATAGACACGGTCCCGCACGGGGTCGCCATATTCCAGGACGACCGGGTGGTTTTCGCGAACAGGGCGGGTATGCGGATGTTCGGCGCGAGGCGGAGCAGGGACATCCTTGGCTCGCACATCATGTCCTACATCTCCCCGAAAGAGCGCGGGAGGCTGATGAAATACTCACGCCAAAGGCAGACGCGCGGGAAAACCCCCCCAAGCCACTACTTCACGATGATGAGGCGGACGTCCGGGCAGGACTTCCCGGCCGAATTGTACATACACAAGACCACCTACCGCGGCAAGCAGGCTACGCAGGCGCTCATAGTGGACATAACCGAGAAGGTGAAGGCGGACACGGCGCTCAGGAATTCGGAGCATAGGTACAGGTCCACCATAAACTCGATGCGCGACGCCATACACGTGGTTGACCGCTCGCTGAACTTCATCCTCTGGAACAAGACCATGGTCCAGTGGAACCGGCGCCTGGGGCTGCGCCAGGACCTGTCGGGCCGCACGGTGCCGGAAGTCTTCCCGTTCCTGCCGAAGAAGGTGTGGGCCGAATACAAGGCGGTCTTCAGGACTGGCAAGCCCCTCATGGTCGAGGACCATCAGCACGTGGGGGGCGTGGAGATTGTGACGGAGACGACGAAGATACCCGTGTTCGAGGCCGGAAGGGTCAGCCGGGTGGTGACGGTGATACGCGACATAACCAGTGCGAAGCTCGCGGAACGCAAGGTCCTCGACATAAAGCGGCACCTGGAGACAATACTCGACGGCATAAGCGAGTCGATAGTGGTCATAGACCGCGACTACAACATCGTGAGCTACAACCGCGCCTTCGAGGCATGGGTCAGGAAGCCCGGGGTCAACTACACCGGCAGGAAATGCCATGACGTGATGCACGACTTCGAGCGCAGCTGCAGGAACTGCGTCGTCAGGGACGTGTTCAGGACCGGCAGGCCGTCCGAGTCCATACACAGCCACAACCAGCACGGCGGGCGGGTCTACCACGAGGTCAGGGCCTATCCGATACCCTCCGAGGATGGCATAAACCAGGCGATATACATATTCCGGGACGTCACCGAGCGGGAGCGGCTGAAGGAGCAGCTGGCCCTGAACTACGAGGAGCTCCTGAAGGCGAACAAGGAGCTCACGAAGCTCGACCGGATGAAGAGCGACTTCCTGGCGGTGGCGTCGCACGAGCTTCGGACCCCGCTCGCCATCATAAAGGGCTACGCCGACATACTTTCGTCCGGCGACCTCGGGGAGGTGCGGCCCGAGCAGAGGGAGAAGCTCATGAGGATAGTCGGCAACGCCGAGCAGCTGAACAACCTGGTGAACAACATACTCGACCTGACGGGTATAGAGGCAGGGGAGCTGACACTGGTCAAGGAGAGATTCGACCTCGGGGGCCTGGCCGTGGAGACTGTCGGCGACATGGAGGACCTGGCCCGGAAGAGCATGGTGCGCCTCAGCGTGAACGTGCGGACGAGGCGTAAGATACTGGCCGACCGGGGCAGGATAAGGCAGGTCCTCATTAACCTCATCGACAACGCCCTGAAATTCACTCCTGAGGGGGGTTCGGTCAGGGTGTCCGTGGCGGAGGCGAAAGGGCAGGTCGCCATCAGGGTACGCGACAGCGGCATAGGCATACGGAGGCGGGACATGGGAAGCCTGTTCCAGCGCTTCCGCCAGGTGGACTCGTCGGTCCAGAGGAGGTACAAGGGCGTCGGCCTCGGGCTTGTGATATGCAAGAGCATAGTGGAGATGCACGGCGGCTCCATAACCGTGGACAGCCGCTTCGGCAGCTGGACCGCATTCACGGTCAGGCTGCCCCTTCCCTAGGCCCTCTCGAACCTTGTGTGGCCGAAGTGGACGATGAGGTCGACCCCAAGCTTCTTGGCCGCCCGGGACTTTATGTCGCAGGCTCCGTATGTGGGGTCCGCCATGACGACGGCGGTCGCATGCGTCCTGGCCTCCACCTCCCGGGCTATCCCGAGGGCGTGCTCCTTCAACCCCTCCGGGAACTGGAGGCCGACGACCCCGGCCTTGGAGCCCAGGATTTCCCCGACGACCCTCTCCAATTCGAAGTCGTAGCCGGTCACTTCAGCCGCCCCTTCTTTATCCTCTTGATTTCCCTCACGACCTCCTTCTCATCGTCGGTGAGGTCGTCTGGGTTGAGCATCGCCGTTTCCTCGTCGCTGAGGAAGGTGTACACGACGTCGCCCTCGCACACGTGCCTGCCGACGGAGACGTCGTCTATGGACACGGCGACCCTCTCCCCGGGGTTCGCCTCTGTCACGTCCTTGCCGGAGGACTGCATGCCCCTCACCCGCCCGCACACCTTCCCGTCCGCCCTCATCAGCCTGCAGCCGGGGTGGAGGCTGCCGGCGACGACTTCGACGCCGACTATCGCCGGCTTGCTCTGCCTGAACGTGTGGTCCGGCAGGAGCATCAGCTTGCACGGCGTCGCGACGCACTTCGCGAGCGCCTGCCTCTCCCTCTCCTTCTCCCTGGCCACCCACTCGTGGTAGTCCTCAAGGAGCTTGTAGATTATGTTGCTCTCCAGTATCGTCGTGCCGGAGTCGTCGGCGATGGCCTGCGCGTCAGGCAGCACCTCCGCGTTGAAGGCGAGGACGACGCCGAGGTACTTGCCGTCCTTCGCCACCGACTGCGCCTCGATGACGTCCTGCTTGGCCACCTTCCCCAGGCCACCCTTCCTGACGGCCACCCCGTCAGCCTCCAGTATCCTCACCATCGCCTCCAGGCTGCCGAGGGTGTCGGCCCTCACTATCACGCCCAGGCTGTCCCTGCTGATTTCGACCTCGCCTATCTCCTCCCTTATCCCGGCGACCAGCTCCTGGCCGCCGACGTAGACCGGCCCCCCGGGCATGGCGGTCTCGAGCCTAGGGGCCACTATCTTCACGCCGGAGGCCGCGTACACGTTCCTCACGCTCTTGAACTGCTTCTTCGGGTCCCTCATCTCGTCGAGCGCCTGGGGCCTCAGGAGCGCCTTCACCTTGGTGACTATCGGCTGCCTGGCGGCGACGACTATCTGGTCGTTGACGTGGATGACGCCGTCGTATATTATCGCGTCTATCGTGGTGCCGAGGCCCTTCGTCTCCTTGACCTCAAGTATAGTCCCCTTCGCTGGCGAGTCCGTCTCCACCGTCAGCTGCCCGACCAGGTACGTCTGCGCGAGGCCTATGAGCATGAGGAGCAGCTCCCTGACGCCGTCCCCGGTCTTCCCTGAGACTGGTATGACGGCCACGCTCTTGGCGAAGTCCTTTATGTTGTAGTAGAGGTCGCAGTCGAACCCGTGCATGCTCAGGTCGCCTATGAGCTTGTAGGCCCTGCCGTTGTACTCCTCGATGACGTGCGGCAGCTGCCCGCCGAGCTTCACCCCCGGCTGCCAGCCGGATATCATGTCGACCTTGTTGGCCGCGACGACGAAAGGGGTCTTGTACTGCTTTAGTATGCTTATCGACTCCAGGGTCTGCGGCTTCACGCCCTCATTGAGGTCGACGACGAGCACCGCGAGGTCGGCGACGCTGCCGCCCCTCCTCCTCAGGTTCGTGAACGCCTCGTGGCCCGGCGTGTCGACGAACAGGAGGCCCCTCAGCGGAATCTTCATCTTCGACATGTCGAGGCCGCCGCACAGCTTGTCTATGACCTCGAAGGGGACGTCCGTGGCGCCGATGTGCTGGGTGATGCCGCCCGCCTCCCGGGAGGCGACGACGCTGCTCCTGACGTAATCCAGGAGCGTCGTCTTCCCGTGGTCCACGTGCCCCAGGACGCTGATAATCGGCTCCCTCGTGTGCTCTGCCATCGGATAGTATAACGCATGTCGGCGTAAAAAGGGAGCCGTTCATAAGCTTACATGAATGTCACGCCGCTTGCTTTCGAGAGCCTGGGGGTCCGCTCCATGGCCACGCTCGTCGAGGCCGGGGGCAAGAGGGTGGTCATAGACCCGTCCGCCGCGCTCGGCCCCCTCAGGTACGGCCTGCCGCCGCACGCCCTCGAGATTCAGGCCCTCTCGGCGGCCAAGGAGAAGATACGGGAGGCCGCGTCGTCGTCCGACGCCCTAGTCGTCACACACTACCACTACGACCACCATGACTCCTCGGAGCGGTTCTACGGCGGCAAGACGGTGTTCGCCAAGGACGTTAACGCGTCCGTCAACAAAAGCCAGGCGGAGCGCGGCCGGTACTTCGCCCGGCAAATGCCCCCGGACGCCAGGCTCATATACGCCGACGGCGGAGAGTACGAATTCGGACCCCTGAAGATGAGGTTCTCCCCTCCCGTCCCACACGGGCCCCCGGGAACCAGGCTGGGATACGTGCTCATGGTGCGGGCCGAGGCCGGGGGACGGGTGCTCGTGCACACATCGGACGTCCAGGGGCCCGTCGACGAAGCCGCCGCCGAATGGATAATCGGGGCCGGGCCGGACCTCCTGATAGTCGACGGCCCGCCGACATACCTCCTCGGCTACAGGTTCACGGCCGCGGACATGGAGCGGGCGAAGGCCAACCTCCTGCGGATAATCCGCAAGACCGGCTGCGAGGTCGTGCTCGAGCACCACCTCCTCAGGGACATGGATCACAGGGAACTGTACGCGGAAGCTTACGCCGCCGGCAATGTGAAGTCCGCGGCCGGGTATTTAGGCGGAAAGGACAATCTACTTGAGATGCAGAGGAAGACGCTGTGGGGTGCGGGGGCATGAGGATACCGCGGGAGTTCGAGTCATACCATATGCGGCTCCTTTCCGGAGAATACCGGCGGTTCCTCGACTTCTTCCTGCAGCCTGACGAGCGACATTCCATCCGCGTCAACACCCTCAAGTCCACGGTCAGGGAGGTGAAGCGCGTCCTGGCCGAGAACGGGATAGGATACGGTCCGGTGGAATGGTGCCCGGAGGGCCTCTGGGTGGACTCGCAGAGCCTGGACCTGATGGAGCATCAGCTGGGGCTATACTACATACAGTCGGCGTCGTCGATGATTGCGCCGCAGGTGCTCGGGCCCGGGGAATGGGTCGCAGACGTGTGCGCCGCCCCCGGCGGCAAGACGACGCACCTTGGCGAGCTCATGGGCGGCCGCGGCCTCCTCGTGGCCAACGACGACAATGCACCGAGGCTCAGGGCCCTCGTGTACAACATACAGCGCCTCGGCGTCGAGAACGCCCTCGTCACGAAGTTCGACGGCTGCCGCTTCGACAGGTGCGCTGAGCGGTTCGACCGGATACTGCTCGACGCGCCGTGCTCGAGCGTCGGCACCCTCCGGCACAGCAGGGAAATCCTCTCGAAGTGGAGCATGGGGTGGGTGCGGAGCCTCGCCGAGGTCCAGAAGAGGATGATAACCGCGGCGTACGACAGCCTCATGGACGGCGGCAGGCTCGTGTACACTACGTGCACGACCACCCTTGAGGAGAACGAGCAGGTGGTAGAGCACCTCCTCGGGGAGAGGCCGGACGCGAAGCTTAAGCGGACGGCGCTGCCCGGCCTCAAGCTCAGGCGCGGCCTGACCGAGGGGGCGTACGACTGTGGGCGCGTGTGGCCGCAGGACGCCGGCAGCGAGCCCCATTTCGTCGCGGAGGTGGTGAAGGGTGGATGAGGCGGGGGAGCTTCTGGCTAGGCTGAACGGCCGCTACGGGTCGTCGTATGCGCCCGCCGGCAGGATCATTTTGCGGAAGGGTAAGCTCTTCGTCTACTCAGGGCCTCAGACGAACATCAAGGGCGTGTGGCAGGGGGTGCACATCGGAAGCGAAGACCTGTCGCTGACGATAGAGGGCGCCCAAAAGTTAGGCACTACCGCCTCGGAGAACACGATCGAAGTCGCGCAAGCCCGGGCGCGCGCATACTACGATGGCGAGGACCTGAAAGGATTCAAGGGCGAAGGCCCCGTCATACTCACTACTAAGGGCCGGCCCATAGGGCCCGGCCTACTGAAGGACGGGAAGATAATAAACATCCTCCCCCTGTCCAGGCGGACGGGCCGAAGCCACGACAACAAGGACTGAACGGCTACTTCATCGTCAACTCGTCTATGGCGTCGAGGTACGTCTTCAACTCATCCATGGTCCTGTCGGCCATGTGCGGGACCCTGAACATTTTACCCCTGAGGTCGCCGTAGCCGTTCGAGAACTGGTAGCCTTTCCCTGAGAGGCTCTTCCCGAGCTCGGCCAAGTCGATGTCACTCGTGTTGTTGACTCCGGTGACCGTCGAAGACCTGCACCAGTCCTCGGCGTAGAGGCTCCAGTTCCTCGCCGCCCACTCCTGCGTGTGAGCCGCCATCTTCGCATGCCTCTCGAACCTCCTCTCCGCGCCCTCGGCCAGTATCTTCCCGCACTGGTACTCAAGAGCCCTTATCTGCGGTATCGGCGGCGTGCTCGGCGTCTGGTCCTTCTCCGCCTTCTTCAGATAATCCTGGTAATCGAAGTATAACCCCCTGTTGGGGGTGTTCCTGGAGCGTTCAAGCGCCTTCGCGCTGACCGCGGTCATCGCGAGGCCGGGGGCCACGCCGAAGCACTTCTGGGTGCCCGTCACGAGGACGTCTATGCCGAGCCTGTCGGTCTCTATCTTCGCCCCGGCGGCGCTCGACACCGCGTCCACGCAGAACACCACGTCGTTGTCGGAGCAGAGCCTCCCGAACCCCTCAAGCGGCGTCATCGCGCACGTCGAGGTCTCGTTGTGGGTGACGAACAACGTGTCGTATGCGCCGGACTTCAGCTTCTCCTCCACGTCCGCCGGCCTGCCGGCGCTGCCCCACTTCACCTCTAGGGCGTCCGCCGCCTTCCCGCAGGCGACCGACATCCTGTGCCAGCGGCCGCTGAAGGCGCCGTTGACGACGTGGAGGGCCCGCTTGTTGACTGAGTTGAGGACGGCGGCCTCCATCCACCCGCTCGAGGACATCGGCCCCATGAACACCGCGTTCTTCGTGCAGAGTATCGCCCTGAGTTTCTCGACGCAGCTTCTGTGCAGCTCGGAGTAATCCTTGCCCCTGTGGCTTATCATCGGCTCCGCCATCTTCGCTGCGACGTCCGCTGAGACGTCGACCGGTCCGGGAATGTAAAGTTTCTTCGCCAAAGTATCACCAAGGAAAATATTTTATGTGTCGCGGCTTAAAAGCGGGCTCATGCTCAATTCAGGACGACGACCTTCTGGACCCCCTTCACCCTCAGCATCCTGTCTATGAGGCCGCGGGGTATCGGGCGCTCGGTGACGACCGTCAACCCGGGGTTGTCGAACATCGGGTCGTCGGCTATGACCTGCCTTATGCCGATTCCTGAGCCGCTTATTATCGCGGCGACGGCGGCCACTATCCCCTTGTCCTTGGCGTCCCTCGGCACGATCTCTATGGCCCCGTAACCGAGGGCCTGGGCGACGTTCCTCAGCGAGGGCGTGACGGAGAGGTTGGAGTAGACGGCCATCAGCTTCGGGCTCCCGACTATCGAGGTGATGGTCGACTTCACAACCCTCCTGTCCACCTCCAGGATTCTCGCCACGCTCACATGCGAGACCTCGGCGTCGCCAGCCAGGAGGAGGCCGTCGGGCGAGACCCTGATGCCGTGTTTCAGGATGTATTCGGCAACCCTCCTCTGGCCGCCCTTTCTGGCGAAAGCGCCTAAGATGTCAAGCACGAGACCACCCGGACGTTAATAGTATTCCCGGGGCGCTATAAAACCTAATATACCTCCGGGGAGAATATCTAACATCCCCTGAAATGCCAGAATACTGCATAGAGGTGAGGCTGTCCGGCTACGCCAAGGAGTACGCCCGCAGGCTCCTGTACGGCGCGGGCCGGAGGTTCGGCTTCAGCGGCAGGTCGAAGAACGCCCCCCCCACGCGGGTGATAGTGTACGGTCCGTTCAGGTGCGCGGAGCCCAGGAGGATGGCGGACGCCGTCGCCGAAGCATGCCGGGGCCTCGAGGTCGTCTCCTACAGGCTGAAGGGCTTCGAGAAATACGAAGTCGGCAGGAAATGGCTTTTGGGCCACGGCTTCAGGGGCTTGTTCATCGACGTGGAGGCGTCGGAGAACCTTAGGCTGATACGCGGCAGGCTCATCCAGCGCCTCTCAGGGTTCTGCCATCCGGCGCCCGGCTCGGACTGCCCGGACTTCCGTTTCAGCGCTCAAATCGGCCTGGCCGGGGCGGAATCGAAGTTCGACAGCGTCGTGTCATACCTCAAGGAGAACGAGGAGCGGGACCTCAGCCAGCGGGTCCTGCGCCTCACCGTCTCAAGGGACGGGGAAGTCTACTGCGAATACGACCTCCTGGAGCAGAAGCTGCTCAGGACACAAAAGGAGCGGCCGAGCAGGTACCTCGACAGGACGTTCGCAGTCCTCAGGAAGACGAACGAGGACGCCCTCCAGCCAATCTGGCTCCTCGCAGGCAAGGCGGCGGCCTTAGGGAGGCGGCCAAGGCAGCTGACCCTGGTGGAAGAGGACCCCTCCGCCAGGCTGCCTAGGATATTCAGCCTCGAAGGCATACGACTGCCCTACCGGAGGCGGGTGAGGGAGGGTTCCAGGCAGGTGACGTTGTCCGGGGAGGACGGCGTGCCGAAGATAACCGGGCTCATCCGGTCGAAGAGGAGGAAGCCGGCGCCAAGGCGCGACGGCGCCGGCCGGCAGGCAACGCTTGAAAGAGACCCCGAGCTGGCGAGGGTGTCGGGTTTCATAGCCGCCCTGAAGGAGCGTGCGAGACGGCAGGCCGGCGGCCTCATGCCATCCTGACTGCCGAGGAGTTCAGGTAAGCCTCCACATCCATGCAGTCGGCGAGGTCCGTGATGCGGGCGTTGTGGCCGCACTTCAGCATGACCCGGTATTCGCCGGCAAGGGGGTCCTCTTTCCCGACGGTGTTTCCTCCGCGGTAGACCAGCCTGTCGGCCTGGACGTCGTCCCTGCCGTCGCAGGAGACTGAGACGGCTTGGGCGGGGGTCTCACCCCATACGCCGACCAGCGTGTCCGGGATTTCGATGTAGAGGAAGTTCATCTTCCCGAGGAGCGTCTCCTTGCACTTGCCTATGTCAGTCCAGTTAAGCGACAATCTGGCCGGAAGCGTAGTGGTGGTGGGAAGCGTGGTCGAGGTGGTTGACGTCGTTGTCGCCGGGGCTGCCGTCGTCGACACGGGGGCCGTCGATGTCGTCGCCTGCATGGTAGTTGACGTTGTGGCGGATGGTTTCGAGTCCGCCTGGGGGCCGAGGCAGCCGGCCATGATGATGGCGGCTCCCGCGACTATGAAAGCGACGCCCAGAAACAAGCCTGTCCTCCTGTCCACTGCGCCCATACTATAAAGCCGACCGCTATAAAAGAAGTCAGGTTACCCTGGAGTTACTGCCCACAAGCTTCACGCCCGTGATTGCGGCCGCCGTCGGGTCCAAGGCCCTCAAATCCTCCACGTCCAGGTTGTGGACGTTCGTGAGGCCGGCGAGCTGGGTGAGCATCTTCAGCTCCTTCACGGTCGCGTTCACGTAGTTGACGAACATGTCCTCGGCGTCGGGGGCTAGCTTCGCCTGGAGCTCGGGGTCCTGGGTGGCTATGCCGACCTGGCATCTGCCGAGATGACACTGCCTGCACATCACACACCCCATGCTTATCATGGCCGACGTGGCTATCTGCACCGCATCGGCTCCGAGGGCAAGGGCCTTCGCGACGTCGGCCCCCCCGCGTATGCCGCCGGAGACTATGAGGTCGACTTCGTCCCTCAGGCCCATCTCCGACAGGGCATTCTGGGCCTCGACGACGGCGGCGAGCGTGGGTATGCCGGCGTGCTCTATGCCGACCTCGGGGGCGGCTCCGGTGCCGCCCTGCATCCCGTCTATGGCGACCGCGTCGGCGCCCGCCTTAGCGGCTATCTTCACGTCGCTTCCCACCCTCCCTGGGCTGTATTTCACGATTATCGGCATCCTCCAGTCTGTTATCTCCCTGAGCTGGCTTATCTTGAACGACAGGTCCTCGGGCCCGACGATGTCCATGTGCCTTGCGGGGCTGAGGGCGTCGGTGCCGGCCGGTATCCCCCTGATAGCGGACACTTCGGCGGTGACCTTCTCGCCCATCAGGTGCCCGCCCATCCCCGGCTTCGCGCCCTGGCCTATCTTTATCTCTATGGCGTCGGCGCTGTTGAGGTATTTGGCGCTGACTCCGAACCTGCCTGACGCGTACTGGACTATGAGCTTCCCGGCCTCCGCCCTCTCCTCTGGCAGCATACCCCCCTCGCCGGTGTTCACCGGTATGTCAAGCCTCCTGCAACCCCTAGCCAACGCCACCTTCGCATTCTTCCCCAAGGCTCCGAAGCTCATCGCCCCGAGCATGATGGGGGCGCCCATCCTCAGGGGTTCCCGGGCATACCTGGCCCCTATGACTGTGGCGGTCTCGCACGGCTCCCTGTAGTTGTCTATCGGCGGCCTCGAAGTCTGCGCCGGCAGGATGACGAGGTCGTCGAAGTGCGGCAGGCTACGCCTTGAGCCCATGCTCCGCACAGGGTACCTGCCGGTAGCGGCCTTCGCCCTGATGGATGCCACGACGTCCTGGCTCCATATCTCCCGTTCACTGGCCATAGAACGGCCTCCTGTTCTTCGGCGTTATCCTCCTGTAGCTCGACGGGTCGCTCTTGAGGCCGTAGTCCCTGAACAGGTCCTTCAGCTCGTTCGCCTCGGACTCGTCTATCTCAGAGACCTGGGTGTTCTTCCCGAGGTCTTGGGCCTCCCCGCCAAAGTAGATTGTGCCGCCGATTATCGACTCCCCCGCGCTTTTGCCTAGGTCTCCGACGACTATTATCCTGCCCCCCATCATGTAGAGGCCTGTCATGAAGCCTGAGTCGCCGCCGACGATTATGGTGCCGTCCTTCATTATCTGGCCGGTCCGCGAGTTCGTGTTGCCTTTGACGTACAGCACCCCCCCGTACATCCCCTGGCCGGCCCCGTCGCCGCCGTCCTTGCCGATTATGAACTCGCCGCCCGTCATGTTGTCCGCCGGGTACCAGCCGCAGCGGCCTTCCACCCGCATCCTCGGGCCTTGTATCATGGAGCCCGCGTAGTATCCGAGGTCGCCATCGACCTCAAGCTCGACATCGCCGGTTAGGCCCGCAGCCAGGTAGTTCATCGAGGTGGTGTTCAGGAGCTTCAGCTTCCTGCTCCCCTTCGCCTCCCGCCGTATCAGCCTGTTGGCGTCGGTCGGCGTCATGCCCGCGAGGTCCAGGGTCTTCCCGCTCATCCCTTCACCTCGAACACCCTGTGTTCGCCGCTCGTGAGGACCTCGAAGGGCCCGTCCGGGGAGATGGACTCTAGTGCCACCTTCTCGGACGCCGCCGCGAACATGTCCTCCGTCTGGTATATTATCCCGGGGCGGAGGGCGAGCTTGTCCTTGACTATGCCGACGCCATCCCTCGTAGCTATGACGTAGGTGAACGGCCCGTCCATGTCCCTCACCGACTCGGCGAGGGCCTCCTCTAGGCCGTATCCCGAGTTCAGCTTGTCTGCGACGTAGTGGACTATGACTTCGGTGTCGTTGTCTGTGCTGAACCTGTGCCCCTTCGCCTCGAGCTTCCTCCTGAGGATGAGGCAGTTGGTTATCTGGCCGTTGTGCACGACGGTGATGTCCGGGTAGACGTAGCTTTGGAACGGGTGCGCGTGGTACCTGTCGACGCAGCTTTCCGTCGAGAACCTGGTGTGGCCGAGGCCGTGGGTGCCGCGCCTCGAGCTTATCCGGAATCTCGCGTCCATCGCCTTGACTTCCCCTATGTCCTTTATCATCTCGAACTTGCCGCCTCCGAGGACGCTGACTCCGGGCAGGTTGTTGAGGCTCTCGGCTATCTCCGCGACGTGGGCGTAGGAGCTTGCGAAGACCGTGTACCTCCTCACCTCCTTCGAGAGCTCCTCCTGCCTCTTTATCTCCGCGGTTATGGCCCTGTATATCTCGTCGGAGTTGCCGCGGGCTTCGACGGTTATCATGTACTCGTTCTCGCCGAGGCTCGTGCCTCCGTATATCGCGAATCCCGCGCTGTCGGTGCCCCTGTGCTGCAGCGCTTCGGCCATGTCCACCAGGACTTTTCCGAGGCCGTCGTTGGGTCTGTTGTAGGCCACTCCTATTATCCCGCACATTTCGGATTTTAGATACGCATCTTGCATTTATAAGTGATTGTTTATTATTGAAAATTTAATAGGTCAAACTGTTTCAATTAGTAACTTTTATTGTTTCTTTATTGCCTTTACAAGTCAAATTGAGCAATTTAATGCCATTAATTTGATATTATGAACATATATTCAAAAAACATATAAATATTTATATAAGTTCATATCTATTCTATATGTGTTTGAAGATATACGCAAAGGTGACTTAATGACGGCACGGAAAAAACAAACAACAAGGAAAATCCTCATCACCCTGGCATTGGCCTCGACACAAGCCGCAACCGCGGCCGCACAGTCGGCTGGGACGGACACCGGAGACACGGCATGGCTCCTCTTCTCCGCAGCCCTCGTGATGCTGATGACACCCGCCCTCGGATTCTTCTACGGCGGCATGGTCAGGAAGAAGAACACGCTCTCCATAATAACCCAGTGCTTCGTCGTGCTCGCGCTCATAAGCGTCCAGTGGGTCATCCTCGGATACACGCTCTCCTTCGGCCCTGACAGCGGCGGGCTTATCGGCAGCCTCGAATACATGGGCCTCCGGGGGGTCGGGATGGAGCCGGACCCCGCCTACGGCGCGACCGTCCCGGCGCTCGCCTTCATGGCGTTCCAGATGATGTTCGCGGTCATAACGCCGGCACTGATAGTCGGCTCGTTCGCCGACAGGATGAGGTTCCCGTCTTTCATGCTCTTCATACTCCTGTGGTCGACGCTAGTCTACGACCCCGTAGCCCACTGGGTGTGGGGCGTGGGCGGCTGGCTCAGGGACATGGGCGCCCTCGACTTCGCCGGCGGGACGGTAGTCCACATAACCGCGGGCGTCTCGGCCCTCGTCGCCGCGTCCATGGTCGGCCGCCGCGTCGAGCTCAGGAACGGCAACATCCTGAAGCCGCACGACATCACGATGACCATACTCGGCGCCGCGCTCCTGTGGTTCGGCTGGTTCGGCTTCAACGCCGGCAGCGCCCTCGGGTCCGGGGGCCTCGCGGCGCAGGCATTCGTCGTCACGAACACGGCAGCGGCCGCCGCAGCCCTCTCGTGGATGGCCGTCAGCTGGGCGCACACGAAGAAGCCGTCGAGCCTCGGCATAGCGACCGGCGCGGTCTGCGGCCTCGTCGCCATAACCCCCGCGTCCGGCTACGTGAGCGTGGCCTCCTCGCTCGTGATAGGCGCCCTCGCGGGCGGCGTCTGCTACCTGGCGGTCGCCGCACTGAAGTCTCGCACGACGATAGACGACGCCCTGGACGTGATGGGATGCCACGGCGTCGGCGGCATACTGGGCGCCCTCCTGACGGGCGTATTCGCGGAAAAGGCGATTAATCCGGCGGGGGCGGACGGCCTCCTGGCAGGCAACGCAGCCCAGATGCTCCCGCAAGTCGCGGCTGTCCTGGCCGTGGCGGCGTATGCCGCCGTCGGGACGGCTGTGATACTGAAGGCGCTGGACTGGACTGTCGGCCTGCGGGTCAGGCGGGAGGAGGAGGTGGTCGGCCTCGACCTCACCCAGCACGGGGAGGAGGCCTACCCGGACATGGAGATACCAAGTTGAGGTGAGATGGCATGAAGCTTGTGATAGCGTACATTAAGCCGGAGCGTTTCAAGGAAGTGAAGAAGGAGTTGTACAAGGCGGAGGTCTTCAAGATGTCCGTCACCAACGCCCGCGGATGCGGACAGCAGAAGGGGTTCACCGAGGTGTTCAGGACGACGAGCGACGAAGTCAACCTGCTGCCGAAGGTGCGCATCGAGATAGCGGTTAACGAGGACTTCGTGGAGCCGACAATAGAGGCCATCATACGCGGCGCGAGGACCGGGGAGGTGGGCGACGGGAAGATATTCGTGGTCTCGCTCGCGGAATGCGTGAGGATACGCACCGGGGAGCGCGGCGGCCAGGCGATAGGGTGAGGGCGGGCTTATGGGTCTGAAGGTGCGGTTCGAGGCCGAGCTGGACGGGAAGCTGAAGGAGGAGATGGAGTACTGGGGCATCGGGGCGGAGGACCTCGTGGTCGAGGCGATGGAGCACAGCCTCTGGGGGGCGCTCAGGAGGAAGACTGACAACATGTGCCGCCGCTGCCGGAAGCCGATAGCCTCGAGCATACCCCTGAAGGAGCGGGACAAGATGCGGCATCCGCTGGGATTCTGCTCGTGCCAGTGAGCTATCTTCTCGCCTTATGCTGTCTTTTCGCGTGGGCCCCCGGCTGGCGCTGGTGCTTGAGCATCTCGATGACCGAGAATGAGGCCCGGGTGACGCCCATGCTCCTGATGTCCGTGTCGGTTCCGACGAGGTACAGGCCCCTTATAGGGGACTTCGGCGACGGAAACATGGAGCCGACGGTGATGGCCGCCTTCTCGGGCGTCGTCACCTGCACGTGCTTGAACTCCACGCGGTCCTCGAGGTGCGGGTGGGCGGTGTAGACGGATTCGAGGAGCCTCTTCTCCTCGTCCCTTGCGGGGCCGTCCATTATCGCCGTGAATCCGATGAGCTGCTTCCCGGGCGGGGCGAACGACTCGTTGTAGTTGGAAGTCGGCATCCCCCAGAACGGCTTCCCCTCCTCGAACCAGATTTCCGCGCCCATGTAGTCGAACTCCCTCATCCGCCTGTCGATGCCGAGCCAGACGGTTATGGACTTCGTCTGCTCGAGGGAGTCCAGGCCCCGGGCGTAGTCCGCGGGAAGGCTCCCGGTGAGCGACGGCAGGTCCCTCATATACCCTGAGTACACGACGGTGTCGGCCGCGTACTCGGCCTTGTCGGTGGTCACGCCCGCGGCGTGTTCGGCGCCGTCTATGGACTTGACCTCCTCGCCGCACATGACGTCGACCCTCCCCCTCGGGAACGACCTGACGATGCAGTCCGTGATGGCGCCTACGCCGCCAGTCGGGTACGCCTGATGGTAGCTTCCGTCGTAGGACAGGAGCTTCGCGAAGCTCGTTATCTTCCCCATCAGCTTGTCGCCTATGAACTCGCTCTCGGTCTCCTCCCTGTAGCGGGCGCCCTTCAGGAGCCTCCAGACCGGCGTCTTCCTCATGCTCTTGCCGCTCATGAAGTAGCTCATCGTGTCTATGAACTTCCACGTCTTGTCGGTGAAGTCGTTGCTCTTGAGGAAGTCGTATATGCTCTTGTTCGTGTCCGCCTTGTTGAACATGCTGAACGCCACCGACTGGCCGAGTATGCTAGTTATCTGCATCCTGTCCTTCTGGGGCAGGACGTCGAAGTTGACCCACGCCTGCACGGTCCACGGGAACACCACGAGCCTGCCCTTCGTCCTCACGTAGTAGTCGCCGTAGGGGACGAACCTGGGGACGACGTCGAAGTAGTCCTCCATCAGGCTCCTCAGGGGGCCGTTGTCGACGTGCGTTATCGCGTGCAGGCCGGTGTCGACGGTCCAGCCGTCCACGGTGTAGGTCCTCAGGTTGCCGCCTACGCAGCCGTCCTTCTCGATGAGCGCCACCCTAGCCCCCTCCTTGGAGAGCGTCAGAGCCGACAACAGGCCGCTCACGCCGGCCCCGACCACCACAGCGTCATACTGGTTTCTCATGCCGTCACCATGGGTTCTTCTTGAGCTTCAGCCGCCAGGCGACGACGCTCGCCAGGAAGTGCGTCGGCACCGTCAGGAGGCAGGCCATCGCCAGGTACCCTAGGCCCACTACCGCGAAGGACACGTGCGTCCACGCCATGAAGAACGCCCCGAATACGTAGTCCAGCTGGTCCATGAGGAACAGGGGGTGGCCGCGGTCCATGCCCATCCTCCTCTTGATGAAGCTTTCGACCATGTCCCCCATGAGGGCTCCGAAGCCGAGGAGGAGGCCGGTATACGCCGTCATATGGTAAAGCCCCGCCGGCGCCCATATCGCCTGCAGGTGGGCGCATGCGCCCCCCGCAAGGGTCCCGCATACAAGGCCTCTCCAGGTCTTCCCGTCCCCTAGGAGCCTCCGGCCCCGGTAGGCCATGCCGAAGTCCACGGGGGTTCCGAACCTCTTCAGGACCGGTAGACCGGAGACGTCGATGGCCGCCGAGTTCGCCACCCACGCCGGCAGTATGAACCACAGCGTTTCCAGGACGCTCGGCAGTATCATGGCGGATAATATTACTGGCAGGAGGTATAAGAGTATACTATGAGGGCTCTTGGGGGGGCTGCGTTCGCGGCCGGGTTCGCTTCCATGCTGGCGCAGGCCGTGGTCCTGAGGGAGCTCCTGTCGGCTTCAGCCGGCAACGAGCTAGTCTTCGGCGTCGCCCTCGGCGCATGGCTCCTCCTCACGGGCGCGGGGAGCGTCGCATCCGGCATGCTGGGCGTGAATCCCAGGCGGGGCCTTGAGTTTTCGCTCTTCGCCTCGGCGGTCCTCATGCCGCTGTCAGTCGTCATAGCCCGCACGGCATCCCCCCTCCTGTCCGCGCCCGGGGAGACGGTCGGCCTGCCGGCGGCTGCCGTACTGTGCATCGTGTCTCTGGCCCCCTACTGCCTCGTCTACGGCGCGGTATTCTCCTATGCGTGCTCGGCGCTCGCCGGCGGCGGAAAGGGGGTTGGCAGGGGATACTCGCTGGACTCGCTCGGCAGCGCCGCAGGGGGTATAGTGTTCGCGGCAGCCGTCGCAGGCAGGCTGGACTCCTTCCAGGCCGCGGCCATCTCGTCGTCGGCCGCGTTGGCTGCGGCCGCGTGGCTGTCGCCGAGGATGCGTCCGCCCTCGCTTCTTCTGGCGGCTGCCATGGTGTTCGCCGCCTCCTCAATAGACCTCAGCACGTTCGCCTCGGCGGCGCAGTACCCTGGCGGCACCCTCCTCCTCATGGAGGACACGAGGTACGGGGCCGTGGCGGTCACTGAGTCGGCGGGGGAGCTCACGTTCTGGGAGAACGGGGCGCCGCTCATAGGCGGGGCGGCCGCAGCCGAGGAGGCGGTCCACTACGCGCTATCCCAGAGGCCAGATGCCGGACGTGTCCTCCTCATAGGGGGAGGCGCAGCCGGGGCTGTCAGGGAGGCCCTGAAGTACGGTGCCATGGAGGTCGACTACGTGGAACAGGACCCGGAGATCATAAGCCTCCTAAGGAAGTACGTCAACGGCTCCGGCCTGGACGACCACCGCGTCAACGTAATCGCCGACGACGGCCGCCGCTTCCTGAAGAACACGCCCCTGAGGTACGACGTCATCATCGTAGGCACGGCGGACCCTACGACGCTGCTTCTGAACAGATACCATACGCGCGAATTCTACCTCGAGGCCAAGCGGGCCCTGAATGAGGGCGGCGTCGTCCAGTCGAGCCTGTCCTCATCTGGAAGCTACATGGGCCCGGAGGCGAGGCGCATGAACTCGGCCGAGTACGCGACGCTCAAGTCCGTCTACGCCAACGTCCTCCCCCTCCCCGCCGGCCGTAACGTCTACCTGGCGTCGGACTCGGGGTTGAGCCCGGACGCGGGGGCGCTCATAGAGTCGGCTGGCGTGGAGACGGCGTACGTCAACAAGTACTACCTCGGGGGCATCCTCACGCCTGACCGTCTCGCAGGCCTTGAGTCGGACGTCGCCCATGGGGGGCGGATAAACTCGGACGCCAGCCCGAACACGAGCCTCGCCTACCTCTCCTACTGGCTGGCGCTCACCGGCCTAGTCGGCCTGCCGCTTGCGGCGCTGGCGGTCGCCCCCATCCTGCTCACACTGGCCGCCTCCAGGCTCGGGGCGCACGACTTCGCAGTGGCGGCAGCTGGCTTCGCAGGCATGGTAGCCGAGGTGGCGTTACTCCTGTCCTTCCAGGCGGTCTTCGGCTACGTCTACTCCGCATACAGCATCCTCGTCGCCGCCTACATGCTCGGCCTCTACGGCGGCCCCGCCTTGGGCGGACGGCTGGGGCTGAAGACGTCCGTGCACACGTCGGCCGCATACTTCATCGCCCTCGCGGCGCTCTTATCCTACACGCCCTCCCTGCCTGCGGCAGTCGCCTCGGTCGCGTACTTCCTCTCCTGCCTCGCCGCCGGAGCCCTCGTCGGCGCGGCGGTCTCGGAGGCGTCGAAGCGCCAGGGCTCGCCGGGCCGGACGCTCGGCCTCGACTTCCTGGGCGCGGCGGCGGGGGCCCTGGCGGCCGGCGCTCTTTTAATCCCCGCATATGGTATAATAAACGCCTGCCTGGCCTGCGCGCTCCTGTACGCCATGGCGGCAGCGAAGCTCAGATGAAAAAACGCGGCTCGTCCGTTACCCGGAGGGAGTTCCTGAAGAAGACGGCGCTGGCAGCGGCGGCAATGGCCGCCGGCGCCTGGGGGCTCAGCGAGCTTTTGAAGCGGCCGGCGCTGCCGACCGTCTCAGGCGTCGGGGGGGCGCCGAAGGACCTTTGGCGGTGGAGCCGCGAGGCCTACGACTACGCGTCGTTCGGAGACTCCGTCCGCTGCGGCCTCTGCCCCCACACATGCTCCCTGCAGCCCGAGGGCCGCGGCGTCTGCCGCGTCCGCGTCAACAAGGGCGGGAAGCTGTACTCGCTCGCCTACGGTAATCCTGCGGCAGTCCACGTGGACCCGGTCGAGAAGAAGCCGCTCTTCCACTTCCTCCCCGGCTCCTCGTCCTACAGCATCGGCACCGCAGGCTGCAACCTCCGGTGCCTGAACTGCCAGAACTGGCAGCTCAGCCAGTCCGCTCCGGAGGAGACGGACAACCAGGATTTGATGCCGGACCGGGCTGTCGCCGCCGCACAAGCGGCGGGGTCGAAGTCCATCGCGTACACTTACAGCGAGCCCGTGGTATTCTACGAGTACATGCTGGACACCGCGAGGCTCGCGAGGGCGGCGGGCGTCAGGAACGTCATGGTCACCAACGGGTACATCAACCGCGGACCCCTCGAAAGGCTCTGTGGGCACCTGGACGCCGCCCACATCGACCTGAAGGGCTTCGACGACGACACGTACATGAGGCTTAACGGAGGCACCCTCCGGCCGGTGCTCGACACCATAAAGGCGTTCCACGAGAACGGCGTGTGGTTCGAGGCCGTACACCTTGCCGTGCCGACGTGGACCGACAAGATAGACCTCTTCAGGGAGATGGCGAAGTGGCTGCACTCGAACACAGGCCCCGACCATCCGCTCCACATAAGCCGCTTCCACCCGCAGTACAAGCTGGCTAACCTGCCGCCGACGACCACGGACTACCTGATTCAGGCGCATGAAGTCGCTGTGGACGAAGGCCTGAACTACGTCTACGTCGGCAACGCGCCGGAGCTACGGCTGATGGACACCATCTGTCCGAGGTGCGGGAAGGTCGCGGTGGCCCGCAGGGGATACACGGTCCTGGAATACAACCTCGCGGACGGCGCGTGCAAATACTGCGGGGAAAAGATACCCGGCGTATGGAAGTGAACGCCGAGAAGCCGCCAGCCTCAGTCTGACGGCTGAGTCCTCTCGGAGATGCGCCGGCGGGCTTTAGCAGCCGATTCGGCGTCGCCTACGCCCTCTAGCTTCAAGGCAACGGCTTCGATGGCCTTCCTGCCGTCCGCAGCCCACGGCTGCCCCAGCCAGCCCGCGTACCTCTCGGCGGCCATCGACCAGTGTCTCACGGCATCTGCGTCGCTTCCGATGCCCCTGAACTTGTCGCCCAGCTCCTCCAGCCGTCTAGGCGCGGCGCCGAAGACCCAGTAGACCTGGCCTGAGCGGAGCCAGTACTCCCTCGCATAGGCCTGGTCGCCGCCCGCGAGGGCCCTGTCGCCGGCCAGCTCTATCTCCTGCGCAGTCCTGAAAAGCACCGGCCTGATGCCAGCCTCGTCAGAGTCGTCCGTCACCCGCCTGGTCGCATACGCATCCGACTCCAACATGCACTTCTCCACCAGCTCCTTCTCCGCGGCCGCCAGGTTAGACCTGATGGTCTCGTTGCCGGGCAACAGCTCGGCGGCCGTGCGGTAGTGGTCGACCGCACCCTCCAGGTCGCCCTTCCTTTTCCTCAGGAGGCCGCACATGTTCTGGGCGTTCGCGTTCTCCGGGTCTAGTTGAACGGCCTTCTGCGCCGACTTCCACGCCTCGTTGTCGTCCTGCAGCTCGTCGAGGCAGTCGGCCCTCTGCACCCAGAGGTTGCTGTCCCCGGGGCTGTTGGCCACGGCCTTGTTCAATAGGGCGAGGGCCTCGGCGTTCCTGCCCTCGGCCATGAGCCTCACCGCCTCCCTCCTCAGGGGCTTGGCGGCTTCAGGGTCCGGCTTCTCCACGGGCGGTATCGTCCTCAGCCTCACCTTCTCGAGATCCGCCTCCGTGGGCCCGCTGATGAAGACCCTCCTCCTGTGTTCCACGGACATCGTTATTAACTACGGGCAGGCGTCGGATAAAAGAACACCGCGGCCTGAAGGCCGCGGTATTCCTGCAAGAAGAGGTCGCAAATATGTCGCCTCACACAAGAGCCTTGTGCGCTTTTGGTGTGTGTCCGAGCAGTTGTGCTCGGCCACATCATCCAGGGCATGAATGCCCAGGTATCCTGCGACCTCTTCTATAAAAGACGGCGTTTTTTTACGTGCGGGGGCTAATTGATACCTGCCATGAGAGCCCAAAAAGGCGGCCCGGACCGTGGGAAGGACGCGATACTGGTGGTCGGAGCCGTGGTCATAGTCGCGGTGATGGTGTGGAACCTCCTCCGTCTGGGGGATAACGCCCCCGCGGCACCGGAGGCCGTGTCCTCGTCGACGACGCTGCCCCCGAAGGTCAGGGAGCCGGCCTTCGCAGGCCAGTTCTATCCCGACGATAAGGGCCGTTTGGCTTCCATGATAGACGGCTACCTGTCCTCCGCGCCTGCGAGACAGGACTTGTGGGGCGTGCGCGGCCTCGTGTCGCCTCACGCCGGATACGTGTACTCGGGGCCTGTGGCGGCCCATGCTTACCGGCAGCTTAAGGGGAGCCGTTACGGGACCGTCATAGTCCTCGGGCCGAACCACAGAAGCTACATGAGGAAGGCGTACATACCGGACGCGGACTATTATGAGACGCCTCTCGGGCGGGTTCCGGTCTCGCCTGTGGCGAAGGAGCTGTTGCGTGACGGCCTCTTCACGTCCGAGCCGGCGGGCGCAGACTCCCAGGAGCATAGCGTGGAGGCCCAGGTGCCGTTCCTTCAGAGGGTGCTGCCGCCGTTCGAAATCGTGCCCGTGGTGGTGGGGGACGTGGACCCGCGCGAGCTCGCGGACGCCCTCTCCAAGCACGTCGACGACGACGTCCTCGTCGTCGCGTCCACGGACCTCAGCCACTACAAGCCGTACGGGGAGTGCGTCGAGACCGACAACGTCACGGTCTCGAAGATTCTCGCACTGGACTATGGCGGGATGGTCTCCAAGGGCGACGCCTGCGGGAAGATACCTGTGCTCACGCTGATGGAGCTTGCGAAGCGGAGGGGCTGGAGGACGAGCCTCCTCGACTACAGAAACAGCGGCGACACGGCGGGCGACAAGGCCCAGGGCGTCGTGGGGTATGCGTCCATAGGGTTCTACGACGGCCTCGACAAGGCTGAGGCGGACACGCTCATCGGCATCGCGAAGGCGACTCTCGCCGCGCATTACGGCGGCGGCTCGTACGCCGTCGACGAGTCGCAGCTTCCGGCGAAGCTTCTTGCGAAGCGGGCGTGCTTCGTCACGTTGAACAAGGACGGGCGGCTCAGGGGGTGCATCGGCCACCTGGCCGCGCAGAGGAAGCTTTACGAGTGCGTTCAGGAGAACGCGTTGAACGCAGCCCTCAACGACGGGAGATTCGACCCGGTCGAGGCCTCGGAGCTGCCGGCCGTCCGGATAGAGGTCTCGGTGCTGACCGACCCGGAGCCGCTCAGCCATGACGGCCCGGACGACCTGCTGGCGAAGCTCATCCCGGGCGTGGACGGCGTCATCCTCAAGAGCGGCTACAGGCAGTCGACCTATCTCCCGATGGTCTGGGAGATGCTTCCCGAAAAGGAGGAGTTCCTGAAGGAACTGTGCCTTAAGCAGGGCAGCGCCGGCGACTGCTGGAAGACGGCCGAGGTCCTCACCTACCAGGCGCAGGAATTCCACGAGGACGGGTTCAAGTAGATTCAGCCGGAAAGTTCGCCGCCTTCGAGGGCCTCGCGTATCCTGGCCACTGTGGCGCCTACTTGGCGGGCGAGGCGGGGGAGCCTCTCCGGCCCGAAGAGGAGGAAGGCCACGGCCAGGGCTACGAGGAGTTCAGCGTTTCCGAGCATGGTTTCCTCCGGCAAGCTTCGCGGACAGTATGCCTGCCTCGTACAGGAGCATCATTGGCATGGCGAGCAGTATCTGGGTGAGCGGTCCCGGGTCCGGGGTGATTAATCCGCTGGCGAGGAATATGAGGACTACGGCGTGCCTCCTGTACGCTGCGAGGCCGCCCGGCGTCACCGCCCCGAGCCTTGCGAGCGCCCATGTGGCGAGCGGCATCTGGAAGACGAGCCCGAGGGCGGCGAGGATGAACGTCACGAACGACGCAGCCTCGTCCAGGGATATCATGGGTTCGGCGAGGGGGGCTGCGGAGCCTATCAGGAATCCGATGGTGGCTGGCAGGAGCAGGCAGTATCCGAAGGCGATTCCGGCGGCGAACAGCACAGCCGACGGGATTACGAGGGCCGTCGCCATCCTCCTCTCGTCCCTCAGGAGTCCGGGGGCGAGGAATGCCCAGAGGTGGTATGTCATCGCCGGCAGCGTAAGGGCGAAACCTATGAGTATTGACGTCTTTAGATATGTAACTATGGCTTCCTGCGGCTGTAAAATAACCAATCTGACGCCCGGGAACAAATCCTCCTTAGCCTTCAGAAGCAGTGGCTGCGCAAGCGGATACGATACCAGGGACGCGAACGCCAGGAGCGCAAGCACAGCCAGCAGTCTCCGGCGCAACTCAGCCAAATGGCCGACGTAACCCTGCCTCACTTTTTATCCTGCGTCTTCCTGAACTCGTTCATCGCCGCCCCGACGGAGCGCGCAAGCTCCGGCAGCCGCTTGGCGCCAAACAGCAACAGGACCAGGAAGAGGACGATGAGAAGCTCCTGCAACCCCAAAGCCATAGTGAATATTACGCCCCCTTAATTAATAGCCCAGTGCGACGCCCGTGAAAATCGCAAGCGCCTCCACGGCATTGCCCGCGTCGTCGACGGTGCTCGTCCAGAGTATCGCCGCCCCCGGAGCCGCCTTCTCCGACGCCCTCCCCAAAGCCTCCTGCACCCCCGAGAGCTCCTGGCTCCCGGCAGTGAAATGCAGCATCACCCCCGACGCCTTCCCAACCTCGACCCCCGCAAGCGGGGAATCCATGGCGGCCTCAAGGGCCTTGGCGGCCGTCGGCCCCACCCCGTAGCCTATCGTCGCGTAGCCCTTGAGCATCGGCTTCAGGGCGTCCATCCCGGCGTCCGACGCCAGCTTCACCATCCCGACGACCGCTTCGAGGACCATCCTGTTGACCCTGGTGAACGCGTCCCTGAGCGACATATCCTGCAGGGTCTTCAGGAACCTGTCGTTCTCGACGACGACGATGAGGTCGCAGTACGGGACGAGATTCCTTATCCCGGCCTCCGCGTTCGCCCTGCAGACCTTCCCCTCCGCCCCGAACGGCGTGTTCACGAACGCCACCACGACGGCGCCCATGGACTTCGCAGCCTCCGCGACCACCGGAGCCGCCCCCGCGCCGGTGCCGCCGCCGATTCCTGCGATGATGAAGACCTCCTTCGCGCCCTCAAGGGCCGCCTTAATCTTGTCCTGGTCCGCGACCGCCGCCCTCTCCCCGAGGCGGATGTCGTTGCCGGTGCTCCTGCCCCCGGTGACGCTAAGCCCAATCAGCACCTTGTAGGGGGCCTTGGAGTCAAGGAGCGTCTTAGCGTCCGTGTTGACCGCTACCAGGCCGCACCCGACGCAGCCGGCCATCCTCTCGACAGCAGCCGAGCCGGAGCTTCCCACCCCCACGACCTTGAACGTCTCCCCCTCTTCCATTCACCCGACCTCTCCCGAATCCGTGAGGAGGCCTTCAATCCACCTGAGGAGTTCCCGCTCACCCCTCACCCTCCTGTGGCCCATGAGCTCCCTGAGCATCGTATCTGAAAACTCGGTCGCCGCCCCACCTGACGCGGCGGAGACCGTGTCCTCAAGCGCCTTGGCCGCGCCCCTCCAACCCGAAGCCCGCTTAACCTTCGCTCCGGCCTTCGCCGCAGCCTCCAGCATCTCCCCTGCCGGAATCTCCGCCACCCCAAGCCGGGTAGCGTCGGCGGCGGCAAGCATCGACAGCACCCTGCCCTGCTCATTCTCCGGAACACCCATCCTCTCAAGCTCGGCCTTCGCCCTCAAGACCTGGTCGGCCGAAGCCTCGACTGTGCCGGCGACGCCCTCAGCCTCCACCTCAACGCCCAGAGCGTCCCTCGCGCCTGCCGAGTAACCCATCCTCGCCAAGCCCTCATCGACTGTCTCCTCGGCCGCCCGCTTCACCTTAAACGGCATCCCTCCGGCCTGGGCGGCCATGAAGTCCCCTCCCCTAGCCTGAGCGGACGCCGACTCGAGCTCGCCGCCCTGGGCGCGCGTAAGCCTCCCGCCGCCGGCATGCCACCCTATCTCGGACGCCGCCCCAGCAAGCTCCACCGCGTCAGCCGCCAAGATGCTGTCCCCGGCCTTCACAACTCCCCGGTCGGCCTCGACGACCCTATGCGGCTTCCCGGCCTCGTCGAGCAGGCTAGTGTGCCCGGCACCGCCCCCCGAGCGTATGCGGCGCCCCTCAATGTCGCGGAGCCTGCCCTCAAGTTCAGCGGACGACAGACCACCCTCCCAGGCGGCCTCGATAAGCCTCCTCTTCAGGCCGGCCTCAGCCATACCGTAATATTTAGGCCGCCCTGTTTAATATCCTCAGGCAACCGTAATGGAAAACGAGCTCAGGAGGGACTATTTCACGGAAAGGCGCGTGATACTGTCGGTCGGCAGAGGGAAGAGGCCGACCGACTACAAGCAGTCGCCCGCGCCAGTCGCGGACACGTCCAAGGGCTGCTACTTCTGCCCCGGCAACGAATCCTCCACGCCCCCGGAGACCATGCGCGTCGAGGAGGCCGGTGAGTGGACGATACGCGTGTTCCCGAACATGTTCCCGGCGGCCACGAAGGAGCCGTGGACGGAGTCGGAGCACCTGATGCCGTCCTACGGATACCACGAGGTCGTCGTCGAATCCCCGGACCACGCCGCCACCCTGGCCGACATGCCCGCCGACCGCATAGCCCGGGTGCTTTCCGTCTACTCCAGGCGCGCCGACTCGATGCTCTCCGACCCGCAGGTCGGATACGCGCTCGTCTTCAAGAATCACGGACGCGTCGCCGGAGCGTCGCTCGCCCACACGCACACGCAGATAATCTCCACCCCCATCGTCCCCGCGCAGGTGAGGGAGGAGGTCGAAGGCGCCGCGAAATACAAGGCCCGGAAGGGCTCATGCCCCCTCTGCGACGCCCAAGAAAAAGAGTCGCAGGGCCCAAGGGCCATATTCGACGACGGGAAGGCCGCAGCATTCGCGCCATACGCCTCCAGGAGCCCTTTCGAGGCGTGGGCGATGCCTATTCGGCATGTGCGGGCTCTGAATGAACTTTCCCCCGAAGAGATGCTGAGCCTCGCCGAGTCGCTGAGGCTCGTCCTAAGCCGGCTGAAAAACGGCCTCAACGACCCCCCCTACAACATGTTCCTGCACATGAGCCCCCCCGGAGGGGACCTGCACCTGCACTTCGAGATACTCCCGAGGACGTCCGTGCTCGCCGGCTTTGAGCTCGGCTCCGGCATCGTGATAAACACGCTCGCCCCGGAGAAGGCCGCCGAGTTCTACAGGCAGAAATGACGTTTTAAGCCGGTGTTCTTAATATTCCCATATGAGGCTAATCCCCCTTCTATTCCTCACGCTCGCCCTCGCGGCGTATGCGGGCGCCCAGAGCGAGGACGTGCTCTCCCCCCGGTGGGAGCGGGAACTCATGCCGTCCCTCAATGAGAAGGTCACCATCCTGGACGTCGGCATACTGGACATAAACTACGACGGATACGGCGAGGCGTACGCGGTGGTCTCGGACAGCGAATACACCGCCAACATGGACAAGAAGAACCTGGTCGCAGCCTACGACTTCAACGGCTCCAAGGTCATGCAATACGGCATCGACAGCCAGCTGACGAAGGCGCTCCCCTACGACATAGACAACGACCGCCGGATAGAGTTCCTCCTCCTCACCGGCCAGAAGCTCAACAACGTCGAACGCGGCGAACTGAAGATAGTCGGCAGCGACGGACGCCTCATCCGCACCCTCGACACCCTCGGCGTCCTCAACGACATCGACGTCGGAGACCTGAACGGCGACCGCTACCCCGAGATAGTCGGCGGCTCCAACGGCAAGGTATGGGTGTTCAACCCCTTCGGGGAGCCCGTCTGGGAGTACCCTGAGCGCGGCCAAGGGCTCCTGAAATATCCTGTGAACACGGTCAAGGTCGCGGACCTGGACTCAGACGGGGCTGGAGAGGTCGTAGCTGGCGCCGACAAGCTCATATTCCTCGACGCGTTCGGGGGGCTGATGGGCGCATACGACTTCGACCGGCGCACCGACCCCAAGAACAAGGAGATAACCTCGCTAATCATCGGCAAGTTCGGGGGAGGCTTCTACGAGGACACCGTCGCGGTGATAGAGGGCGAGACCCTGAAGGTGCTGTCGATATACGAAATCAGGGCCTCCGGCATAGGAAAGGAGATAACGGATATGAACCGCTCGAACACCATCACCCTCAACTGCAAGCTCCAGAATATACGCTCCCTGAACCTCGACGCCGACGCCCTCACCGAGATGCTCGCCACATGCCCGAACGGCATGCTCTACGCCCTGGACAGCAACGGCAGGGTGAAATGGGACTACCCGTTCGGCAGCCAGCCCACGGACATCGAGGTGACCGACATGGACGGCGACCGGGTGGACGACATCCTCGTCTCCGAGGCCTCCGGCAGGATATACATGTTCGGCCTGGACGGAGCCCTGAAGTGGATGTTCTCCGGCGGAAGGCCGATACTAAAATTAGCCGCGGGAGACATGGACGGGGACGGCATAAAGGAGGTCGCCACCGTCGTGGAAGGCGAGAAGCTCATAGTGTACACGATGGACGAGGGCTACACCATCCGCAGGCTCGCCGACATGAGCTATGCGATGGGCCAGGACGCCTACATACACGCCGACCTGACGGGGGCGCTCGAGCACTTCAAGCAGGCGAAGACGTACTACATGCGGGTCGACGACATGCTTTCGGTGTCGCGATGCCAGTCCTTCATCAAGGAGATAGAGGAGAAGCTACTCCTGGACCGGCAGAAGGAGGCCGACACCCTCTACTCCAAGGCGCAGGAGTACTTCATGCTCCGGGACTACAGGAACGCGCTCGACCTCGTGGAGAAGTCGGCGAAACTCTACGCGGACCTCGGAAGCAGCGACGGGATAGTGCGCTGCGAGCTCCTGAAGCTGCAGATAGAAAGGGCGCTCGGCGCCGTCAACCCCTCCATAACCCTCCCGCCGACCACGACGACCCTGCCTGAAGGGGCGGGCGGGATACCCCCCTGGCTCCTGATAGCAGCCGGCCTGTTCGTTCTTATAGTCGTCGCCGCATCATACATTAAGGCGAAAGGCGGTGGAAAACGGATGCGTGCAATACCCTCGGAATCGCAGCTTGACGACTGGGGCGGCGGATTAGACGACGACGCCGCAGGTGCCGCGGAGGCCCGTAAATGAGGAGCCCCCTGGCGTGGCTGGCCATCCTCCTCCTGGCGCAGGCGGCCTGTGGCGAGGAGCAGTCCAAGTTCGCGGCCGACGTCTACATGAAGTCGGCCGAAGGATACCTTCGAAGCGGAGACTACGAGAACGCGCTCAGGAGCGCGTACCTCGCCAAGGAGATCTACGACGCCCTCAAGGACGACTACGGCTCCGCGAGGTCCGAGCGCGTGATAAGCGATGTGGAGGCCCTCCTGCCGCCCCTGCAGCTTGCGGACAAGTACTACAACATAGCCGGAGGCTACCTCCTGAGCGAGAGCCCGAGCCTCCAGTCGCTCCAGCGCTGCGCCGACATGGCCGGCCGCTGCAAGGACATCTGCGTGCGCGTCGGCGGAGTGTCCGGCGTCTCGTGCAAGCTCAAGTGCGAGGACCTCGTCCAGCGCTGCGGCAAGAAGATATTCGACACCACGGCGCAGTGCGTCCGCGAGGGCGACGACCTCCTCGGGAAGGCGCAGGGCAGCTTCTTCGGCGGCTTCTACACGCTCGCCCGCTCATACGCGGTCAACGCCAGCGAGAAGTACATCTCCTGCCCGTACCAGACGGGCATCGACAATTCCGCGAACCTCCTGTCCGGAATCAACGCGAAGATAGAGGAGATACGGATGAACGCGAAGGCCAGCTACGACAAGGCGGTCCAATACTTCGCCCAGAACAGCCAGGAGGACTACGGGCGGTGCATAGAATACGCCTCCGCTGCGCAGGCGTTCTACAAGAAGATAGAGGACGACGAGGGATACTCGACCGCGACGTCCATCGCCTCCCGCTGCCAGCTTATGATAGACGAGAACACGGAGGAGAGCATGAGGGAGGCCGCCATATACCTCCAGGAGGCGAAGAGCCTGTCGCTCATACCCGACTGCGCCAACGCCACGGACCGGGCGAACAGGGCGATAGACATATACTGGCGCTTCTACAACAAGGCCGCAGCCACCGAGATCGACCTGCCCAAGAAGCAGCAGGTGGGGATGCAGCTGTACGGCTCCCACATACAGGAGGTCAACCTGGTCCTCAGGACCATCAGGGACCAGTGCAGCGAGAAGCAGATGCTCCGGATAGCCGAGGACTTCTACTCCAAGAGCCAGGAGTTCTACCTCACGCAGAGCCTCAACGAGGCGCTCACCTACGCGAGCAACTCCAGGAAGATATTCCTCCAGTACCAGAAGTACGTCGGCGTCTCCAAGTGCGACACCCTCATAAACCAGATAAACATACGGGTGCAGCAGAGGGGGGAGGCGAACAGCTACTTCGCCGCGGCCAAGGACCGCTTCCGCGTCGCCAGCTTCGACGAGGCTCTCCTGAACGCCAACAAGGCAAAGGCGATATACTCCGGCATACTGGACTCCAAGTCGGTGGCCGAGGTCGACACTTTCGTCGGCAACGTGAGCGAGGGCATGCGCATTCTCGACGACGCCAACACCAAGTACCGCCAGGGGAAGAACATGTTCGACGTCGGCAGGTACAATGACGCCCTCCCGCCCGCCAAATCGTCCCTCAGCCTGTTCACGGCCGTGAACTACAGCGTTGGCATGGACGAGTCCAAGAAGCTCATCTCGGACGTGGAGGAGAAGCTGGCGGAGGAGCAGCAGAAGTTCATAAACAACGTCATCCTGTTCGGGGCTATATTCATGGTCTCCGCGTTCCTGATAATACAGTTCACCGGCCGCAAGCGGGCGGTGGAGGCGGAGTACCGCCAGAAGGTGATGCGGGAGAACGAGCGGGAGAGGCGCACAGAGGAGGAGCTCCTCCTCCGTTCCGAGGAGGACACGAAGAGCAGGGTGGAGGACGAGCTCAGGAAGCTCGTGGAATCCGAGCGCGACAAGGTGGACAACTCTTAATATCCGCGTTTTGCCTAATCTCAAGCCATGGCCCAGGAGACGTACGACAAGATACTCGACGTGTGCAAGCGCAGGGGTATAGTGTACCCGTCGTTCGAGATATACGGGGGCCTCGGCGGATTCATAGACTACGGGCCCGTGGGCTCGAGGATAAAGCAGAACGTGGAGGACCTTCTCAGGAGGCATTACGTCGTCGGCGACGGCTGCTTCGAGGTCCAGTGCCCGACGATGAGCCCGGAGGAGATATGGGTGGCGTCCGGGCACGTGAAGGGCTTCGCAGACCTCCTGGTCGAGTGCAAGAAGTGCTCTGAGGGGTACCGCGCGGACAAGCTGCTCTCGGAGGTGGGCGTCGAGGCGGAGGGTAAGCCCGCCGAGGAGGTGGGCCGGCTCATCAGGGAGAAGGGCGTCGCATGCCCCTCCTGCAAGGGCACGCTGTCCGAGCCCTACACCTACAATCTCATGTTCGGCACGACGGTGGGCACAGGCAGCAAGCGGAAGACCGCCTACATGCGCCCCGAGACCGCGCAGACCACGTACCTTGCGTTCAGGCGCCTCTGGGAGTTCGCGAGGAGGAGGCTCGCGTTCGTCGTCATACAGATAGGCCGCTCTTTCCGGAACGAGATTTCCCCGAGGCAGGGGATGATACGCCTGAGGGAGTTCAGCCAGGCGGAGATACAGTACTTCCTCGACCCCGAGAACAAGGCGGCGCCGAGGTTCCCTGAGGTGAGCGGCCGCAGGGTGAAGCTGACCGACAAGAACGGGAAGCTGTGGGAGACGACGATAGGCGAAGCCCACAGGCAGGGAATCATACCCCTCGAGTTCATAGCGTACCAGCTCGGGAAGGCGATGGCGGTGTTCGAGGACATGGGCGTCGACGGCGGCCGCCTCCAGCTCAGGCAGCACAGGGAGGACGAGCGCGCGTTCTACTCTAGCGACACCTGGGACGTCGAGTACGTGAGCGACGTCTTCGGCAGGATAGAGCTCGTGGGCATAGCGGACAGGAGCGGATACGACCTCGGCCAGCACATGAAGGCGAGCCGGGAGGACATGCAGGTGAGCCTGGACGGCCGCAAGTTCCTGCCCCACGTAATCGAGGTCGCATACGGCATCGACCGGCCGATATACTGCGTCCTGGAGAGCTCGCTCGTCGAGGACGGGGAGCGCTCGTACTTCAGGTTCCCGAAGCGGACGGCCCCGTACCTGGCGGGGGTGTTCTCGCTCGTGAAGAAGGACGGGATAGACGCGAAGGCGGAGGAGGTGTTCGCGCTCCTTCGGGACGGAGGCCTCTACGTGTTCGTCGACCATGCCGGCAGCATAGGGAAACGCTACGCCCGCGCCGACGAGATAGGCGTCCCCTACTCGATAACCATCGACTACGACACAATCAAGGACGGCACCGTGACGGTGCGGGAGCGCGACCAGAAGAGCCAGTCAAGGGTCGCGATAGCGGACCTGAAGTCGCGCCTCACATGCTAACCCACGTCCTTGGACTTCATCCTCAGCCATCCGGCGGCCATCCTGAGGCTCCTCACAGCCTTCGCGTCCGCCGATGCCTGCCGGGCCGTGAGCGAGGCTTCGAGGGTGGCCTCGAACTCCTCCCGGCTCATCCTCCCCCTCGCCTCCCGGATGATGTCGTCCACGTCCCTGTGGAATGCGTCCTCCCCCCGGTCCTCATCAGGCTTCGGCGCCTGTTTCCCGAGGGCGTCGTAAAGGAGCGCCATCGCCCTGCCGCGGAACGCGGGGTCGGCTGCGAGGCCGGCCGGCTTCGGCCTCCGGCCCGGTTCCGGGCCTCCGGGGCCTAGCTTGTCATCCCTCCTGGACGTCTCCGGGTGGAATACTCCCGCTATCCTCCCGTCCGGCCTCACGGCGGCGGACAGGAAGTCGGTCACGTCCCTCTCGGATTCACCTATGCTCTTCTCCCCGGGCAGGAGGGGCCCCGGGTCCTCTTCCTGGCTCTTCCGCCTGGAGAACGGCCATAAAGCGCACATGGTAAACCAATACTAGCCTTTAGAAAGTTAGGGAAGGACCGGATTAAATATCCCGCCTAAACGTAGCCTTCCTGCTTGACTTCGCCCAGGAGGACGTTCAGCCTGTCCTTGGTCGCAGCCAGGAGCCGGTGCTTCACCACCTTCGGCCCCATGCCCTTGGACTCCCTCTTGATGTCCTCGAAGAGGCCTGCCAGATGCTGGTCGGAAATCACCCTCTCCGTCCACTGGCTGAAGTCGTTGACGTCGCTCCTCATGTGGTACTCCACGGACGACGGCTCCACGTCCCTGAGCATGTTCCCGAACTCCAGGAGGCTCAGCGCCCGCCTGCCGGTGAACGACACGTGGTTGCCCTCGAGCTTGTTGAAGTAGAACGCCTCGTCAGGCGTGACCGTCCTCATGCTCCAGCGGGGGTCCTCCCTCACCTCGTGCATCTGAACGAACCTCCGGAGGGTGCCGCTCACCATCGTGTTCTCGGAGATGTCCATGTTCGGCCAAATCCTCGAGCCGTTTATCACCGACACGTTACCCTCGAGGCGGCAGTTGCCGCCTATCATGACGTCCGACTGTATCATCCCCCCCGAGCCTATGCTGCAGCCCTCGGCGATGAAGCTGTTGGAGACCTCCTCCCCGGAGCCGACTTTCACGCCCTCGAACAGGACGGCGCCGTTGAGGACGCTGTACTCCCTGATTGTGACTCCCGAGCCTATCACCGTGTACGGCCCGATGACGCATCCCCTCTCCACGGTCGCGCCGTCACCCACCAGGACGGGGCCGAATATCTGCGTGTGGCTGCCTATCCTCACGTTGCCCCCGAAAGCGGCCTTACCGTCGAGGACGCCCAGGAACTCCGAGGAGTCGGGCATCTCGCTCTCCATCCTGCCCATCAGCCACTTCTTCGCCGCCGTGTAGCCATCGGGCCTGCCCACGTCGACCCAGAACGACTCGGTAGGCTCCGCGAACAGGCACTGCCTGTCCAGGAGCGTGGGGAACAGGTCCTTCGAGAAGTCGTAGAACGTCCTCTCAGGAACGTAATCCAGGGCCTCAGGCTCCAGTACGTATATGCCGGTGTTCGCCAGGTCGGTGCGGCACTCGTGCATGAGCGGCTTCTCCTGGAACTGGACGATGCGGCCGTCGTCCGCGACCTCCATGACCCCGAAGTTCCAGGGGTCGTCGACCCGCTTCGCGGATATGGTGGCGAGGCCGCCGTGCGCCCTGTGGCTCCCGATGAGGCCCGTCAGGTCGATGTCGGTTATCGTGTCCCCCTGCATGACGATGAACGTGCCGTCCAGCCAGCCCTGGATGTTCTTCACGCAGCCGGCTGTCCCGAGGGGCTCGTCCTCGACCGGGTAGTGGAGCGCCATGCCCCTGTAGCTGCCGCCGAAGTAGGCCTCTATCTGCTCCCTCAGGTAGTTGGTTGTGATGGCGACCTCGGAAACGCCGTGCTCCCTGAGGTGGTCGAGTATGTGCGCGGTGACCGGCCGGTTCAGAAGCGGCAGGAGCGGCTTAGGCCTCGAGAACGTGAGCGGCCTCATCCGTGTGCCGAAGCCGCCCGCAAGCAAAACCGCCT
Organism: Candidatus Altarchaeota archaeon; assembly: GCA_041306075.1. Lineage (GTDB taxonomy): Archaea > Altiarchaeota > Altiarchaeia > IMC4 > SCGC-AAA252-I15 > JAHIYG01. The sequence continues at coordinate 50,407 of JBFYKH010000053.1, forward strand.
TCATTATGGTTAGCCCCCCAACCCCCCTAAAACTAGGAGCTTAAATTAACTGGCAGTGCAGGTTTAAAAATATACCGGTTTCTAATGACCTGAAAAATGCATTTTGCCCTATAGTTTCCTCCCGGTAATTCTCTCGTAGGCCTCCACGTACTTCCGCGACGTCTCCTCGACCACGCTCTCGGGCAACGGGGGCGCCGGCGGCTCCTTGTTCCACCTCACAGCCTCCAGATAATCCCGGACATACTGCTTGTCATAGCTCCTCTGCGGCCCCCCCGGCCTGTACGAATCCGCCGGCCAGAACCTCGACGAGTCCGGAGTCAACGCCTCGTCTATCAGGATTACCTCCCCGTCCCTCACGCCGAACTCGAACTTGGTGTCCGCTATTATGATGCCCTTTTTCTCCGCCAGCTTCGCGGCCTTCGCGTAAATCCTGAGCGTGTAATCGCGTATCTTCGCCGCGGTGTCGGCCCCCACAATACCCTCGACCTCCCCGTAGTCGACGTTCAGGTCGTGGCCCCGCTCCGCCTTCGTCGTCGGCGTGAATATGGGCTCCGGAAGCCTGTCCGACTCGACGAGGCCCTTCGGCAGCCTGACCCCGCATATCGAGCCCGTCCTCCCGTACTCCTTCCACCCAGAGCCCGACAGGTACCCCCTGACCACGCACTCGACGGGGAGCGGCTTAGCCTTCTCGACGAGCATGCTCCTGCCCTCAAGCGACCCCGAATCCCCCCTCAGGACGGCGGGATAATCCCCGACGTCCATGGACACCATGTGGTTCGCCACGATGTCCCGCGTGTGAGCAAACCACCAGGCGGACAGCTTGTTGAGGACCTCCCCCTTCCTCGGTATCCCGTTCGGCAGCACCGAGTCGAAGGCGCTGATCCTGTCGGTAGCCACGATAAGGAGCTTGTCGCCCAAGTCGTACACGTCCCTGACCTTCCCGCGCCCCATGAGCTTCGCAGGCAGCCTCGTCTCCAAAACCACTGGCATCCTAAAGGATAAGCCCTGAAACCTTATAAGCCTTCAGGGGCCGCCGAGCTTCGGCCTCCTGCCGGAGCGCAGCCTAATCCTGACGAGGATGCCGGCGGTGGCCAGGATGCAGAAGGCGGCGAAGACGAGGTATGCGACACCCCTGCCCCCATCGTGGGCGGGAGGCCCCCCGGCCGCCACAAGAGCCTCTGCGACAGTGGTCGTCGGCTCCCTAGCCGCAGCCGTCGTCGTAGTCGGCTCAGCCGTAGTGGTAGTCGACTCCACGACCGTCGTAGACGGCGGCTGCGTCGTCGTGGTGCTTTGCGTGGTCGTTGTGCTCTGGGTCGTCGCGGTCGCAGGCGGCTTTGTCTCCTCCCCCTGCCTGTAGCCGAACACGTACAGCCTCCCGTCGTCGGAGCCTGCCGCGAACTCCATGACTCCGTCGCCGTCTATGTCGACGGCGTACGGGGACGACCTGACGGCGCCCCCAGTCTGATACGTGAACAGCGTATTCCCCGCCGAGTTGATGACGTACACCCTCCCGTCGTCCGAGCCGAACGCTATCTCCACAACCCCGTCGCCGTTGAGGTCCGCGACCGCCGGCGACGAGCGCACCGGCCGGCTCGTCGAATACCTGAGGAGCCTCACCCCGCTCCGGTTGACTATGTACAGGTTCCCGGAGTCGGAGCCCAGGACGTACTCCTCCCTCCCGTCCCCGTCCACGTCCGCATAGGCCGGCGACGACATGAGCGGGCTCCCAAGGTCTAGCGTCCAGCGGGGTGTGAGCTTCGTCTTGGCGACGCCCTCCCTCCTGCAGCCGCCCGCGTCGCAGACCCTCCTGTAATCCTCCTGCCCGCTCGACGAGAACATGAGGCCGTACAACACGCCGCCGCCTGAGGCGACCGCCAGCTCGACCTTCGAGCCCTGCTTGAAGGGCACGATGGCCGCGGCGACGTCCCCCGCAGTCTGGTAAGTCCACACCTTGTAGGGCGGCGCCTTCAGGACGTAGACCAGGTTGTCGCCCGAGCCCACAATCACCTCGGGGCTCCCGTCCCCGTCCACGTCCGCCGCGGACGGGGCCGAAGCAACATCATCCGCAGCCTGGTACTTCCACTTCAAGGCGCCGTCGCTCGTCAACGCGTAGATATGGCCGTCATAGGAGCCGAAAATCACCTCCTCTTCGGGGGTGTTGTCCACGTTCTCCACGAGCGGCGCGGAAGCCACGGGCCCGCCGCTCCGGTACTCCCACAACAGCATCCCCCTGTCGTCCAGGCACACCACCCGCCCGTCCATGAGGCCGGCGTAGACCTCCAGCCTCCCGTCGGCGTCCGCGTCGGCTGCGGACACCGCGAGCACGCCGGAGCCCGCGTCCGCCCTCCACAGGAGGCTGCCGTCAGGCCTCAGGGCGTAGACGAACCCGTCGTATGAGCCCACTACAGTCTCCAAGCCCCCGTCGCCGGAGCCGTCCAAGTCGACTGCGATTGGCGAGGCCTCAACCTTCCCCCCGCTCGTCAGATTCCAGATGAGCCGGTACTCGGACATGGCGGGCGCCCGCGCAGGCTTCGCTAAGCCGCCGTACCCCTTCAAGGCCGCGATGTCCGCGAGCGTGTAGCGGCTCTGGTACCTGCCGGTGCACTTCCACATGGAAAGCATCCTGTAGGGGGTCTGCTTCAAGTCCTTCCTCACCTTGCAGTCCCACTGGAAGCCGGCGTCCCTCACCGGCATATCCTCTTCCACAGTCGAGTCGCAGGTGAAATAGGCCCTATAGTCCGTGACGTTGAACGGGTAATAGACCGCTTTATGCCTTAAGCTCAGGTTGTAGGCGCTCTCGTTGAACCCCTCCAGGTAGCCGTCCATGAGCCTGAAGTTCCTGTCGGACCAGCCGGTGACGTTATGGAGCCTGCAAGTCCAGTTAGACCGCAGCTTCTCAGCCTGCGACCCCCGGGGCGGCGTAGCGGTGCACGCGAGCCCCAGCTCCACGTCCCCGAGCCGGCATCCGGTGCCGCGGAAACCCTCCCAGACGAGGCTGATATTCGAGACGCTCAGGTTCTTCAGGTGCGGCGCGCAACTCCACCCGAGCCAGTACTCCCTCTCCCCGAAGCTGTCGTAAGCGGGCATAAAACCCGTCCTGCCTGCGCCCCCGTGGAAGCTCGGCCACTCCCTGAACGTGAAGAACAGCTCGGAGCCGGTGTTGTTCTCCTCGTCGGACTCGAATATGCGCTCGCCGTAATCCGCGACGACCTCGAGCATATGCCCCCCCGCCGAAGGCGTGAAATCAAAGTATACGGGCCGGGACTCCCCGGGCGCCAGAGTCAGCGTCTCCTCCGAGACGTTCACCCGGTCCAGGAACACAGTGTACACGGCCCCGTCGGCCACAGCCGCCCCCGTGTTCTTGGCCCAGTACATGCCGGAAGCCCTCCTCCCCGCGGCAGGCATCCCGGGCGTCACCCGCACGCCCCCGACACTGAGGTCGCTCAAGCTGCCGAAGCCGTCCACCGCGCTCCCCGAGGCCGCGACAAGCGTCCCTGACTCGAAAACGGGCTTCGACTTCACCGTCCCCGCAGCCTCCACGCTCCACAAAACCTCGCCGGAGGACGCGTTCACGCAGTACACCCACTTCCCGGCGCCGAAGTACATGAGCCCGTCACCGAACTCGGGGGCCGACGACACCGCGTCCGTGAAATTCACAGCCCACGCCCTGGAGCCCGACAAGGCATCGTAGGCTATAAGGTACTTGCCAGCCGAAGCGTACACAAGCCCATCGTAAACCTCCGGCGCGGCCTGCACGCTCCCGTTCAGGCTCGCATTCCACGCCATCCACCCGTCCCGGCCCCTGACGGCGTAGAGCGTCCTCTCATCGGCCAGGAACAGGAGGCCTCCGGCAAGCTCAGGGGCCGCCTTCACGTTCCCGACCGTCCTGTTCCACCTGATTATCCCGTTCCTGTCGACCGCGTAAACTTGCCTGTCCTGCGCCGCCGCGTACACGACGCCGCCGTCGAACACTAGCCGGTTCTGCGGCGCCGACCCGATAATCTTCGTCCACAACATCTTGCCGCTCGCGGCGTCGGCTGCGTAGATTCTCCCGTCGTCGGCGCCGGCGTAGACGACGCCGTCGCCGACGGCGACGGTCGCCCTCACCCTCCCCTTCGCCAGGAGGCTCCAGCTCCGGTTGCCCGTGGAAACGTTAACCGCGTAGACGACGCTGTTGTCGCTGCCGTAGTAGACGAGGCCGCCAGCGTAGACCGGGCTGCCGGTCATAGCCCCCCTCACAGTCTGGTTGAACGCGACCTCCCCGGTGCTGGCGTTCAATCCCGCCATGGAGCCCGAGGAAGTCCCTAGGAACACGAGTCCGCCGCCCCCCGCCAGGTCCCCGGAAACGGTCCCCCTCGCCTGATAACTCCAGCTAAGATCAGGCGCCGCGGACGCGGAACCGGCCAGCAGGCAGGCTATGCAGGCCAGGATAATGTAACGGTACGGTATTTCTGGCTCCATCATGTCCTCCTCCTGTCAGGCCGCCTCATCAAGCACCCGCTCCACCTCACGGGCGAACGTCTTCGCGTCCTTGAGCGCGGTTTTAGCGTCATTCGCCCCGGGCTCATACTCCAGCCCGTACAGCGTTTCGTGCCTTTCGGCCCTGTGTATGTTGAGGAGGTTTAGGATGGCCTCTGGTATCCTGTCGGCGTACCTCTCCCTCAAGTACACATAAACGGCATAGTGGCTTTTCTCCTGAATACCGTCCCTGTAGAGCACGGCCCTGGCGGCGTGGAACATGGCGTTGTAGGACTCAAGTATGGCATAGGGGTATACTTCAAGGGCTATGGCTTTCTCCGCCTCAGCGAGCCTCTTCTGCGATATCTCCCTGGACCTGCAGCTTTTCCCCAAGTCTTGCGGCACCTCCCTCAACAGCCGCTCCCGCATGCAGTCCGCTATGGTCCCAGGCCTCATGGCGTCTCCGGCATCTCCCCGTGAAGGGGTATCCCGTATCTCACGACCTCCCTGTAGAACGGGGCGTCCTCCGCCGCCTTCCTTTTCCACTCATCCCAGGTGAAGAAGTGCGCGTTAACCTCCCTGCCCAATCTCCCCTCGTACTGTTCCCAGTCAACCCTCCCCTTCGAGCCTATAATCAGGAGGTCCAGGTCGCTTCCCAGGTCGTCCGTCCCCCGCGCCACCGAACCGAAGAGGACTATGGCAGAGACGTTAGGGACTGCGTCGACTATGCCCTCGACTAGCCCCCCCCTCTTCACCGCGTCGAGGCTCCTGGCTATCTTCAGGTGCCTGAGGCTCTGGCTGTCGGCGTTCGCCTTGAAATACCTTAGATTAGCCCTCCTGTCCTCCACAATCAGGCCATCCCTCAAAAGCATTTCAGCGTACTTCTTCACGGCGAAGGGGCTCAAACCCATCCTCTTGGCGGCCTCCCGCAGGTAGACTTCGCCGTAGGGATTGTCCATGAAGAAGGCGAGGAACCGCAGGGGGCCGCTGCCCCATACGACCGGCGCGTCGCATGGCATCAACATGGTATGATAATGAACGTTTTTAAATAAAAACAATCGTTTTCAAAAATGACACGATGACAAGAAGCCCCGAACAGGATAAAAACCCTTTGAGGGGGCCCCTACGGGCCCCCTCGTGTTAAAGCTACTTCTTCTTCCTGCGCCTCTTCGTCGCCAGCAGGAACAGTCCCAGGAGGAACAAGAGAGCCAATAGGCTTAGTCCTCCGCCGCCCAGTAGCGCCCCCGCGAAACCGGTCAAGGGAGAGCCCGGCAGCGTCGTAACCGTCGTCCCGGTCGGCTCGCCGCCCGCGCCCGCAGGCTGGGTGCTCGACACAGGCGGCAACGTCACCGGCGCGCTCCTCAACAGAGTCGTCGTCGGAGACTCGCCGCCGCCTTCGCTTGAGCCGCTCAGGGTCGTCGTCACCCTAGGCTGAGTCGTAGTCGGAGGCAGCGTGGTCGTCTCCACCGGGAACCTGTCCTCGGTGTTCGGCCTGTACTCCCGGTTCGAGACCAGGTAGTTCGGGCCGCCCCCGCCGCCGCAACCCTCGTCGACCGTGCCGTCGCAGTCGTCGTCTATGCCGTTGCAGGACTCTGTGCCTGGTGTGCCTGCCTCGCAGGTGTCCTGGCCCCACACGCCCTCGGCGCACGTCTCCGTGCCCTCGGAGGCGCATGCTCCGACGCCGCAGGACGTCGGCCTGTACAGGCCCTCGTCTACTCCGAGCATGCAGTTGTTGTCGATTCCGTCGCAGACTTCAACGGCCCCCGGGTTAATCGCAGGGTTGTAGTCATT
>JBFYKH010000054.1:0-10972 GCA_041306075.1 Candidatus Altarchaeota archaeon
GGCATCCTGAGGCCGAGCCTCCTGCACGCGAACCTGTAGCTTCGGCCGATGTCCTTCTTCTTGACGCCGCTTGCCTCCTCGAGCTCCTCCAGCGTCTTCGGCAGCTGGTGCTTCCTGGAGATGAGGTATATTATCGCGGCGACGACGGATTCGATGCTCCTTCCGCGGACGAGGCCCTTGTTGACGGCCTTCCTGTACCACATCGCGCACTCCTCCTTGATGTTGTTCGGGATGTTCAAGTAGGCGCACATCCTGTCGAGCTCCGGCAGCGCGATGGAGAGGTTCCTCTGGACGGAGTCGCTCATCCTCGAGCGTCTCTGCCACTTCCTGAGCCTGTAAAGCTGGGCCTTCCGCTCCGGCTGGATGGCTCCGCCCCTGATGTCCCGGTCGTAGCGGTCTATCTCGGTTGTCAATCCCTTGTTGAGTTTCGCGAACTTGACGGGCCCGCCGGTCCTCGCCCTCTTGCTCTTCTGCTCCTCGTCGAACGCCCTCCACTCCGGGCCGAAGTCGAACATCCCCTGCTCCAGGACGAACCCGCAGCCCTTGCAGACCAATTCCCCGTGCTTGTAGTCGGTTATTATGTTCGTGCCCTTGCATTCGGGGCATACCACCTTCTGGCCTGCTGCGTCGGCGGCCTTCTTGGGCGCCGGTTGGGTGCTGGTTTCTTCGTTCATCTTATCCTCCTTTCAATTCGTTCTGATGCCGTCCCCGACCTTCAATTTGGCGTCGGGGCTGGGTTTGACGACAAAATACGGCTTCTCGAGAGGTCCTATGATGTCCGCCACCACGCCCACCCTGCCTTTACCGCTGAATACGGGCGTGCCGATTTGCGGCGGCTGGCCGGAAGCCTTGACGACGACCTGGTTCCCCACTATAGAAGTTACTTCGCCTGTGTTCAATGTGCCACGCATCCCATTGATTTGAGATGGGAATACTATACGCGTGTATCATTTAAATACTCGTGTGTCTGCCTGAAAACACCATTCCACGTAGATATAGAGCGTTTTCTTTTTCGGGTATGGCTTCTGGCGGGGGCGCTTTTAATCTCGCGCGGCCTATTCTCTAACGTGAAAGTCACCCTGCTCAGGATGTCCTCGGACCCTGAGGAGCTGATAGCAGCGAGCGCGAGGATATGCTACGCGTCGGAGCCGAAGACGAAGGAGGCCAATGTGAAGCTCCTCAGGAACCTGCGCGAATGGGGGCACATGAGCACGTTCGAGCACGCCTCGGCGACATTCCTCATAGAGGGGGTCTCGCGGGCCTGCACCCACCAGCTCGTGCGCCACAGGATAGCATCCTACAGCCAGCAGAGCCAGAGGTACGTGAACGAGGAGGGTTTCGAGTACGTGACGCCCCCGACTGTCTCCCAGGACCCGAAGGCGAAGAAGAGGTTCGACGCCGCGGTGGATGAGGCGAGGAAGGCGTACATGGAGCTCGTGAAGTCAGGCGTCCCCAAGGAGGACGCGAGATTCCTCCTGCCGAACGCGTGCGCTACGAAGATAATCGTGACGATGAACTTCAGGGAACTCAGACACTTCGTCCGCCTCAGGACCGCGAAAGGCGCGCAATGGGAGATATCCGCCCTCGCGAAGGAGATGCTCGGGGTACTGAAGGAGAAAGCCCCGAACGCGTTCGACGACATAACCCCGGAATAGGCGGCTTCCGCCGGCAGCCGGCGTTATGGATTTTATATTGCCCCAGTCCATGATACTTCTTAGCGTTAAACGGTGCGACCATGGATTTGCTCGAGGAATTATGCAGGGCCGACGGGGTGTCGGGTTTCGAGGGGAGTGTAGCCGACATAATGGCGCGGGAGCTTAAGAAGACCTGCGAAGAAGTCCACTGCGACGGCTTCGGCAACGTGATAGGCCGCTTCGGCAGCGGAAAAAAGAAGATAATGCTCGCAGCACACATGGACGAGGTGGGCTTCCTGGTAAAGCACATAACGAAGGAGGGCTACCTGCACTTCATAGAGGTGGGCGGCATAGACGACAGGATACTCCTGTCCCAGCGGGTCGTGGTGAAGGCCAGGAAGGGCGACGTCCCCGGGATAATCGGCGCGAAGCCGCCGCACCTGCAGCAGCCGGACGAGCGGAAGAAGGTCGTCAAGCACGAGGAGATGTTCATAGACATCGGAGCCGCAACCAAGAAGGACGCGGAGAAGCTGGTGGAAGTCGGCGACCCCGCCGTGTTCGAGCCGAACTACGGCGCCCTCGGCAAAGACCTCCGCTACGGCAAGGCCGTGGACAACAGGGTCGGATGCTACGCGCTCATCAAGGTGATGGAGACGCTCCCCAAGAACATCGACGCCACCGTCTACGCGGTCGCCTCCGCGCAGGAGGAAGTCGGCCTCAAGGGGGCGCGCGTGGCAGCCTTCAAGCTCAACCCGGAGTATGCGCTGGCCATAGACACGACCATAGCCGGCGACACGCCCGGGATAAAGGAGACGGAGAGCAGCCTGAAGGTGGGCAAGGGCCCCGCAGTCACCATCATGGAGGCGTCCGGCCGCGGCGTCATAACGCACCCGAAGGTCCGCGAGGTCCTCACGAAGGCCGCGAAGCGCAGGAAGATTCCCATACAGATTGACGTGCTGGAAGGCGGCATGACCGACGCCGCGATAATCTACCTCACCCGGGAGGGGATACCGTCTGGCGTCGTCAGCATAGCGACCCGCTACATCCACGGGGCCTCGAGCGTCTTCAGCATGGCCGACGTCAACAACGCGGTGAAGCTGACAGTCGAGGCCGTCCGGACCCTATAGGCCATGGCAGACGGCAAAGGCAGGCTCCGGTCGGCGGCGGCTGTGCTGGCAGGCGCAGCCGTGTACTCGGCCCTCAACTGGGTTCCACTGGTAGGGCCGCTCGCGACAGGCTTCATGGTCGGATGGTGGGCGGGCGGCGGCTTCATGAAAGGCCTCAGGAACGCGGCGTACGCGGCATCGCTGGGCTCGTTAATCGTCTTCTACCTGATAGCGGCATATGTCCTGTCCCCGGCCCCGGCGCAGGCCCCAGTCAACCTCGTCCTCCTCTGGATGCTCCTGGCATGGAACGTCACAAACATCATCGTGGCCGCCGCAGGCGGCGGCATCGGCGCCCTCGGCAGCGACATCCGGAGCATCATACCCGCGAACCTGATGGACTCGTTAAGCCGCCAGAAGCCGAGGACTGGAGTCGAATACCGGATATGTCCGGCATGCGGCCAGGGCAACGTCGAATCCGCGAAGACCTGCATAGGATGCGCAAGACCCATGAAATGAACCACCTCGAAGAATCGCTCAGAAGGAACGCGCCGCTTACGGCATACGCGGCGGCGTCTTTCGCAATCGGCATACCACTCGGCGCCGCCGTCTACCCGCTCCTTCAAGACAGGCTGCCGGAGCTCATGGAAACCGTCTACGGCGGCATACTCTCCGGCTCGGAAATCGAAACCATCTGGAAGGTGTTCATGCGGAACGCGACAGCCTCCCTCATCATGTTGCTCGCCGGCGTCACCGTCCTAGTTCCGCTCGCCATCCTGGCGGTCAACGGCTTCGTCGTCGGCCTAGTCATCATGTACGCCCTGGGGAACGGCATACCACTCGCCTCCATCCTCATCGGCATACTGCCGCACGGCGTCCTGGAGCTGCCAGCTATATTCCTCGCCGCCGCATCCGGCATCCGAATCGGCTTGGAACTGACACTCCGCAGAGGCCGCCGGCTCGCCGCGGGAGCCGAGGCCGCGAAGGCGGCCGCCGCCACCTACCTGGCCATCGTAGTCCCCCTGCTCGTCCTCGCGGCGGCGGCGGAGATACTCGTGTCCAGGAAGCTCCTGGGCTGAGCCTTTAAACCATGACGCCTTAATCCTCCACCATGGACGCCCTACTGGCAATCACCATCGTCCTCGCCGTGATGGTGGCCGCAATCGTCCGGAAGGCGGGCCTCGACGCCACCATGCTACTCGGGGTCGCCCTCACCTCCGTACTGTTCGGCGGCACCCCCCACCTCATCCAGGACTCCGTCGACACCCTCGCCGACCCGAAGACCATAGAGCTCATCCTCCTCGTCTGCCTAGTCTTCCTCATGAACGGCATCCTATCCTCCTCAGGCGCGATGAAGCGCGTCGTCGACTCCCTCGACCACATGATAAGCGACTCCCGCGTCACCATAGCGGCGATACCCGCGGTGATAGGCCTCATGCCCGTCCCCTCCGGAGCAGTCCTTTCCGCCCCCTTCGCGGACGAGATAGGTGGAAAGGCCAAGCTCCCCAAGGAGACAAGGCACGCCATAAACTACTGGTTCAGGCACATCTCCGAATACATCAACCCCATATACCCCGGCGTCCTCCTGGCGATAAGCATCCTCGGCCTCACACTCCAGGAGTTCTTCATGGCGAACCTGCCGGTCATGCTCTTCTACGTCCTATGCGGCGTAGCATTCTTCCTCGCCAAGACCAGGAACCGCCACAACAAACCCGGGAAAATCTCCACAAAACACGTCATAATGGCCGCGAAAGGCGTGGCCCCGATACTCGCGGCCGTAGCCCTCCCGGTGGCGTTCAACGCGAACCTCATACTCTCCCTCATCGCCGCGGTAATTCTCGCGGCTGCAATCAACCCGAAGCCGGACAAGACACCGTGGCAGCTCCTCAAGGAAAGCGTGAAGCCCGACCTCATAGCGCTCGTCTACCTGGTGATGCTCTTCAACACAGTCCTCGACCACACCCAGGCCACGAGACAGATATCCGACTCCATACTCTCCCTCGGAGTGCCTCACACCCTACTCCTCATAGTCGTGCCATCCCTCGTCGGATTCCTCACCGGCCTCACCATAGGATTCGTCGGCCTCACATTCCCCATACTCCTGCCCATACTCGCCCCCGGCGGCAGCCCGGACATGCACCTCATAACACTCGCCTACGTCTCAGGATACCTCGGCATACTCTCCTCCCCAATGCACCTGTGCTTCTCAGTCACCCAGAAATACTTCAAGACCGACCTCAGGAAATCCTACAAGACCATAATGCCGCCGATAATACTCGTGTTCCTCTTCACGCTGGCATACACGCAACTAACCTGACTCATAAAACTCCAGTCGACACCCACCCACACTTTTTTCTGGGTTTTACCGTGGCTGTACCCGTGACTGCAGCAAAACTTGAAGGCTAAGCCAAACCTGGTATGCCCTTTTATCATTGTGTTGCCAAAGCATAGTCCTTCGAGCTGCCAAGCCATACTAGTCAGCTTATCCCACCTCCGTCAGGTCCTCATCATAATTTTGCAGCTAACCTTATAGGCCGAAAAGAATCATTAATAAGGCCCTTCCGCATATGACTATCATAAAATGGTTTTTGATTTATTGGCTAACTGGGAGATGATTTTCGCAGTATTCCCGGGGCTAGTGCTGTTCTTATACGGTATCGAACACTTTAGCATCGAGATCCAGAGGGTTGCAGGCGAGAAATTCAGGGAAGCCCTGGGAAGGCTGACAAGAGACCGTGTGAAAGGAGCGCTACTTGGGGGAATAGTCACGGCAATAATACAGTCCAGCACTGCGACCACGGTAATCGTTGTTGGACTGGTCAATGCAGGCACGATATCATTCATGCAGAGCCTTGGCGTCATTTTCGGCGCGAACGTTGGCACAACCGTAACCGCCCAGCTCGTGGCATTCAAGCTCACTGCATTCGCCCCAGCATTCATAGTCCTCGGGTTCCTCGTTGGACTGGTAGGCGGAAGTTACAGGTTCCTTGGCAGGCCGATATTCTACTTCGGACTGGTGTTCTTCAGCCTCAACCTCATTTCGGAGTCCATATCCCCCATTAAGGGCGACCCCTCAGTCAAATCCCTGTTCGCTAGCATGTCAAGCGTTCCTCTTGCAATCATAGTGGGGTTTCTTTTCACAAACTTCGTACAGTCAAGCTCAGTGACATCAGGGATAATAGTCATACTCTCCCAAGAGGGCCTCATCAGCCTCAATCAGGGCATTCCGCTTCTATTGGGCGCCGCAATAGGGACAACCACCACCGCTTTAATCGCTTCCGCTAAGATGAGCCTTCACGCAAAAAGAGCCGCATACGCCCACCTGCTTTTCAACGTCTTCGGTGTAATCCTACTACTCCCGTTTCTAGACCCCTTCCGGGGATTAATCGAAAGCGTCGGAGGCTCGGCAGGACAACAGATAGCCAATGCGCTGACAGTGTTCCGGACGATATTCCTTGTCGTATTCCTCATCGCGCTCAAACCCTTCAAGAGGCTCGTTGAGATGGCGGTCCCAGGCGGGGAGGAGGAGGTCCTATTCAACACTAAACACCTTCCGGAAAAACTTCCTGACGACAACATCGAATCATTCAAGACCATAGAGAAGGAGTTGGACTACGCGCTTGAAGTGGCCGACAAGCTATATGGCGAGTCGATAATCCTCCTGAAGGCTCGAAAGGACAGCAACTACCAGAAAATCCTGAAGATGGAGTCCCTCACGGACTTCCTGGACGAGAAAATCGAGAAAAGCATACTCGAAATCTCTAAGCGAGAGTTGAACCAGCGGGAGTCGATAAGGACTGTGCTGCTCGTCAGAATCTCAAACTCATTGGAGCAATTCGGGGACAAGGGAGAGGACATAAGTTCAACGATTAAAAGCATATTGGAAACGGGAACGAGGCTGTCTCCTGAATCACAAAAAGATATTGAAAGGATATACGAGGAGTTCAACCAAAACATCAGGCTGCTTAGAACGTCATTCCCACGGATAACCAAGAAGGATTCCAAGGCCATGAGAGAAAACGATGAACGAATCAGGGAACGGATAACTACCTGCTATAACTCTCATCTTAAACGGCTCAATGAAAAACACGAGGACAGCATGTTCGTCGAACTCTTATCCCTGATAGAGGCCGCAAACTCGAAGGCACGGGAAATAAGAAAACTCACGGAATTATACTCGAGGGCTGTTTCAAGAGTCCGGTGAAAAGATGATGTGGCACACCCTTGACCTTGAGAATGTTTTCACGGCGATGAAGACTTCAGGGAATGGTCTGAGCAGTGCCGAGGCCGAGTCCAGGCTGGCTCAACACGGCCCCAACAAGGTTGAGGAAGCCAAGGAAGCGAATAAACTAAAACTATTCATAGACCAGTTCAAGAACCCCCTCATATATGTGCTGATAATCGCCGGCATAGTAACCATATTCCTTGAGGAATACGTTGACGCGGGAGTCATATTCCTGGTTGTTACAGTAAATGCGGTAGTCGGCTTTGTGCAGGAGTATAAGGCAGGGGAAAGCGCGAAGGCGCTTAAGAAGATGCTAGCCTCCAAGGCCACTGTATTACGCGACGGCAGACAGGTTGAGGTGGACAGGTGGTCCCTAGTGCCAGGAGATATCGTCATAATGTCCACAGGCTCTAAGGTGCCTGCAGATTTGAGGATTTTCAAGGCGGTTGAGCTTTCCATCGACGAGTCAGTGCTAACCGGGGAGTCCATACCAGTCCAGAAGTCAACAAACCAACTTGACGATGCGGCAATCACAAGCGACCAAAAGAACATGGCATTCCTGGGAACGCACGTCGTCAGCGGCCGAGGCATGGGCGTTGTTGTCGAAACAGGATCCAGGACAGTTATGGGGGGGATAGCCAGGGACGTAAAGGACACAAAGGCTACTGTAACGCCGCTTCAGGCCAAATTCAACTCATTCGCCAAGGCGATAGGCATCATGACGATCGCGGCAGCATCAATGCTCTTCCTGCTAGGAATACTAATGGGCGAAAGTGTCGTTGAAATGTTCAAGGTAATGATAGCGGCTACAGTCGCTACCATCCCCGAAGGCCTCCCAATAGTGGTTACAATAGCAATGGCCATAGGCGTATCAAGGATGGCTAGAAGAAACGCCATAATAAAGAAGCTGCCTGCCGTCGAGACTCTAGGCAGCACCACAGTCATCTGCTCTGACAAGACCGGAACCCTAACTAAAAACGAGATGACTGTAAAAAAGATGTGGGCTGGAGGAGAAATTATCTCCGCCGAGGGCGAGGGATACAGTACTGAAGGTTACTTTCTGAGCAACGAAGGCGAGATCATACATGAGCCAGGCGGAGACTTCAGAGTCCTGCTTAAAATAGGGGTTTTATGCAATAACTCCGGAATCCAAGAGGACGGGATAGTCGGAATGCCTACGGACGCCAGCATACTAGTCGCCGCGATCAAAGCCGGCTTAAACCCAGACAAATTGAACGAGGAGAATCCCCGAGTGAATGAAATCCCGTTCAGTTCCGAACGCAAACTTCAGACAACAGCAAATGATACCCCCCAAGGCAGGTTCGTATACTGCATAGGCGCCCCTGACATCATACTCAGCAGATGCGAAAGAATACTGATGGGCGGCGAGGAAAAAGCATTATCCAAGGATCTTAAGGACTTAGCGCTCGGCGAGAATGCCGCCTTCGCGTCATCAGCATACAGGGTGCTAGGGGCAGCATACAAAAGGATAGGCTTTACTGAAGAATCTGGTTCATTCGAGGAGAAACTGGTATTCTGCGGCCTGTTTGCGATAATCGACCCACCGCGCCCAGAAGCAATAACTGCCGTAAAAGGATGCGATAAGGCCGGCATAAGGGTCGTCATGATAACCGGGGACCACACCCTAACTGCCGTTGCAATAGCCAAACAGATGGGTATCGGAGGCCAAGAGCCTAAAGTACTGAGTGGCAAGGAGCTGGCTGAACTCAGTGACGAAGAGCTTTACGGCGTCGTGAATGATGTCTCAGTCTACGCGCGTGTAACGTCCAACCAAAAGCTCAGGATAGTCCAGCAGCTTATCCGGCGCGGTGAAATAGTCGCAGTTACCGGCGACGGGGTCAACGACGCACCAGCATTGAAGGCCGCGCATATAGGTGTCGCCATGGGCAAGACAGGCAGCGACGTCGCGAAAGAGTCGGCCGCAATGATACTCTCAGACGACAACTTCGCCAGCATATTCGCGGCTGTTGAAGAAGGCAGGTTCGTATACAGCAACATCAAGAAAGTAACATTCTTCCTTATTCCGACGGGCATAGCCGCAATAGTGTCGATAATGGGCAGCATGCTCATGGGGCTTAAAGTACCCTACCTTGCGACGCAGCTTCTATGGATAAACATAGTCACCAATGGTCTTCAGGATGTTGCATTGGCATTCGAGCCTGGCGAAAAGCACCTGATAAACCGGAAGCCAAGGAATCCGAAAGAGAGCATAATGTCGCGGCTCATGATAGAGCGGACTATCATAGTGGCCTTAACCATTTCGGCAGGAGTACTTTTGACTTACTTAATATCCCTCTCACACGGCGATTCATTAGAGAAAGCTAGGACTGTTGCGGTAACCACCATGGTCCTCTTCCAGTTCTTCCATGTCTGGAATAGTAGGTCCGAGTTTCGTTCAATAACACAGATACCCCTAATGAGTAACCCGTTCCTATTCTACAGCCTGGCTGCAGCATCACTAGCCATGGTAGCGTTCTTATACGCACCCCCCCTCCAACGGATATTCCACACGGTGCCACTCACACCCTCCGACTGGTTCTTGTGCTTGGTCGTAGCAAGCTCAATCATAGTCGTGGTTGAAGCAGAAAAGAGATTAAGGCAAATGAAGGGCAGCAGAGGGGGCTTATAGGCCAACCACCTACATCAACGCCTAAAATAACCTATAATCTTGTGATGTCCACCTAACTAATAAAAGAAAGCAAAAAACAGAAGCCCACGGGTTAATCTATTTGTTCCCGTGAACCCATGCTTGTTCGGGTAAGCCATTGGCCCCTGATGGGTTTTCAGGGCTACAGGGGGCTATACCTAAGTGGGTGAAACTATCCTGACTCTTGAAACGGTTTCAACTGTCAATCGGCTTCTATCTCCTGGTTTGACGCATAGTACGTCAACTGGCCTGCAGTGTATATGTCCCCCCTTACCCTCTTTTTTGTTTATTGTCGAATTTTTAACTGCCAGTATCGCGTATAATATTGCACAAAGCATAGAGGATGAAACCTGTTGAATTTGACGGCACAACAAGACCGGAAAAATGCATGCGCAATCCTGAAGCCATATTCCATGGTGTTGAAATCAAAAATATATTTGATGCAACAAAAAGGAGGATTATCAGCAGAAAGGAGCTGGCTCCAGGGATAAAACAGCTGGATATAGAGGCTACCGACATCGCAGAACATGCGAAAGCCGGGCAATTCATTATGGTCATGGCGGGCCATAAAGGAGAACGAATACCCCTCACACTGTACGATTGGGACCTTAAGGAAGGGCGAGTGAGCATGGTTTTCCTAGAGATCGGGGCGACAACCAAGGAATTGGGGGGATACAATGTAGGTGATAGTCTAGCGCACGTCCTTGGCCCACTTGGAAGGCCAACACATGTTAAAAAATACGGCAGGGTCGGGATAGTGGTCGGCGGTGTCGGCGCCCCAGCAGCATACTCGGTGGCAAAAGCCATGAAGGAAGCCGGCAATGAGGTCCACATAATCCTCGGCGCCAGGACATCCGACATGCTAGTTCTAAAAAAAGAACTGGGTAGATGGGCTGACAGTACAGCTGTGACAACAGAAGATGGGTCGGAGGGCATCAAGGGCGTCGTAACCGACCCCCTCAAGAAAAAGCTTGACGGCCTTGATTTTGTCTTCACAGTTGGCCCGATGAAGATGATGGCCGCAGTCGCAGAGGCCACAAGAGGGAGGGTTAAAACAGTCGCCTCCATAAACACGATTATGGTCGACGCAACCGGCATGTGCGGGGGATGCCTCGTCCCGATGGTTGGGGGCGGGAAAGACAAGCCCATGTATGCCTGCTGCGACGGCCCGGATTTCGATGCCCACCAGGTGGACTGGGACTCAGTAATACGTAGCAATTCGAGGTTTATTGAATCCGAACGTATGCTACTAGAAAAATTCGAGAGTCGACGACCTGGCACTGAAGAAGATTATCCTGCCATCGATATCCCCCCATCGTTGGCTCCAACTGACTTGAAACCG
>JBFYKH010000055.1:0-24852 GCA_041306075.1 Candidatus Altarchaeota archaeon
AGAGGGACGACCTCCCGGACAGGGGCTCGGCGCATTTTGCGGATTGCATCAGGCGGCTTAAGGACGTGGGATTCGCGGTGGAGGCGCTGATACCGGATTATGTCGGCGCCGAACTCGCGCGCGTCCTCGCGGCGGGGCCGGACGTGCTCGCCCACAACGTGGAGGTCGTCGAGAGGCTGCAGACCGTGAGGGACGCGAGGGCTTCGTATGCCAGGAGCCTCCGGACGCTCAGGGAGGCGAAGGATACCAGCCCGGGGGTGAGGACGAAGTCGTCGATAATGGTCGGCCTCGGCGAAACGGAGGACGAGGTGCTGTCGGCGATGGACGCCCTCAGGGCGGCGGGATGCGACATGCTGGTGGTGGGCCAGTACCTTCAGCCTACGGAAAGGCAGGTGCCTGTGGCGGAGTACGTGACGCCGGAGACGTTCAGGAGGTACGCCTACGAGGCGGAGAGGAGGGGTTTCAAGTCCGCCGTCTCCTCCCCCCTGGCCAGGACGAGCTACAAGGCTGCTGAGTCCGCCTAGCTTTTTGGGTCGTTGGGACGCATGGCCTTGAGGAGGTCGCGTTCGGTGACCATCCCGATGAGCTTCCCGCGGTCGTCCATGACCGGGAAGCGCCTGTGCCCGTAGTAGTACATGAGATGGCAGGCGTAGTTCACCTGCGTGTCCGGGCTGATCTTGACAGTGTCCGACATCACGGACGAGACCTGGACCTTGTCCGGCTCAGCCTTCTTCGCCACGACGGCCCGCATAATGTCGCGCTCAGACAGGATGCCGACCACCTCCTTGCCGTCGACGACCGTGACCGCGCCGATGTTGTGTTCTATCATGACCTTCACCGCGTCGGACACCTGGGCGGATGGGGCTATCGTGTGCGTCTCCCGGCTCATGTACTCCCTCACCTTCCCGCGGATGTTCGGGGAGTTCAGCTCGAACGACAGGTCCGTGGCGGTGACTATGCCTACGAGTATCCCGTGCTCGACGACGGGGAGACGCCGGAACAGGTGGTTTATCATCAGGTCCGCGGCCTCCACGATCCGGGTGTCCGGCTTGATGGTGAGTACCTTCCGGGTCATCAGCTTGGTCACAGGCAGGCCGTAGAGCCTGCCGCCCTCGGCGAGGCGGCCGAGGATGTCCCGCTCCGTGACAATCCCCTTTATGCTGCCGGTGTCGGTTATTAGGATGGAGCCTATGTTCTTCGAAGCCATGATGCAGGCTATGTCGTAGATTGAATGGGACTCCGAGGCCGTCACGACCATGTTGGTCATTATCTCGGAGACCTTGTCGCGCTCCATGATAAGAAAGGAGAATCGCCACTTAAATACCCGCCGAGGGCGGTTTAAATAGGGTGGAGGGGATAGTTAATATCCCATGGACATAAGGGACGTAATCAAGTCCAAATGCGCCCAGGTCGAGCCCGCCCTCAGGGAATACGCGATGATGGGGGACGCGAAGATGCAGGAGATGATACTCCACCCCATAGACGCGGGGGGCAAGCGCATCAGGCCGTGCCTCACCCTCCTCGCGTGCGAGGCGGTGGGCGGGAACCCTTCCAAGGCGCTGCCCGCGGCCGCCGCGGTAGAGCTTCTCCACACCTTCACCCTCGTCCACGATGACATAATGGACCACGACCTGGAGAGGAGGGGCAGGCCGACCGTCCACAGCATATGGGGGGAGGAGATGGGGATAATCGTCGGCGACACCCTGTATTCGAGCGCGTTCAAGGCGCTCGTCGACCTCAGGAAGAAGGGAGTCACCCCCAAACGAGCCCTCGACGCCATGGACGCCCTGGTGGAAGCCAACGGCCAGCTGCAGGAGGGGCAGATAATGGACATGTTCTTCGAGGAGCGGGGGACCGTCCTGGAGGACGAGTACATGGAGATGGTCTGGAAGAAGACCGGCTCCCTCATAGACGCCGCCGTCAAGATAGGGTGCATAGTCGGCGGGGGAAGCGGGAGGCAGCTCCGGGCCCTGAGCGTCTACGGCTCGTCCATCGGCATCGCGTTCCAGATAAAGGACGATGTCCTCGACCTCACTGCGGACAGGAAGGACTTCGGCAAGCCGATAGGGTCGGACATCAGGGCCGGGAAGAAGACGCTCATAATAGTCCACGCAATGGCATCCGCAAGCGGGGAGGACAAGGCGGCGATACTGAGGGTGCTAGGGAGGAAGGACGCCTCCGACGAGGAGGTCGCCTCCGTGATTGCGACGCTCAGGAGGACGGGTTCGTTGGGCTACGCGGAGGAGAAGGTCGGGGAGCTCATATGCGGCGGGAAGGAGGCCTTGGACGCGCTCCCCAAGACCAAGGCCAGGAAGGCCCTATTGGAGCTCGCAGACTACCTCGTCGAGAGGAGGACCTGAAATGGACGGACGCAAGAGGGACCATCTGAGGATATGCGCCAGCGAGAGGGTCGAGGCAGGCTCGACCGGATTCTCAGGAGTAAGGCTCGCCCACATGGCTTCGCCGGAGATCAGCCTCGACGACGTCGACACGCGGACGAAGCTCCTCGGAAAAAGACTCGCGCTACCGCTCATATTCGAAGCCATGACCGGAGGCACGGAGGAGGCAGGAAGGATAAACAAGGCGCTCGCCAGGGTAGCGCAGAAGAGGGGCGTAGGCATGGGCGTCGGAAGCCAGAGGGCCGCCATAGAGGACCCGAGTCTGGAGGACACTTACAGGGTCAGGGACGTCGCCCCCGACATACTGCTCATAGGCAACCTCGGAGCCGTCCAGCTGAACCGGGGATACGGCCTCGCCGAATGCGAGCGGGCCGTGGAGATGATAGGTGCCGACGCCTTGGCCCTGCATTTCAACGCCCTCCAGGAGGCTGTGCAGCCCGGCGGGGACACTGACTTCAGGCGCCTGGTAGCCAAGGTCAACAGGGTGGCCGGGAGGCTGAGCGTCCCGGTCGTAGCCAAGGAAGTCGGCTCTGGCATCGACCTGGCGACCGCGAAGCGCCTGAAGGTCGCAGCATACGACGTCGCAGGCTCTGGCGGCACGTCATGGAGCCTCGTCGAGAGCTACCGGAACGCGGGGGCCATGGGGGCCGTCGGAGTCGCTTACGCTGATTGGGGGATACCGACGGCGGACGCCGTGAGAGCGCTGTCCAAGCTGAAGGCCCCGGTGATAGCTTCGGGCGGGATAAGGACCGGCCTGGACGCCGCCAAGGCCGTCGCTCTCGGCGCAGAAGCAGCCGGCGTGGCGTTGCCCGTCCTCAGGGCCTACTACGCGGGAGGCGAGAGGGCCGTGGAGGAGTGGGTGGACAGGTTCGAGGCGGAGTACCGGACCGCAGTCTATGTCACGGGCGCGAAAAACAACAGGGGCCTGCGGGGGAGGTTGGCACGGTGAGCGACGAGGCTGTAACCATAAGGATGGGCAAGAACGGCCTCACATCCGCCCTCGTGGATGAGGTCAGGTCGGTCCTCAGGAAACGCAAGCTCGTGAAGGTGAAGATGCTCAAGTCCTCGCTCGGGGAGTCCGACAAGCACGCGCTCGCCGAGGGGCTGCGCGCCTCCACGAAGGCGAAGCGCGCGTCCATGATAGGCCACACGGTCACGCTTGAGATGTGACCCTTCACTTCTGTTATTCGAGGCTCCCGGCCAGGCCCGCGAAGACCGCCTGAGGCAGGTCGACGACCGACTCGAGCCGCCTGATGAGCATCGTGTCAGAGGTCGCCGTAGTAGAGTTGAACTTGAGTATGCTCCCGTCGGCGTCCGGCGACGTCATGCACCTGCCCCGCACGCCCTGCGCGTCCATGAGCCGCCTCACGTGCTCGGCGAGCCTGCCGCTGTTGCCTATCTGGCTGTCGAATACCCATGTGGTGACCGACGGCGGATTCCTTGCTAGCTCACCCACCACCCTGGCGGCCGCGTCCTCGGTCTCGGAGCGGATTTTGTAGTTGGAGAACGCCATCGCATTGTCCCGGACCATGCCGTCCATGGACAGGAACACCTCGCCGCCCGAGAGCCCCGCCTCCACGGTGATGAGCACGTTGAACCCGTCGACCACGAGCTCCCGGCCGGCAAGCATGCCCGGGTTGATGAGCTTCGACTCCGTGTCCGCTATCTCCGGCTCAGAGTAGACCTCCCTCAGGAGCCTGTTCCTGGCTGGGGCGTCGAGGCGGTGGTGGTCGCAGACGAACGATAGCGCGGAGTCCCTCCGGTAGCCGCGGTCGAGTAGAGTCTTAAAGTCGTCCCTGGCTTCTGCGAGCGCCTCGTCCTCGGCGTCTGGCTCCATTCTACCGGTAGCTCTCCTCCAGTACCTCCTTCATCTCCCTCAGTGTCAGGGACGAGTCGGTCTTCGCCATGGACTCGTCGCGTCCTAGCTTAAGCCGCCCGTGCATGGCCGCCCTGATGCAGTCGACGGTCTCCGGGACGACGATGGAGTCCTGTGGAATGCCCTGGGAGAGCCAGAGCTCCTTTTCCCTGAAGGCGTAGTATGTGCCCATCGAGACCGTGGAGAGGAACACGTCCCCGCCGGGGAAGAGGTGCGGCTCCACCTTGTTTATCCGCCTCACCCGCTCCCTGAGCTCGCTTGTGGAGTCGAACTCCTCGAGGAGGGCGACGCGGTTGTCGCATGCGAACATGGACGCGAACTCCTCCTTCGACGGCGCCCTGCCCTTGAACGTTATCCTCAGGTCGTGGACGTGCATCGAGCTCACCGGGACCTTGTAGGCCCTGGAATACACCTCGACGTCCAACACCTCCCTCAGGTCCGGGGCGTGGTGCGACGGGTTCTTGAGGCTGACCTCAGTCCCGTCGATTCTAAGCTTGCTGGACTGCCCCGGGTCCGTGGAGCGCCTGATGAGCGAGGCGGTGAGGTATTCCACGTCGCGGCCCTGCTCCGCGAGCGCCCCGACTAGCCTCGCCATCCCCGTCGTGTTGCATGAGACGACCCTGAAGTACGGGCTCTTCCCCGAGGACTTGGCGCACTTGTCGTAGCTCGTCCTCGCGTTGAAGGACGCGCCTATATCCGCCTTCTCGCCGCCCTGGAAGACGACCTTCAGCCGCCCCCGGTTCCTGGCGTTGAAGGGCTCGTAGAGCTCCTTCTTATTCTGCATGCCGAACTTGTTGCCTGTGCAGTCGACTATCACGTCCGACACCGCCAGTAGGTCCTCGACGCGGCCGCCGATGTGCTCCTTCCCTATCTTCTCCTCGAACAGCCTGATGGCCTCGGGAACCCCCTTCTCGCCCTCCTTGGAGGACGGGTACAGCCTGTAGCCCTTCTTTGCCACCCACTTGGCGACCCAGTCGGGGGACGTCTTGGCGACGCCCGAGACCTCCATGTCGTTTTGCTTCTCTATGGCCCATATGACCTTGTGCCCTATGGTTCCCGGCCCGACCACCCCGACCCTCACCTTGCTCATGCCTTCACCTTTTTGGATATCATGTCGCCCATCTCCTCGCAGCCCACCTTCCGCATGCCGTCGCCCATTATGTCGCCGGTCCGGCAGCCCTCCTCGAGGGCGGACAGGACCGCGGACTCGATTTTGCCGGCCTCCTTCTGCCGGCCGAACGTGTACTTAAGCATCATCGCCGCGGACAGTATCTGGGCTATGGGGTTCGCGACCCCCTTGCCCGCGATGTCAGGGGCGCTCCCGTGTATCGGCTCGTAGAGGCCGAAGCCGGAGGCGTTGAGGCTGGCCGAAGGGAGCATACCGATGCTGCCGGTGAGCATGCTCGCCTCGTCGCTGAGGATGTCGCCGAACATGTTGCCTGCGAGTATGACGTCGAACTGCCGGGGGTTCCTGACGAGCTGCATGGCGGCGTTGTCGACGTACATGTGGGAGAGCTGGACCCGGGGGTATCCCTTGTGGACTTCCTCGACTATCCTGCGCCAGAATACCATGCTCGAAAGGACGTTCGCCTTGTCGACGGACGTGACCTTCCCGCCGCGCTTCAAGGCGACCTCGAAGGCGAACTTCGCTATCCGCTCCACCTCGTGGCGCCGGTAGACCATCGTGTCCGAACCCTCCAGGTCGGTGAGCGTCTTCGGCTCCCCGAAGTACACGTCGCCGGTGAGCTCCCGGACTATCATGATGTCGAGGCCGCCGGCTATGATGTCCGGCCGGAGGGTGGACGCGCTGGCGAGCGGGGGGAATATCTTCGCGGGACGGAGGTTCGCGTAAAGGTCGAAAGTCTTCCTGAGGGGCAGGAGCGCGCCGCGCTCGGGCTGCTCCGACGGCGGCAGCCGCTCCCATTTGGGGCCGCCGACCGAGCCGAACAGTATCGCCTCGCTCTCCCTGCACTTCTTGACAGTCTCTTCCGGGAGGGCCTTCCCGTGTAGGTCTATGGCCGCCCCGCCGACGTCGGCCCGGACGTACTTGAAGCCGAGCCCAAGCCGGTCCAGCACCTTCAGGGCCTGCTCCATGATTTCAGGCCCTATCCCGTCGCCTGACAGGACCGCTATCTGGACCATAGTGTACTGTCTATTGGCCAGAGGAGTATAAATTCTAATAGTTCTGGTATGTTTACACATGGCAGCGGAGGCCGAAGGCTCAGGCGGGCGAGGGAGGAATGCTGAGGGGCCGGAGGCCGCCGTGGAGCTCAGAAGCGCGCAGGCCCCGAGGATCATAGAGGTGTTCGGCGTCAGGTACGCGCACCTGAAGACGAAAGACGGCGGGGACATGTGGGTGACAGACCTGGGCCGACCGTTCATGGAATGCCTGGCTCCCGAGAGGTGGTACGAGGAAGGCTGGTTCGCGAAGACCGGCAGGAGGCTCGAGGGCACGAGCTCGGTCTACCATTTCCAGTCGAGGAGGCTGGCGCCCACCGACAGGAGCGTCGACCTCGTAGTCAAATGGTCGCGGGTCGGCCAGGACGTCCCCCTCACAATGGACCCCGAAGTCGTGAGGATGATGGGCCTTGAGGAGGAGGTGGCCCCTAGGTTCAACAGCCCCTTCTCGGAGATAGGGCTCATGATGGAGCTGCGCGCAAGCAGGAGGGGGGACCGGAAGGTTAGGGTCCTGACACAGAGGCCCTACGCCATATACTCGCCTCCGCAGAGGGTCGCGGACTGGCAGACCGGCAGGAGCGACCACGCGTTCGGACAGGACGCGAGGATGATGGCGGAGGACCAGAAGGGGAGGGCGAATGAGGACTCCGTGAAGCTGGAAAAGGACAGGCAGTACGCCGTCCTCTACGGTTGGGTGAAGGGGGACGACGCCGCCAAGACGTTCACGTCCATCGGCCTCGGGGAGGGGGAGATGAGGGAGCTTACCGGCGACGTCATCGGCGACCTCTCCGAGAAGGGTTTCAGGGTCCTCGACACGAAGCCGGCCCATTTCATCGTCCGCACGGACGAGAAGGGCGTGGTGAAGGACAGGAAAGGCAAAGTCGCGTACGCGCTCATAGACTTCGAGCTCCTTGAGCGGACGCCGGAGTACGAGAAGGAGTTGAGGGGGCGCCAGCACCAGCTTTACCTGGACCTCCAGGCCGCCGAGGAGACGAATCCTCCGGTGGAGTACCCTCCGAACCTTAAGCCGGTGAGGGTCTTCGACGTCGACTACGTCTCCGGGGCCACGGAAAGCACTGGAGGCCGCCTGATGGTGGTCGGAAAGGACCCCATGCTGTTCGACTTCTTCAGGCCCGAGAGGTGGTTTGACGTCATGCCCAGGAACCTGACGGAGAGGATACACGACGTGGAGACCAAGGACGGAGTCCATATGCTGTGGGCTTACTCTAGGGTCGGCAAGACGCCGAAGGGCGCCACCGGGGGGAAGGAGGCGGAGGAATACGGATTCAACAGCCCCCTCGAATCCTTCAGCCTAGCCTTAGAGATGAGGAAGGCCGGCATACTGATAAGGTACCCGAGGGCGGTATACATGCACCCCGCCGACAAGAAGGAGGCCGTTGAGGACCCCCGCAGATATGAGAGCCACAAGGGCATCCTGGGGCCAGACGGCCAGCCGCTCCTGAGGCCCGACAGGAGGTACGTCGTCATATACGGGTACTGGGGCGGCCTGGAGCAGACCAGGAACATCGGCGTCGGCAGGGGGATAGCGCTCGAGGTCAAGCACGCCCACCAGAAGGGCCTCTTGGGGGAGAAGGAATACGGCGCCCTCGTCGAGGACGTCAGGGACAGGCTCGCCGAGCGTGGGATAGACAGCGGACACCTGTCCGGGAGCAACATGCTCCTCGCGTTGAACCCGGACCTGACCAGCCTCAGAAGGACGCCCTCCGGAGAGTTGGACATGACGATTGCCATCGACGCCTCCAAGCTCAGGCAGAGCGGATACCTAGGCGAAAAAGAGTACGAGGGGCTGATAGAGGAACACCGCCTGAAGCTTGCGAACGCCGGCTTCGAGGACCTGAACCTCCAGGGCGCCCACATACTGGTCTCCCTGACGGCCGACGGCAGCGTGAGAAGGGACGGAAACGGCGGCTGCGAGACCGCACACTGCAACTTCGCCCTCGTGCGGAGGAAGCCTAAGCTTTGAGCCGCTTGCGCGTGTACTCCACGAGGCCGCCCGACTCCATGAGCCGGAGTAGGAAGTCGGGCAGCGGCTTGAACGAGTTCTCCTTGCCGGTATTCAGGTTCCTGACCTTCCCGGCCTTGTAGTCGACCTCTACGACGTTGCCGTCCTTCGCCTCAATGGCGCATTCCACGAGGGGGAGGCCGATGTTTATGCTGTTTCGGTAGAATATCCTCGCGAAGCTCCTGGCGACGACGCATTTGACTCCGCATCCTATGAGCGCCCGGGGGGCGTGCTCCCTGGAGCTTCCACAGCCGAAGTTGTCGCCCGCCACCAGTATGTCTCCCGGACGGACTGATGCGGCGAACTCGGGCCGCACCTTCTCGAACGCATGCCTGCCGAGCTCGGCCGGGTCGCCGGTCACGAGGTATTCGGCAGGGATTATCTGGTCCGTGTCTACGTTTTCGCCGAACGCCCATACTCGGCCCTTGATTTTATCTTCCATTTCCTCTTCACCGCCATGTAGTTTTCCTCGAACTCCTTCCTGCCCTTCCTATGGAGCAGGGTCTTGTACATGCCGTACGAGACCGCGTACACCCCCGGGATGCCGAAGAATAGCGAGATGATGGTCTTGATTATCTGGTCCGCCTCCATGAAGCGGTACACGAAGAACGCCACGCCCATGAAGGTGATGCCCGTCCTGACGTAGGAGAGGACCGTCCGCTCCTTCGCGAGATACGTCCTGTCGAGCGCCAGCTTGTCCCTGAGGCTCATGTCCCCGTTCATCTCGACCTCGCCTATCGAAACGGTCTCCTCCGGGAGGCGGTCGCCCTCCAGGTCCACTGTCAATCTAGCCTCTTTCATGTCTTCTTCGGGAAACGGTCCCTGTATTTCAAGAGCATCCTCTCCTTTGAGGCCGCAAGCTCCGCGGGGTCGTCGACGAGGCGCTGGTATCGCTCGAGCATCGCCGGGACGCGGTGCTGCGTGTAGAAGCTGATTATCTGCCTGTCCCACACGTCGCCCCTCTTTTCCCCGTACCTTTGGCCGTGGATTGCGAAGCACACCGCGGAATCGTCCATCAAACCCGCGTGGTTTCGCAACGCCTGGCTCATGGAGAAAAGCGCTGTGCCTGCGACCCTCCATTCCCCGTCGCGCAGGGACTCCATCGCCAGCTGATAGTCCATGGACCCAATGAGGGCCGGGACCTCATCCGCCCCGGGCGCTGGCGCCCGCGCCCTTGATTTCTCTTTCATTTTGGTTTGAGGTTGTTCGGGTCTGTGATTTTACCTGTGACCGCGGAGGCCGCCACCACCGCCGGGTTAGCGAGGTACACTTTGCTGCCCTTGTGGCCCATCCGGCCGATGAAGTTCCTGTTGGTCGTCGAGACGCAGACCTCCCCGTCCGCGAGGACGCCCATGTAGCCGCCGAGGCACGCCCCGCAGGTGGGGCCGGACACGTAGGCCCCAGCCTTCCTGAAGACGTCGTAGAGGCCCTCCTTCACCATCCGGTCCATTATGTCGTGGGACGCGGGCACTATCATAAGCCTCACGCCAGGCTTCGCCCGCCTGCCCTTGAGTATCTTCGCAGCCACCCGGAAGTCCTCTATCCGCCCGTTCGTGCATGAGCCTATGTATGCCTGGTCTATGGCGACGCCGGATTCGGCCGCGGGCTTCGCGTTCTCCGGCAGGAACGGCTCGGCGACGGTGCAGGGGATGTCGGCCGCGTCGTATTCGTATGACCCCGAGTATGCCGCATCCCGGTCGGAGTACACCGCCTTGTACCTGCCGCGGACCCGGGCCTTGAGGTAGGCGTCGACCTTCCCGTCGGGGGGCACGATGCCAGCCTTCCCTCCCGCCTCGATTGCCATGTTGGCTATCGTTATCCTGTCCGAGAGCGGGAGCGACGTTATCGCGGAACCGTACCATTCCATCGTCTGGTACAATGAGCCGTCGACTCCGACGTCGCCTATCGCGTGGAGTATTACGTCCTTCCCCATCACCCACCTGCCGAGCTTCCCGTCGACCGTGAACTTCTGGGTCTCGGGGACCTTGAACCAGAGCCTCCCCGACGCCATCGCGCAGGCGGCCTCCGTGCTCCCGATGCCGGTGGCGAAGGCCCCGAGCGCGCCGTAGCTACAGGTGTGGCTGTCGGCGCCGACTATCAGCCTCCCGGGCGCAACGAAGCCCTCCTCTATCATTATCTGGTGGCAGACGCCGCCGCGGCCGACCTCGAAGTAGTTCCTTATGCCGTGCCTGGTGGCGAAGAGCCGCATAGCCTTCGCCTGCTCGGCGCTCGCCACGTCCTTGTTCGGGACGTAATGGTCCGGGATTAGGACCGACTTCCCGGCTATTGGCGGGGCTCCAAGCCTCTCGAAGACCTCGAACGCGGGCAGGCCGGTGACGTCGTTGACCATGACGTAGTCCACCTCGGCCTCGACAATCTCCCCCGGGGAGACCGTCTTCCTGCCCGACTTGGCGGCGAGAATCTTCTCCGATATTGTAGGCATGTCTTGATTTAATACTTTCGAGGTAAAATATGCATCCGTGGAACCCATGGAAAATGGCGGCAGGACGCATTATGTTGCCTCAGGCGGCCTATACGAGGACTTATCGCTCGGTGGCGGTTGGACTATGAGGTGGAGCCGGCGGAAGCAGGCGATGCTCTACGATAATTTCCCGGACGCGCCGAAGGGCGGCGAGGCGAAACTGCTGGTTCGGGCTTTGGAGGGGAGGGGCCTCGCCGTATGGGGGGCCGGCACCGTGGGCCTGAACGCGGCGGAGAACGCAAGCCAGATGGGGATGAGTCTCACGTTCATAGACATCAGCGAAGCCGCGCTCGAGCGGGCGGTGGAAAGGTACGGAGGCGTTAAGCTGAAGGTTGGGAGGGGGCTGCCGCCCGAGGACAAGGCCCGGGTGGCGGAGCTCCTCTCAGGCGGAGGGGTGGATGCGCTGAACATAGGCGTGCTCATCCCGGGCGCGCCTGCGCCGACCCTGCTCACGGGAGGCGACCTCGCTGGGATTAACCAGAGGCGGCGGGCTGGCGGCCTCAAGCCCCTCGTGGTCGCGGACGCGTCCATCGACCAGGGCGGGGCGATAGAAGGCGAGGAGGCCAGGACCCACGACCTGCCGGTGCAGGTCATAGGCGGATCGCCGGTGTGCACCGTCGCGAACATGCCGGGCTCAAGGCATACGGCAGCGTACGCTTCGCACCTTTTGCAGAAGGCCACGCTGGAGGACCTCAAGCTCGTGGTACTGGCCGCGGCCCGCGGATGGGACGGCGTGCTCGCCAAAGAGCCGCTCCTGGCTTCCGCCATAAACACCATGGGGGGGCGGATAACCCACGGAGAGGTCGCGAGGAAGTTCCGGAATCTTCCGGCGTCCACAATCGATGAGGCGCTGAAGCATGCGCCGGCGCCTGTCGCAGGCAGGGTGAAGGTGGCGGTCCCGGCGGAAATCAAGCCTTGCGAGCATCGCGCCGGGCTCCTGCCGTCTGGCGCCAGGGAGCTTATGGACTGGGCGCGGGGGATGGGATTGGACGTGGAGGTCGCCGTGGACGCACGCCTCGGAGCCGGCATGGCGCCGTCGCCGAACGTCGAGAGTGTTTCCGCGGAAGCGTACGCGGCCGCGGGGGCGAAGGTCTATGGTGACAGGGGCGAGCTCATGGGGGGCGCACGCGTCCTCCATTTCGTGAAGGAGCCGCAGGGCGACGAACTCGAGTATATCGGGAAGGGCGCCAGCGTCCACACCTACTTCCATTACACCGGCTTCCCGGAGTCGCTCGTGAAGTGGGCCCTCGACAGGGGCGTGACGTCCGTCGCCTACGAGACGAGGAGGGACGCTGCGGGGAGCCTGCCGTCGCTGTCGCCGATGAGCCACGTGGACGGCAGGTCGAACGCCCTGATGATAGCGGCGATGCTCAACCCCGAAGTCATGGAGATACGCGGCGCCTGAGGGGGCGCATCAGCGCTTGGACATTATCGCGTTCAGGCCGTTTATCATCGCGTCGACGGATGCGAGGACTATGTCAGTCCCCGCGCCCTCTGCGGTGTATAGCTTGCCCCCGCTCTTGAGCGTCACGAGTATCCTCACGACAGCGTCCGTACCCCCCGAGACCGCGTCCACGTGATATTCCTTGAGCTCGAAGGGGACGCCCTTCACGGCCACCTTTATGGCGTTAAGCGAGGCGTCCACGGGCCCGTCGCCGCTGCCCATCGACGTGACCGCGCCGCCGTTTATCTGAAGCTTCACAGTGGCGCTCGGCACAATCTTGTTCCCGGCCGTCGCCACAAGCTCTATGAGCCGTATCGCCTTCTCGCGCTTCACGCCCGTGGCGGCGTGCGCGAGCGTGTCGAGGTCGACGGACGTCACCCGCTTGCCCTTGTCCCCCATCGACTTCACCTCGTCGAAGACGCTCCTGGCCTGCGCCTCCGTGAGCTTGTGCCCCGACTCCTCCAGCATCATCCGCACGCTCTTCAGGCCCACGTGCTTGCCGAGGACGAACCGCCTCCTCGCGCCGACTATCTCCGGCTTGATGGGCTCGTACGTGCTCGGCTTCTTCAGTATCCCGTCGACGTGGATTCCCGCCTCGTGGGTGAACGCGTTCTCTCCGACGATGGCCTTGTTCGGGGGGACCGGCACGCCGGTTAGCTTCTCCACCAGCTTGCTTATCCGGTTCAATCCCTCTATCCTGAGCCTGAACTTGTGGCCGCTCGTCAGCCTCAAGGCGACCGCGACCTCCTCGAGGGACGTGTTGCCGGCGCGCTCCCCGAGGCCGTTGACCGTGACGTCCACGACCCTCGCCCCCGCCTTCACCGCCGTGACCGTGTTCGCGGTCCCCATCCCGAAGTCGTCGTGGCAGTGGACGCCGACTGGTATCCTGGCCTTCGCCGTTATCGTCTGGAAGAGCTCCTCCGTCTTCGGCGGCGTGAGGACGCCAACCGTGTCGGCAACCGTGAACCTGTCGGCCTTCGCGGACGTCGCGGCGGCCAGCACCTTTAGGAGGTACTCCGGGTCGCTCCTTGAGCCGTCCTCGCAGCAGAGGTCCACCCTGACCCCGTGGGCCTTGCAGTATTCGACATGCTCGGTCACCTTGTCGAGCACCGCCTCCCGGGTGGACTTCAGCTTCCACTCTATGTGGAGGTCGCTCGTCGGCGCGACGAGGAAGACGGAGTCGACGCCGCACCCCAAGGCCAGGTCTATGTCGCTTTTGAGTATCCTCGCGAAGCTCGCCACCTCCAGGTCGAGCTTCTCCGCGACGACTGCCTTGATGGACTCCCGCTCGCCCGCGCTCGTGCAGGCGCTCCCCGCCTCTATGACGTCGACGCCGAGGCCGTCCAGGGCCCTGGCTATCCTGACCTTGTCCTCGGTCCGGAGCGAAACCCCCGGAGTCTGCTCGCCGTCCCGCAAAGTGGTGTCCAAAAAGAGTATCTGCGCCATTTCACAACCTGTTTTGGAGAAGTTTAATGCGGAGCCTAGGCTCCAATAATCAGGGAGATGATGAGGAAACCCGCTGACCCCGCGCGCAAGTCCATCCGACAAAGGGATATGTGACGGGGGGTATAAATACGAGAAAGGCAGTATACTGCATTTTTAATCTTATGATGCCGAGTTTTTATCAATGGAAAGGCAGAGGAGGTCTGGGGGAGCGACTGGAGGCGAAGAACAGCTGACGGCGGCAGCGGCTGATTTGCCGTTGATGGGGCAGAGCCAGAGGCCTTGGGAGCCAGCCTACGAGAGATGGTATAAGGGAAGGCACAGCCAAATGGAGCCCCCGGCCGTCACGCCTAAGAGCTTCGGGGCATACGAAGTCAGCGTAGGATACAACTTCGGCCCGGAACAGGCAGCCCACCTCTTAGAGGCTGTGAAGGCGGTGTCCGACAGGGTCGGCGGCATGACTTTGGAGGTCGCATCCGCAAGCTCGGCGAAGAGGATTACCGCCAGCACCAGGCCGACCGACCTCATGGAGAAAGCCAGTCCCTTCACCAAAGGAGTCAAGGTCATAGTCAATGCTGAAGGCATAGATGACCAGGAGAGAAGGGCGATAGCCGCCTGGGTGATAGCCAACACTCTAGGGGACTCGAGGATAGACAGGGGCCTCGGCGGCCCCGCCGCCGACGTCGGGAGGAGGAGCCCGGAGTTGGGCGAGATGCTCGGCAAGCTCGCCTAGAGGCCAGGGAATAGACCGAGCAAGGCACCATGGAGAAACTGAAGGCCACGGAGCCCGCTTACGCCGCGTTGTCCGATGTGAAAGAGCTGCCTCCGCCCGGGGCCGGCGAGTACGCGGCGTGGTACCGGGAAAGATTCAAGGCGGACCCGCCCGCCATAGCGGAGAACGTCGACCCCGCCACCGGCGAATCCAGGTTCACGGTCGTGATGGGCTACCACATGCACACGCGGCCTTCTGAGTGCATCCCCTCCATGCTGAGGAGGGTGAGGGAGCTGATACCCAGGGAGAAGTACTACAAGCTCAGGGTCTCCAACGGGGACGGAGGCACCACGACTCTGACGCCCGTCTCCGACGTCCTGGACATGTTCGAGGACCCGAACCTGTTCAAGTGCGGAAAACAGGTCACCGTCAGCGCCGAGGGAGGCACCGGCAGGCAATGGAGGAGGGTGGCAGGATGGGCGTTCGCCAACGTGTTCGGCGACCCGAGCTTCGACCTCGGCCTGAACGCGCCGGTTGCAGAGGAGAAATGGGCCAGGCTGGAGGACACGCTCCATAAAGCCGCACTCAGGACTGGCTAGACCCCTTGTACCGGACCCTGTTCTCGATTGTCTCCACCCGCTTCAGGGTCTCCCCGTCGGGCCGGTACCCCTCCATCAGCCCCGCCCAGATGCCCTCCGAAAGCGACGTGTGCGTCGCCTGGATGGACTTCTTGAAGACTACTAGGTCCATGGCCTTGTCCTCGAGGCGGCCGGTGTGGTATGCGAGGCCGAAGTCTATTACGTAGACTCCGGCAGCGGACGCTATGAGGTTGGACGTCGTCATGTCGTTGTGGACTATGCCGCCGTCGTGGAGCCGCCTCAGGATGCCGCCCGTCTCGACGGAGAGCTCCCGCACCCGCTCCCCGCGGCCGAAGACGTCCCTGAGGAGTTCGCCGTCTATGCGCTCAAGCTCGAGCACGCACGCCCTGTCGTCCACGGAGAGGAGCTTCGGCGCCCTCACCCCCGCCTCCCTCGCCCGGAGGATGTTCCTGGCCTCGCTCCGGGTCCTCTGCCTGCGCAGGCGCCTGTCGAGCGCCTCCGCCCGGTAGGATTTCACGGCGCGGCGCTTCAGCACCCGGCCGCCGTCGAATGTTATGCACGCTTCCGCCCCCTTCACGCAATCGTCCACGTGATTTAATAAGGCCTCGAGTTTATTATAGAGGAGTCGGCGGAATACCTTGCGAGGGGGGATGAATGCCGGATTGTGCCGACTCTTCTGGCTGGAATACTGCGGCTTTTAAGCGGCATTGTTCTTTTATTTAGGAGTGGATAATTTCGAGCGCTTCCTGTGGAGGCTTGGCCGCCATATAATCGACAACATGGCCCCCGAGCCCTACGCCGAACCCGAACCGTACGTCGAGCTGAACGAATCCGACGGGGAGGTGGTGTTCACCGCCGAGCTACCGAACATCCGGGCGAAGGACCTGACGGTCTCGCTCACGGAGAGGAACATAACGGTGAACGTCTCATCAGGGGACGATGAGGACTACTCGGAGAGCTTCGACACCCCGAGGATAAGCCCGAAGGGGGCGAACATAACGTTCAGGAACGGGATACTGCACGTGAAGGCCCCGCTCAGGAAAACCATTTTTTAACCGATACTGCCTATAGCTTCCTCGTCTAACCCGATTCTCGAGCGCAGGTGACTAGAGTGGACGTTAAGGAGGTCTTATCCAAGATTGAAGAAGTCGCCTCAGACTACTCCATGCCGAAGCGCATCAAGAGCGTCCTTGCCCAGATAAAGGCAGACCTGTCTAAGGCCGGAAGCGACCGCGACGTCGTAGTCACATCCTCCATATACTCGCTCGACGAGATAACCAACGACGTGAACATACCCATGCACGCCAAGACCGTGATATGGGACATCATAAGCGACCTTGAGGCGCTGAAGAAATGAAGGACGAAGCCCGGGTTACGAGAAACCTCGCCGAGGCGGTCACCGAAGAGGAGCTCAGGGACGTGCTGAAGAAGGACCGGCCGTCGGTCTACTGCGGATACGAGACCTCCGGGCCCGTGCACATAGGCCACATGGTCACCGCCACGAAGCTCCTGGACATGCAGGAGGCCGGGTTCCATGTGAAGGTGCTCCTCGCGGACGTCCACACGCTCCTGAACAGGAAGGGCAGCCAGGACTGGATAGAGAGGATGGGCGTCTACTGGAGCGAATGCTTCAGGGGCTACGGACTCGGCAAGGCCGAGTTCGTCCGCGGCTCCAGCTTCCAGTTCGGGAGGGAGTACGTCTCCGACGTCCTGTCGCTCGCGCTCACGGTAACGATGAACAGGGCCTTGAGGAGCATGCAGGAGGTCGCCCGCGACATAGAGAACGCGAGGGTGTCGCAGGTCATCTACCCCCTGATGCAGATAGCAGATATCAAGGCGCTCGGAGTCGACGTCGCATACGGCGGCCTAGAGCAGAGGAAGATTCACATGCTGGCCAGGGAGGTGCTGCCTGAAATAGGCTCGGGCAAGCCGGTCTGCCTGCACACGCCCCTCATCTGCTCGCTCGCGGGGCCGGACTCGAAGATGTCGTCCAGCAGGCCGGAGACCATCATAGCGGTCGACGAGGAG
Organism: Candidatus Altarchaeota archaeon; assembly: GCA_041306075.1. Taxonomy (GTDB): domain Archaea; phylum Altiarchaeota; class Altiarchaeia; order IMC4; family SCGC-AAA252-I15; genus JAHIYG01. The sequence goes on from JBFYKH010000055.1 coordinate 17,185, forward strand.
CCGGACAGCATAAGGAAGAAGGTGTCTTCGGCATGGTGTCCTCCGGAGGCCGTGAACAACCCGGTCCTGGACGCCTGCAGGCACATAATATTCCCCAGGCTCGGGGAAGTATCCGTTAAGAGGCCGCCCAAGTACGGCGGCGACGTGAAATACGCCGACTACCAGACTCTGGAGTCGGACTACATTTCCAGGAAGCTGCACCCGCAGGACCTGAAGGCCGCGGCGGCCGCGGGGCTCGTGGACGCGCTTGAGCCAGTTAGGAAGCACTTGTCGGAGACGGGGACCGTCCTGCCGAAGTAGGAGCCGCGTTCACTGCGGGACGATGTCCGTCATGTTCGCTATTCCGCCGAGCTGCCCTGCGAACCGGTCCATCCGCTCCTTCGCCTCCCTCACCCTCCGGAGACATTCTTCTGTCAGCGTCTTGTTCCTGATGTCCCTGCACAGGCCGTCGTTGATCTTTTTCTCTGCGACGGCTATCATGCAGTCGTCTGCGGTCTCGGCGTCGGATATGCTCTTGCATATCCACGGGTCAGGGTTCACAGTCGCCACCCTGCTGTAGCACCAGTCCCTGCTCTTGTTCTCCGCTAGGTTGTCGCAGTACGACTCGTCCTTGTTGACCATCGCCAGGCACCGGTACTTCGTCGAGTCGGAGGATATCCTGCCGCAGGTCGCGTTGGATTTCGTGTCGAAGCCTATCCTGCTGAAGCATGTGTCCCGCTGGTCCGGGACTGTTACGGATTCGCAGAGGCTGTCGTTCCTCAAGGAGATGGCGACGTCGAGGCGGCACTGTTCCCTCTCCGCCGTGGTGTTGATTGTCGCGCACAGGCCGGGGTCGCCCTTCTCCGAGGCGACGCGCCTCACGCACTGGTCCCGCCAAAGCCAGTTGCCGATGAACGAGCATTTACCGGCGTCGAGGCGGTCCACGGCGAAGTCGAAGTAGCAGGCGTCCTTCCTCTCGCCTTCGAGCTTCGAGCAGTCCTCCGGGGGCTTGGGCGCCACGGTGGTGCCTCCGCAGGGCGCGCACGGGCCGCCGCAGTCGACGCCGCTTTCAAGCCCGTTTTTGACGCCATCGCTGCACGACGGCTCTCCGGTGCAGCCCGCTATGAACGCCATCAAAGCCACGGCAGCGAATGCGAATGCGATGCCCTTCATCCGTTAATATAAAGCGCAGGCCAATAAAAGCACTGATGACGGACAGGCTCTTCTGCCCCCGCTGCGGCGGCCGGGAGATAGTGAACGACTGGAGCGACCCCTTCGCAGTCAACTACGGGGCCCCCCTGCCCCGGATTTGCAGAAGCTGCGGCTTCAGGTCGATGGTGTTCCCGGCTGAACCTGACGAGGATGAGCCGAAACGCAAACGGAGGCCGCATGAGGATTCGACGCAGTACCTGGTGCTCATCGCCCTGGTGCTGATAGCATTATATATGGCGGTCCGCTGAGCTGGGCGCTATCGCCCGAACCTTTTCAGGGGGGGCACCGGGGCGTCCGGCCCCCGCCGCTTACCCGCGGCCGCGGCCAACTCTCCGAGCCGGTAGCGCGTCTCCGCCAGGTTGAGGCCCAGGCCCCCCGACAGGTAGGAGTCCAGCGACTCGCCGATTATCTTCAAGTCCTCCTCCGTAGGCGGGCAGCCCATCCCCATCTCGTATGATGCATGGAGGGAGCGCGACAGGTCGAGCCCTTCCCGGGATTTCCGCGATTTTTCGATGAGCTTCAGCGCGGAGCTCCGCTCGTACTCCTCGACGGACTCAGACACGCCGAGCGCCCGCATGAGCATGCCGGTCTCCACGGCGGCCCACATGTTGGGCCCACAGCCGTGAATCCTCTTCGCGTCGGACATCAGGCGCCTGTCCTCGTCGGTCACGGCCGCCCCGACGCCGGCTTCCCGCATCATCCAGTGCATCACGGCCACCATCCAGCCGTTTTTACCGGCGCGTTTGCCGTCCAACTCGGCCGCCGTCATCATCCGCTCGTCAACGGAAAGCGGCTCACCCACCCCGAGCCTTCGCATGTAGTAGTGGAGGCGGAGGTTGTCGACGGTGAACGGGCCCATGACCCTCAGGCTCTCGCGGACGACCTTCTCCTCGCCGGGCGCGAGACGGCCCCAACCCTCGTCGGATGGCGGCTGAAGAAGCGGCTGCGGCCTCACATCCCTCAACTTTAGGGGCATCGGTTAATAGCTGGCAGGACTCGGTTATAACGCGGTTAATGGTTCCGCCGCATGATGAGCTCCCCGGTCACGGCGTCGTAGTACAGGTATTCCCCGCGGCCGCGGGATATGTAGGGGGCTTCGCCCTTTTCCGGCTCCTCTTCGAGGACTGCGACCGCCCATATACCGAAGCTGTGTTCCCGGCTGGCGGCCTCCATTATCAGCTCCTCCGCGGACGCGTTTTCGCCGAGCCTTGGGCCGCCGCCGAACCTTGAGAGGAGCCTCTCCTTCACGAAGTCGCTGTCCTTCAGGTCGTCGAGGATTAAGTCCCTGTGGTTCCCGTAGAAACTGTCCCCGTATGCTGAGACGGGGGCGAGGGAGCTAACGTAGTATGCGCCGACGTAGGCGGGCGATTCCACGGACGAGCCGGCCAGCGCCTTCTCGATTGCGCCCTCCCTTCCGAGGTAATGGACGCCGAGGCCGCCGGAGAGCGCGGAGGCCACGAGCATGACCGCCAGGGCCGCGGCGGCCGCGTCCAGGACGTAAAGTCGCCTATGGACGACCCGCTCCCTGAACCCGGGCGTCCAGCGGAGGAAGAAGCGGTTCGCCAGGAATGCAGCCGCCCCGAAGCCGAAGACGAGCCCGGTCACCACCCTTATGATGTTGTTGCTCTCCCGGAGCCCGAGGATGGTCTGCGAGACGCCGTCCAACAGTATAGGCAGTAGCGCCGCGGCGAGGAGCCAGACGCTGCCGAGCCGTTTCGGCCTGGCTGGCAGCATCAGGGTCGCGAAACCTGCTATCGCGCCCATGTATATGCCGACGTCCCTGGCGCAGACCGGAAAGGGTATGCCGCCCCAGACGAAGCTCCGGTACGGGAGCTGATGGCACATGAACGTGAGGCCCGCCGCGGAGTTCATGAAGCCGCCCAGGTCCGTGAGGGGCTGGCTCGACGAGTAAAGCAGTATGGGCGAGACGAGTAACAGCAGGATGAGCCCGGAGACGGCGAGGTATGACGTGAAGACGAGGTTCGAGTAGACGGTCTGCACCGACTCATCGAGGAGATGGGAAACCCTCCTGGCCCCGTCGGATTTCCCGTCGAGGAAATCCATGAACGCCATGAACGGGTCTTCGGAGTCCTTCATAGCTTCCTTCGCAGGAGCTCCCCGACGACGGCGCTGTCGGCCCTGCCCCGCATCTTGCCCATGACCCTGCCCATGAGGAAGTTGAGCGCCTTCTCCTGGCCGCCCCTGTAGTCGGCCGCGGCTGCCGGGTTCTCCGCCAGTACCTGGTCAACCACCTGCTCGAGCTCGCCGACCTCGGAGACCCTCCCCAGGCCCTCCTTGCCGACGAGGGCTCTGGGGCTTTCGCCCGAGTCTATTATCCGCTCCAGGAGCTTTTTGCCGACGCCCTCGGTGATTTCCCCGCGGGCCACGAGCCCCAGGAGCTCGGCGATTATCTCCGTCGAGAGCTTCGACTCCCTGAGCTCTATATTGCGGTAATTCAGCTGCCTCAGCACCTCCCCGCACACCCACATGGCCGCGAGGCCAGGGTCGACCTTCCCCGCGAGCTCCTCGTACATGTCGGCCATGTCCTTGTCGCGCACCATTGTGGAGGCGTAGTCCTCCCTGACGCCGTGGCGCTCCATCAGCCGCTTCTTCCTGATTTCTGGGGTCTCCGGCAGCCGTATCGACGAGACGTATTCGTCTGTGAATTCCTGCGGCGGTATGTCCGGGTCCGGGATGTAACGGTAGTCGGCGGCCGTCTCCTTGAGTCTCTGGGAGACCGTCACCATCGTCTTCTCGTTGAAGCCGCGGGTCTCCTGGACGACCTTGACGCCGCGCTTCATCATGTTCTTCTGCCGGACTATCTCGTATTGTATGGCCTTGAAGGCGCCGGCTACCGAGTTGACGTTCTTTATCTCGACCTTGGCGCCGCCCTCGATGCTGATGTTGACGTCCGCCCTCATCACCCCGCCGACGTCCACAGTCCGCTCCGTGTAGCGGAGTATGTTGACGAGCGCGCGCATGAAGCCCCTGACGTCGTCCGGCGACTTCATGTCCGGGGCGCTGACGATTTCTATGAGGGGGACGCCGGAGCGGTTGTAGTCGACCCTGCCGCTCTTGAGGTCGTATCTCCCCGGGTCCTCCTCCAGGTGCACCTCCCATATGCCGACGCCGTTGAGTTTGCCCTCGACGCCGAACGGCTCGCTCGTGCGCTGGTATCCGGAGGGGAGGTCCGGGTAGTCGTAGTGCTTCCGCTTCACGAAAACGTCCTCCCTTAAGAGGCGGCACTCGAGGAGCTCCGCTATCATGACGACGGTCTTCACCGCCTCCTCGTTCAGGGGATAAGGCTTCGCGCCCGGCTGTCCGGTGCATACGGGGCAGGTGTTGACGTTCGGCTCCGCGGTCTCCCAGTAGTTAGTTGGGCAGTCGCAGAAGAGCTTCCTCCCGGTCTTCAGGGGCACGTGAATTTCCAGCCCGATTTTTACCTTGACGTCCTCGGTCGCCATGTCCGGTCAATATCATGGCCGTTTGGCTAAAAAAACAGCGCAATGTGTTTTAAACCCCCAATGAGAATATTCACTCCATAGTATGGAAGGCAGGAAGTCCACCGGGATACCGAAGCTCGACGACCTCATAGAGGGCGGGATTTTGAACGACAGCATAATGATGCTGGAGGGCGACGCCGGAACCGGCAAGTCCACTATGGCGGTCCAGTACCTGCTCGAGGGAATCAGGGCGGGCGAGAAGGTCGTGTACGTGAGCGTCGACGAAGGCAAGAAGAGCCTCTACAGGAACATGAGCCGCTTCGGATTCAGCCTCGAGGACCACGACAGGGCCGGAAACCTCCTGTTCCACGAGCTTAAACCCCAGCAGATGAAGGAGTTCCTGGACAAGGGGGTCCTCGGAATCGAGGAGCAGCTGATGGCCATGAAGGCCCAGAGGCTGGTGCTCGACAGCATAACCGCCTTCGCCCTCCTCTATGACACGGAAGCGAAGCAGCGCAGCGCCGTCCACAACCTCTTCGACAAGATACGGAACTGGGGGCTCACCACGCTCATCATAGCAGAGTCGGCGGAGGAGAACCAGCAGTACGGGCTCAGGTACCTGGTTGACGGGTGGATAAAGCTCTCCAGGAAGAAGGTGGGGCAGGAGCGCATCAAGACCATCGAGGTCCTGAAGATGAGGGGGACGAAGCATGACACCAACGAGATAGTCTACCGCATAGAGAGGAACGGCATCAACCTCTACCCGAACGAGAGGATGCTCGGCGGAGACCTGTAGCTCGCATGTAGCGGACGAACCTGTTCCTCCCGTCCACGAGCACTTTCCGGGCCTTGACGGGCCCGTCGGCAAGCTCGAACCCCATTATTATCACCTCCTCGCCCTTGGCGATGGCTAGCGCGGCCGCGCCGTTCATGCAGACGGCTCCCGAGCCCCGCACGCCGGCCATGACGTAAGTCTCGAGCCTCGCGCCGGACGAGCTGCTCGCAACGAGCACCTTCTCCCCCGGCAGGAGGCCGGCCTTCTCCATGAGCTCCTCGTCTATAGTGATGCTCCCGACATAGTCCGGGTTCGCGTCCGTCACACGGGCCCTGTGTATCTTCGACCTCAGCATCCACCTCATGTCAGCAGCCCCTATTTCAGTATCTTCCCCGTCTCCATGAACCACAGGCAGAGGTCCAGATCCGCCATGTCGAGGCCGAGTCTGCCGCCCATGCGCTTGAGCGCGCCCTCTATCTCCACGTAGCGCCTTGGAGTCAGGGTCTTCGGCCTGGCGATTAAGCCGTTCCGCTCGAGGATGTCGATGATGTGGAAGTCCAGTATGGCGTACTCGCCGTAGCCGATGTTCCTGAGGAAGTGGCTCGCCTCCTTGAAGCCGAGGCCCTTCACGTTGCAGGCGAACCATTTGCGAAGCTCGAGGCCGCCGAGGCCTAGAAGGACGCGCCTGATGCCGCCCCTGTGTTTCCTGGCCTCGACGATGTAGGCTGCGCGCGCGTTCGGGTAGCGGTGGCCGAGCGCCCTCAGCCTCGCCGCCAGCCTGCCCTTCGGGAGGGTGATGAATCCGCCCGCTATCGCCTCCTGGATGGCGATTGCCCGCTCGGCGTTGAAGTTGGCGGTCAGTATGCAGAAGCACATCTCTTGGAAGAGTTCGTCCTCGCCCCGCCTGCCGAGCCTCCTGAACTCCCGAACCCTGGCCCGGACGCGTCCGCCGACTTCGGAGCGCATCAGGGCCCGTATTTCGCGCAAAAGTGTCATGCTGTTGAGAATAGGAGGGGAGGCTTATTTACCAGTAAACGAAAGTATAAACCGTGGCAGGCGAGGACGTCATCCGGTGCGGGCCCCTGACGGTCGACTTCTCGCGCTCGGGCCTGGCGGTCCGGGACCTTGAGGCCGGGCTCGGGAAGGAGTTGAAGAGAATACGCCGACAGCTCACGCCGGGCTACAGGTTCAGGAGCGACCGAGGGGGCGGGCGCGCATTTATCGACCCTGTCGAGAACCATCTGGACGGCGGGACCGGGCTGCCCCGCTTCCACGCACATAAGGCGACGCCAAGACGTGTCTTGTCTAGCGCAAGGAGGATTCTCAGGACGTGCCCGCGGGCGAGGAACGTTGTCCTCATAGGCAACGGCGGCTCGATAACCGCCGCCGAGTCATTCTATCACGCGCTCGTCAGATACGGCGGGGGGGACAAGGCGCTTCACATAGTCGACACCGTCGACCCGGACCACATAGCATACGTGAAGGGCGAATGCGACCCGGACGAGACGATAGTCCTGGCGGTGAGCAAGTCCGGCACGACCCAGGGGGTCCTCGACGCATTCGACCAGTTCGCGCAGAAATACAGGATGGCGGCCGTCACCGACGCCGTAGAGAGGAGGGGCGCGCGCGGGAGGCCTGCAAACGTCTACTCGAGGATGGTCGACTACGCCGCCCGGAGGCGGGCCGACGTCCGGGACATCGTCGTAGCGCATCCTCCCATCGGGGGAAGGTACACGGGCCGCACGGCGGTGGGAACGCTCCCCCTCGCCCTCCTGGGCGTCGGGGGGAAGGGGTTGGAGGCTGTGGAAATGGGATTCCGGAAGGTCTACGGGAGGACGGGCCCGGGCGTGGCGGCGGCCGATAACCCGGCCTTGCGCCTGGCAGCCTCGCTGTATCTCCTGGAGGGGAGGCGCGGCCTCACTGAGGTGTTCGCGCCGATGTACTCGCATAGGCTCGACGGATTCGCTCACCTCACGACCCAGCTTTTGCACGAGGGCTCCGGGAAGGCGGGGGAGGGGCAGACCATCCTGGCCGTGCCCGCCCCAGAGTCGCAGCACCACACCAACCAGAGGCTATTCGGCGGGAAACGCAACATGGCGGCCGTGTTCTTCACGGTAGCGAACCCGGAGGCGACGGGCCTGAAGGCCGCGGACGGCGTGCCGCTCGGGAAGGCGCTCAGGTTCGAGTACGAGGGCACGAGGGACGATGCGACGGAGCGCGGCATACCGAACATCACCGTCAGTTTGAACCGGATGACGC
>JBFYKH010000056.1:0-30233 GCA_041306075.1 Candidatus Altarchaeota archaeon
TATTTCGGCGTCCGCGGGGACGAGGAGGTCGTTCGTCACGCATTTCACGAGCTTCAGTGGCTTCATCGAGTTGGCTATCTCCAGCTCGTTCGCGTCGCCGGCTGATATGGAGGCTGCGAGCAGAACTGTGGGGTCGAGCCCGATGCAGATTGCGACGTCGAGTTCCCCGCCGGCCTCCTCCAGGTTCTTCCAGGTGTCGCGGTGGCATATCCTCGCGACCAGCCGGTCCTTGGATGTCGGCGAGGAACGGTGGAACGCCAGGTTCAGCCTCCCGGCCTTGTTCCTGGAGACGTAGACTCCCGCGGTGATGTAGGGGCCGAGGTCGCATGACGCGTGCGTCAGGACGGGTATCGTTGAGAGGTCGACTTCCTTCTCCACGACCTCCTGGCAGGCGCCCTTGGCCGCAACCTCCGGCTTCGTCGGCTTCTTTATGACCTCCGCTATCTTGAAGAGGAGGTCCTCCTTCCGTATCCCCATCGCCTTCGCGAAGTTCTCCCGGCTCCCGCAGACCCCGGCCGCGACCCTGTATTCTGAGCCCTTCACCCGCTCGAAGAGCACGGTCTGGCCGTCCCTGTCCTTGAGGATTCTCGCCGCCCCGAGCCGGGGGTCGACTTCCTCCTTGATTTTGACGAGACTGCCCTCCTTTTCCAGCCGGTTTATGAATTCCCTCATGCTCATGGTGCCACCAGGTGAGAATATGCGACTGGGAATTATAAATCCTATCCGGCGGTTACCCGGAGGTTACCGGGAGCTTAAATACGACAGTTGACGTATTATCTGGGCGAGGGGTAGTCCATGAAAAAACTGACAGCCTTGTTGACGATAGCATTCCTGACGGCCGCATGCCTCACCTGGGCGGCAGCCGAAGACGACGAGGAGGACCGGGAGGACAGGGAGGACGACGGGGGGGATGACGGGGGGGCGCAGATTAGGACCGTCATCACCGAGACCGTGTACCTGCCGGACCCGGAGACCGAGAAGAAGCTCGCCGACGCCCTCGCGGAGGTGGACAGGCTCAAAATCGAGCTCGCCCTCACGAACACTACCCTGCAGTACGCACTGGACGAGGGGGAGGCGCTCAGGGGCGAACTGGACGCGGCGAAGGCGAGGATAAGCCGGCTGAACTCGGACGTCAGCGTCCTCAGGTCCTATGAGGAGAGGAAGCCGACGCTCGACACGACGGAATTCATGGACATATACGGCAACGACACCTGGAACGAGGACACGGAATCCCCGGAAATCGCAGCTTATCCGCAGCCGGCCGAGCGGCCGTTCCCGTTCAGCATCCTGGCGCTCTTCAACCTGCTGTAGGGAGGGAGACATTGGGCGACATCACCGAGACGGAGAGGTTTTTCCCGCTTATGGGGGGCACGGCAGCAGTGACGTTATACGATACCCCTAACGTGGAGGCAGAAGGGCGCTTCGAGAGCATCCGCGTGGAAGCCTCGCGCCTTGAGAGGGTTTTCAGCCTCTACGACCCAATGAGCGAGCTTTCGATGCTGAACGCGAAGCGCGAGGCCGACGTCTCGGACGAGCTTCTGGGGACGATACGGAAGGCGCTCGCCTTCGCAGCCGAGACCGACGGCAGGTACGACGTGACCCAGGGCAGAGGGTTCCTCGCAAGAAAGAGGGGGGAGGGGGACGTGCAGACGTCATGCTCCTTCAGGGACGTTTCCATCAGGGGCAGGAGGGTGTCGCTGAACCATTCGGACGCGCTCCTGGACCTTGGCAGCATAGCGAAGGGCCGCGTCGTCGACGGGCTCGTAGACTACATGAGGGGGATTGGCGTGCCGGGAGGCTTCATAGACGCGAGGGGGGACATGAGGATTTTCGGCAGACACCTGGAAATAGTGTGGATACAGAACCCCAGGGACAATAAGAGACGGGAGAAGCCGTTCGTCCTGGAGGACTCCGCAGTCGCCACGTCAGGAGACTACAACCAGTACGCCGGCGCATACGACAGGAGCCACATACTGGGCCAGCGGGACTTCGCGTCCGTCACGGTCCATGCCGACACCCTGACGGAAGCCGACGCCGCGGCCACATGCCTGTTCGTCCTGGGGACCGAGGGCGCCGGAAGGTTCATGGGCCGCCACCCCGAACTGAAGGCCTACGCGATAGACGCGGGCCTCGGTGGGCATGCGTTCAACGGATTCGACGAGCTACTGGTGCCGGAGGCGATACTCAGTGGATAAGAGGAGCATGGCGGTCATGGCCCTGGGAGCCGTGACCCTCGCATTGTTTGCCGGATTCTCGGCGATGGTGAAGGACACCGAAACCATATGGCTTCAGACCAGGCTATTCGGCCTCCTGTCGTACGCCGCCTTGTTCGCGGCGGTCGTCATCGGCGAAGTCAGGGCCCTATGCATGTGCAAGGCGGATTTTCCGCTGTTCAGGTACCATAAGCCCATCGCCATCTTCGCCCTATACCTCGTCCTGGTGCATTTCATCTCCGCCTTCGCCGACGATTACAAGTGGGGGGAGCTCCTGGAGTGGACCGACTACCTCGGCTTCTCCTTCCAGGACAAGTGGGTGACGCTCCTGTCGTTCGGCGTCCTGGCGTTCTACCTGATGGTCCTCGTGTCCGCCACCTCCGCCACCCGCGCCATACAGCGGCTCGGTTACGGGAGGTGGAAGGCGATACACTACCTAAGCTACGCAGCCTACTTTATGGCCTACTACCACAGCGTCAACCTGGGGACCGACGTGAAGACGTCCATGCTAAGCCCCGTAGTCGCCCCCATCATGAAGTACACGTTCATACTCGTGCTCAGCCTCCTCCTCGCCCGGGGGCTGAAGGGGCTCGGACTCTTCAGCGAGCAGTTCGAGGTCACGCTGGCGTCGGTGTTCTTCATCGCGCTCATCCTGGCCGCGACGTCGCTCGCATCCCACTACCTCGCGGGATTGGACAGCGTCGGCGCCCTGCAGGGCGGCCTGAACGCCACGAGGGACGAGATGATGCTGCTTGAGGAGGACAACCAGCGCCTGAGCGCAGACGTCCGAGGACTCTTAGCAGGCATAAGGGAGGTGAAGAATGAGTAGGCACATAACAAAGGTCGTGTTAGCATCCGGGATAGCGCTGATACTCCTCGGGTATCTCGCGAGCGCCGCGTACATGGACCTGACGTTGAGGAAGATGACGGAGGACATACAGGCGGAGAAGATGCAGTACGCTTCGAGGAGGGAGCAGCTCTACGTCCAGAACGCGAAGCTGGACACGGCAAAGACCGTCCTGACCGCGCAGCTGCAGTACGAGCTTGCGAGCATAAGGCAGGCCCAGCTCAGGGACAGGTTCATAAGCCAGGAGACCGTCCAGGCGGCGCCCGGCCAAGCGGAGAACAGGACGAGCCTGCAGGACGCCTTGAACGCCCAGAAGGCAGCGTTGGAGACCCAGTTGAAGGCGCAGGCAGACGCTGCCAAGGCCGCGCAGGACAAGAGGATTGCTACGATAAAATCGAGGGTCTCAAGCTCGAGCTCTAGTGGAGGCGGGAAGACCACGAGGGCCTCCTGAGTCACGCCACCCGGGTGCCAAGCCCGGACTCGCCAAGGAGCGTCCTCCTCAGGTAGCCCGGGTTCGGGCCGATTATCTCCGAGGGTATGCCGCGCCCGGAAAGCCTCAGGAGCTCAGCGACCTTTCCGGCTATCCCGCCGGTCACGTCGGTGCCTTCGGTCGCCCTCGCGGAGAGGGCGGAGAGGACGCCCGCGTTTATCAGGCCGAGCTTCCTCGCCCCCTTCTCCCTCGGGTCCCTGTCGTATATGCCGTTGTAGGATGTGACTATGACGACGCGGTCCGCCGACAGTCCGCCGGCAAGGTATGGGACGAGGCGGTCGCCGCTGAGTATGCCGAGGCCGAGGCGCCTGTCCGGGAGAACGTCACCATAGGAGACCGGGACGATGCCCATGTCGAGGAGGCGTTTGACTGACGCTAGCGGGAAGGATACGAGGCGTCCGCCGTCGAGCAATCCTCCAGCCGACGGCTGATACGCGAGCGCGTTCACTTTCTTGTCGACGAGCGCGGCCACGACCTCGAAGTTAAGCCGCTCCATGCACTGGTGGGTCATCGCCATCCCCTCCACCTGCCGCTTCGTTTTCAGGCCGCTCAAGAGCGCGTACTTCTTCGCCGGGACGTGGCCGTACGGCCCGGCGCCGTGGACTATGAAGAGGCGGAGGGGGCGCTTTTTGAGGGCCTGCGAGACCTCCCCAGCCAGCCGTCTGAGGGCCTTGCCCTCCACCTGCGGCCTGTCGCGGCTCTTCCCGGTTATCACCGAGCCTCCGAGCTTGAGTATGACGGTCTCCATCCTGGTTGTTATTGTCCGCTTCCGGTTAAATCTCAGTTATCTTACGGCTCGACCTGGCGAGGACTAGCGTCGACGCCGCCGCGATGACTAGGAGGGCGGCGTACTGCCATGCGAAGGCGGCGTACGGGGCTCCGAGGGCCGTCTTCGCGAGGATGTGGGCGGGGCTGAAGGACAGGAGGAGCGGGTGCATGTTCGCGAACGGCGAATACAGGCTGATGGCGGACATGCTGGCGAACGTGTAGAGCACCTGGCTCGCCCGCATCCTCCTCGCGTGGAGCGCTATCGCCGCGCCGACGTTCGTGAAGATGAGGGAGTAGACGGCGCATGTGAGGATGAGCTGCAAGTGGTTTTCCGGGTTCATGAATGTCAGCGACAGGACCGCGAGCCAGACCGCGGACTGCGCGACCGAGACCGCGACGCAAGCCATCGCCTTCCCGAAGACCGCCTCCACGGGCGTGATGGGGGCGCAGAGGAGGTTGAGTATCCGCCTGGACTCGAAGTCCTGGGTGAGGCTGTCTATGATGAGGCTCCCGGAAATCAGGCAGGGGAGGAAGAGGAGGAGGGGGAGCGTGAAGATGTAGTATATCTCGGCCTGGCGGCCGGCCTGCCGGTACCCCATCAGCCTGTACGACGCCAGCCTGACTTCCGGCCGGTAGAGTTCGAGCCGCTCCTGCCGCAGGCCGGACTCCATGTCGACGAGCACCTTCTTGAGCGCCAGCTTCGTGAGCGGAGCCTTCGGGCTGTTCGACGGGAGGGTGACGGAGAGCACCGACGCCTCCGTCCCCTCGGTTATGTCCCCGGAGACGACGGCGTCGATGACGCCGTCCCGGAAGTCCCGCCTCGCGGACGCCAGGCTGTCGTAGAAGACGAGGTTGACGCTCGAGCCTCGGAACGCCGACGAGAAGGCGTCCCGCGTGTCGGACACGACGCCGACGTAGATGAGGCTGCCGAGCCGCCCCAGGGCGCTGCTAGCCTCCGGGGACGTCATTATGACGTAGCCTATGCTTAGGAGCCCCGAGGACGACACCAGGAGGAGCTCAAGGAGCACCATGAACACGAAGCTGCGCTCCCTCAGCATCCCCCTGAGCTCATGGTCGAAGACGACGTGCGCCTTCATACCATGCCTCCGAGCACCATGATGTTGTAGGCCATGTGGATTGAGACGGCGGCGAAGAATCCGATGATTCCCCAAGCCCGCCTCCGGCCGTAGTGGACGGCGAGGGCGAGGACTGTGGTTGCCGCCATGTGGACGGCGAGGGTCGGCAGCATCTTCCCGAGGAAGAGCATGTAAGGGCCGCCGAGGTACGAGTACACCTTCGCTATGAGGTAGAGGTTGAACGCCTTCTCCGTCAGGAAGAACGCCGCCCCCGCGGACGCCCCGTAGAGGAGGGGGTTCATGCGCCTGTAGAGGAAAGGGAGTATCTTGACCGCCTCCTCGACGACGGCGAGGAGGAGGAGCGACGCCATGGGGGCGACGGAGCCGAGCGGCAGGACCAGGTACGCGAGTATGCTCTCGACGACGAAGACGAAAGGCACGAGGAGGGCGACCGACACCGCCGCGTACGAGGCGCCGGCGTGAAGACGGCGGGACAGCCCCCCGTAGAACATCCGGGCCAGCTGCCCCACGCCGGTGGACGCGTGCATCGACTCCGGGTTGAACGTGCACGCCGTGAACGCCGCGAAGAACGCCGTCAGCGACGCGTACGGCAGGAGGGACAGCGCCAGGTCTCGGGCCGGCACATTCCCGCCGTTGCCTATGCTAGTCACCGTGTCGAGCGGGGAGATGAAGGCGAGGACGCTCACCCCCGCGAACACGTTCGGGAGTATGATGAAGAAGAAGAACGTGAAGATGCTGAAGGAGCCGAGGAACGTGAGCTCCCGGTAGCTTCGCGCGACGACGGCCGAGAACATGCTGAAAGACAGGAGGGTGGAGGAGATGACCGCGAACACGGAGGCCGCCTCCAGGCCCCGGAAGCCGGGGGACGTTTCGAGGCCGTAAGCCAGGCTGAGGGCTAGCATGGCGAGGGCGTACGGCAGCGCCTTCCCGGCCAGTATCTCAGTTCCCGTGAGGGGGGCTGCGAACAGGTTCTCGATGTTACGGTCCACCTTCTCCCTCGCCAGGCTCAGGGACAGGAGTATCGCAAGGAGTATCATCGGGGACAGGAGCGTCATGTTCCGGTACAGGTTGGCGAATGGGAACTCGACGTCGAGCTGCCCTGGCAGGGTGAGGGACACGCCGCCGCCCGAAACGGCGGCCGCCTCGTCCCGGACGGATGAGCCGGCTTGGGAGGCCGCCGCCCCTCCGCCGGACGCGCCGCCCAGGGATGTGCCGGACGCGGACTCGGCCCCGACGATGCCGCCGGAGCCCGTGAGCCGCCGCCTCCTGAGCTCAGACGAGGCGCTCACAGCCATCTGGTAGTCTATCTCCTCCTCGGCCACCTGAAGGCGCACGGGCAGGAGTACCCCGGATAAGACCGGGTCACCGGCCGCGGCCTCGGATATGAGTTCTGAGTTGTAGTCTGCGAGAGCCCCGCCCATGCTGCTCAAGGCCGCGTCCGACCGCCTGTTCCCGGAGCCGAAGACCGCGTACCCGCCCCTCGCCCGGTCCACGAAGCCGTCCACCTCCCCCACGCTCGACGCGTATATCATCGCGACGCCGTCCCCGTACGGGACCATCTCGACGCTGTAGGGGTCAAGCCCCCCGACGAGGGAGCCCTCCACATACCCTATGCTGTAGAGCTTATAGCTTGAGGGCAGGCTGAAGTCTCTGACCGCGGGCGTCACCAGCATCAGGAATCCCGTCAAGACGACAAGCAGCACCACGGCCTCGTCCACGAAGCTCGCCCGGTACTGCCTCAGCTCATTCCTTGAGACGGCGAGGAACCTGGGAAGCACGTGTAAGATATGCGAGGGGCCATATAATAGGCCGGGCGGCGAATTCTACTACGATGCCAGCGCACATCGTCGCCGACGGCGTTTCCAAGACCTACTCGAAGGGATACGCAGTGGAAGGCCTGTCTTTCACAGTCGAGCGGGGCGAGGTGTTCGGGTTCCTGGGCCCCAACGGCGCCGGGAAGACTACGACCCTGAGGATGATATGCGGGATACTCGACCCCACGGAGGGGAGGCTCACAGTCGGCGGGAAAGACACCGTGAAGGACAGGATAGCCGTCAAGGCGTCGACCGGATACCTGCCCGAAGAGGACTTCCTCTACGGCGACATGACGGTCCGGAACCACCTCGCATACATCGGCGAACTCTACGGCGTCGGCGGCCTCGGGGAGAGGATCGGGGAGACCCTGAGGGCCGTCGACATGGAATCCCACGTCAACGACCTGATAAAGACGCTGTCGAAGGGCCAGAGGAGGAGGGTGGCGATAGCGAAGACGCTCATACACGACCCGGACCTCGTCCTCCTGGACGAGGTCACGTCCGGCCTGGACCCGGTCTACTCCAAGAGGATGACGGACGTCGTCAGGGCCCTCCATGGGAGGGGCAAGACGGTGGTGTTCTCGACGCATCTCCTCGACGAGGCCACCGAGCTGTGCGACCGCCTCCTCATAATCAGCGGGGGGAGGATGATGGCGCTCGGCACGCTCGAGGGGATACTCAAGGAGACGGGATGCGGGAACCTGGGCGACGCCTTCTTTAAGCTCGTGGAACCCAGAAGCTAGGCTTTAGGCGGCTTCGCGTAGAGGAGCTTGTCCGGGTGCGTCCTGGACATGAGGCGCTGTATGACGGGGCTCATCGTCTCGTCTATGAGCCTGTCCATCCCGGCGTCTATCTCGGCCCGGGTCTGCCTGGAAATCGCCTGCTGCGAGATTTTCATGCTTAGTGTTAATATAATCGGAAAGACGCACATATATAAGTTGTCATGGGCACGTATAGGCTGCTTTTGGGCTTATTGGGCGTCGCCGCCCTGTGCGGATGCATCCTCGGCGGAGGCGGGGGAGACGACGCGGACGCGCTGGCCCGGGCCGAGGAGGACGAGTTCCTGGAGAAATACCTGGCCGGGGGGAAGACGGGTGGGAAGGTCATAGACGTGCCACGGAACGTAGAGAACCGGACGGCGAAGCCCCAGACGACAACGACGACCACCCTGAAGCCGAAGCCATGCCCCTGGGAGTGCTGCAACGAGACCGGATACGAGCAAAAAGGCTGCGGCAGATGGTTCGCCTGCATCGACAGGAGGTGCGCTGACAGGCCGTGCCCGGGCGAATGCTGCGTCCTCGGCGACTACCAGGAGAAGAGGTGCAGGAGCCCGCTCGAATGCGTCAACTACACGTGCGTGAAGCCCGCCTGCCCGACGATGAGCGAATGCTGCCCGGCGGCGGACTACACGAACCCGAGGGAATGCGGCTACGGTTTCGCGTGCAGGGGGGGCGTGTGCGTCTCCGTCGACACCGACGGCGACAGCCTCGCGGACGCGGTTGAGAGGAACTACGGCACCGACCCGTTCAGTAATGACACCGACGGCGACGGACTCAGCGACTATGTCGAAGTCAAAATCACGGGCTCGAACCCCTTGGCGAAGAACACCGACGGCGACAGGTACGACGACGCCGTGGACGAGAGGCCGACTGTCACGGACTCCGCGTTAATCAGGCTGACTCCGCAGATGGACCAGGAAGTAGATGCCGAAGTCAAGAAGGCCATCCTGATGCGCCTCGCCTACGGGCAGCCGCTGCCGGAAAACGGCACCGTCCTTGCGAGGTTCGAGTCGAACATAGCGTTGGCGAACACCGGCACCGACTATACGGACTACGTCAACTACACCCTCAGGGTCAGATACTGGTGCCCCGCCAACGCGGGGGTCCCGGGCGTGACGAACGAAACCTACTGGCCCCTAAAGGATATCAGGCTGCACGGCGGCAGGGTGCAGGCCGGCTCAAGGTACGTGACGCACCACTCGCACAACATCACCGTCGGCGACATCCCGAAAGAGGCACTGGCCCCGCTCGCGTACGGCAGGGGCTGCAAGTTCGACTCCACCGTGACCGGCTTCGTCTACTACGAGCACTACTTTTAACCCCCGGCGACCATATATACGCCGTATGATAGGGATAATGGGCGACAGCCACGACAACGTCGAAGCCATCAGGAAGGCGGTGGAATTCTTCAACCAGCAGGGCGCCGACCTGGTCATACACACCGGAGACATAGTGTCGCCCTTCGCCATCGGCCACCTCAAGGGCCTGAAAGGCGAATTCAAGGCAGTCTTCGGCAACAACGAGGGAGACAGGCCCAACGTCATAAAGCGGGTCGAGGAGGCCGGGGGGGAGATAGCCGAGGTCCTAGAGTTCGAATACGACGAGAAGAAGCTGGTAGTCTACCACGGGCAGAATCCGGGCCTCCTGGACAGCCTGGTGAAGTCCAGGAAATACGACATAGTCGTGACGGGCCACACCCACACGCCAGAGGTGACGATGGACGACAACACGCTGGTAGTCAACCCGGGGGAGACGTGCGGCTACCTGACCGGGGCGAAGACCGTCGCGCTACTCGACACCCGGGAGATGAAGGCCGACATACACGTGCTCAAATAGCTCACTTCTGCTTCAGGTCCCTTCTCTTGAGGCCGGACGCCTGGCCGAGCCCGTAGAGAGCAACCTTGTCCAGCTGGGCGTCCACGCCCGAGATGGCGCCATCCGCATCTACCCTCGCGTTCTGGTGGCCGCGCCGCCTCAACTCCTCCTGTGCGCTTGTCCTCTCCCGCTCGCTGAGCCGCCTCATCATGGTAAAGGATGCGAAAGAGACGTATAAAAAGCCGTGCGGGTAAGTATATTCTGCGCCCGGGTGGAGTTGGCTGCGCGAAAATGAACTCCACCGATTACGCGAAGATTTACCGGGAACTGAACTGCCGAGACGACGTGAAGAGGCTCTCGCGCGAATCCGGCCTGGACGAGGACATGCTCCTGTCCATCCTGTCGCAGAAGATAGTCCGGAACACCAAGAGGAACTACTACGACATAAAGAACCGCGCCCCCACCCTCCTCGGCCAGTGGATACACGGGAGGAAGTTCACCGACATCGCCAGGAAGGAGGGCTTCCCGCCGGTGCTCACCGCCTCGCTCATGCTCCAGCACACCGGCATCAGCAAGAAGCAGTTCAAGAACTACATGAACAGCCCCGACACCATAGGGGACAGGAGGCTGAGGCAGGATCTGCAGGACGCCATGAAGGAGGAGCTCATCTACAGCCCCGAGGGCGCGAGGATGCAGTACGGCCGCGGCAAGGACGTGGAGATGATTGTGAAGAAGTGGCTCGACCTGAGGCGGATAAGGTACGTGACCGAGTACGACGCCAAGAAGGGCCAGTACACGAAGACCCCGGACTTCAAGCTCGAGACGCCCTTCAAGGCGCAGGGGAGGTGGCTGAACTGGGTGGAGTGCAAGGCCAGCTTCGGCGACGAGAGCGAGTTCAAGCGGGACTACGGGAAACAGCTCAGCCACTACGTCAGCCTCTTCGGGCAGGGGATGGTGGTCTACTGGTACGGCTTCCTCGAGGACATGCCCCAGCACCTCCTCGACGACAAGATAATCCTCGTGGACCGTAGATTCTTCGAGGAGTGACGCCGCCTTAGAGGGTTATAACCGCAGACGGAAAATATTCGTCACCTGAAGATGATAACCAACGTCATACTCTGGGACATCGGGTTCATAATAGTGTCGGCGACGCTCCTGGCCCACGTCGCCCGCATACTGAGGCAGCCGCTCATACCAGCCCACGTCCTCGCAGGGGTCATAATAGGCCCCCTCGGCCTCAGGATAATCACCGACAGCGACGTCATAAGGACCCTCTCCGAGCTCGGCATAGCCTTCCTCCTGTTCATCGTCGGCCTCGAGCTCGACCTCAGGCGCCTCAGGGACATCGGCCTGGCCGCCACGGCGATAGCGGTGGTGAGCGGGGTCGCCATATTCCTCCTCGGGGGGGCGATAGCGTACCTCATCGGCTTCACCGCCGTCGAGGCCGTCTACATCGGCATAGGCCTCACGTTCTCGAGCACTATGATAGTCATCAAGGTGCTCTCCGACAAGAACGAGCTCGACACCCTCCACGGGAGGATAATCCTCGGAGTCCTCCTGATGCAGGACGTCATGGCCATACTCGCCCTCTCCGTCCTCGCGAGCCTGAACGACCTGTCCGCCGCGGCGATAGCGCAGTCGATGGTGTTCGGCCTCGGCCTCCTCTCCATAGCCATAGTCGGCAGCAGGTACGTGATACCCACCATCTTCAAGGCGATATCTAAGTCCCACGAGCTCATGTTCCTGACCGCCCTCTCCTTCTTCTTCCTCTTCGCGAAGATGAGCGACATGGCAGGGTTCTCGGTCGCCATAGGGGCGTTCGTGGCCGGCATGGCCATAGCCACCTTCCCCTACAACCTCGAGGTCGTGGGGAAGGTCAGGAGCCTCAGGGACTTCTTCGCCATCATATTCTTCGTCTCGCTAGGCCTCAAGATATGGGCGCCGGACCCCCTCGGGCTCGTCGCGCCCTCGATTGCGCTCCTGGGAGTTGTCCTGGCAGCCAAGCCGCTGATAATGATGCTCATGACGTCGGTGATGGGCTACGGCAGGCGCGTGTCCTTCCTCACCGGGATGTCGCTCTTCCAGGTCAGCGAGTTCTCGATGATAATCGCGATGCAGGGCCTCATGGCGGGAAACATTTCCGCGGAGGTGTTCTCCGTCATAGGCATAGTCGCCATAGTCACCATCACCCTCACATCGTATGCGATAAAGTACGACAACCCGCTGTACCGCGCCCTCTCCAAGCAGCTCATCGTCCTGGAGAGGTTCTCGAACACGGAGAAGTCCATGATGCAGGACATCCCGGAGCCGGAGGGCAGGCACACCGTGATAGTCGGCTGCCACAGGCTCGGATACGCCATCGCGAAGACGCTGGAGAAGCTCGGGAGGGAGTACATCATCGTCGACTTCAACCCCGAGCGCGTCAAGACGCTCATAGACGAGGGGATGCCCTGCATATACGGGGACGTCGGGGACATAGAGGTCCTGGACAAGCTGAGGCTCAAGAAGGCGGAGATGGTCGTATCCACGGTCGTGGACGACGAGGACAGCATGCTCCTCATAAGCGAGGCGAAGGCCAGCAACAGGAGGACGCCGGTGATAGTCACCGCCGAGAACGTCAGGGAGGCGCTCGAGCTCTACGACTACGGGGCGGACTACGTGATAGTGCCGAGGATGCTCTCAGGCGTCGTCGTCTCGAACCTGATGGAGGGGCATTTCGCGAGGGGCAGGAGGCTCGACGCCGTGAAGGACAGGCACATCAAGGAGCTCCTGAAGGTGGAGCACGAGGAGACGCTCAGCAAATACGAGTACTCGTTCGTCACCTCCATAGAGGAGAAGACCCAGGGCGACCATGAAACCCACCAGAGGAGGAGAAGCCTATAGGGCCTACGGGCTACTCCGCAAAGCCTACGGGCCCCAGCACTGGTGGCCGGCGGAGACGGACTACGAGGTCTGCGTGGGCGCCATCCTCACCCAGTCCACGAGCTGGAGGAACGTTGAGCGAGCCGTCGGCAACCTGAAGGCCGCGGGGCTCTTAGGTAACGGCCGGATACTCTCGGCGGATAGCGCGAGGCTTGCCGGACTCATCAGGCCTTCCTTATACTATAACGTGAAGGCGAGGAAGCTCAAGGAGTTCGCAGGCTTCCTCGAGCGCGAGTACCGGGGGATGGTGGGGAACATGCGCGGCGAGAGGACCGCCGCCCTCAGGGAGAAGCTCCTTTCCGTCTGGGGCCTCGGCCCCGAGACCGTCGACTCGATGCTCCTGTACGCCCTCGGGAGGCCGAGCTTCGTCGTCGACGCGTACACGAGGAGGATTTTCTCGCGCCTCGGCCTCACCGGCGAGGAAGCGTCGTACGACGAGCTGAAGGAGTACTTCGAGGAACGCCTCCCCAGGAAGGCCGGACTCTACAATGAATACCACGCCCTGATAGTCGAGCACGGCAAGAGCGTGTGCAGGACGAAGCCCAGGTGCGGCGTATGCTGTCTGAGGAGCATGTGCGGATTTAAACAGGAGGCGCCCGATGACTAACGTGGAGAGGGAGCGACAGGGACGCGATCACGGGGAATTGCCGAAGCCCAAGAGACTGGCCTACGTCGAATCCTTCGGGGAGAGGCTCAGGGTGAGGCCGGGCTACGGGGCGAAGGGCGACATCACCGTCATAGGGAGGCTCCCGGGCGAGTCCAAAACCCAGTTGAAGGGCGCGGCCGGATGGGACGGGCCGAGGAGGTACTACGTCGCCAGCACGCTCGCCCACCCGGTCGCAGCCGACGCGCTGTCGACTTACATGGTGGACGCCGGATGCAAGCCGGAGAAGGGAGCCTTCCATGCCGTCAAATTCAACACCGACCCCCTCAGGGACGGCGTCATCGTCCTGGACGCCGCGCCCGCCGACGGCGACATAGCCCTCGCCAAGGCGATATTCCGCGATATAGGCTATGCCGGGGCCGTCGAGCTGGGGGTCGTCTGACGATATAAACACGCCGCGACAATAGGAGGATATGGAGATGATAGACGTCTACGTAACCTTCCCGAACGCGGAGGAGGCGCGCCGGGTGTCGCGGGAACTCATCAAAAAACGCCTCATCGCATGCTCGAACATCCACCCCGTGGAGAGCATATACCGCTGGCGCGGGAAGGTCGAGGAGACCCTCGAGGTAGCGGCCCGCATGAAGGCCAGAAAGAGCGGCTGGAGGCGGCTCAGGGAGGAGATAGCGCGGCTCCACCCCTACGAGGTCCCGTGCATCATAATGCACGAGGCTCGGGCCAGCAAAAGCTACGCGGACTGGGTACGGAAGGAGACTGCCTGAGGGGAAATGACAGCTGAATTCGATGTGGGTGTCAAGGAGTTCGGAAGGCTCGGCGCGAGAAAGAAGGCTGCGGGCCTCGCGAAACCGACGGGGGGCCAGGACATACGCGACATATACTCCATCGAACTGGAAGGCCTGTCCGAGCTGACGGGCATAGACCCGGCGAGGCTGCTTGCCAAACTGAAGGGGAGGATACCCGAATACGACCGGGAGTTCAAGGAGACGCGCGAACGCGCCTTCGCGCTCGCAAACTACCGGCTAACCAACGAGGCGGCTGACGCCGTCGCGGAGTCGATGCTCGCCACCGAGCTCGTGAAACGGCTCGTGTACGAGGCGGGAAGCTATGAGAGGGCGATGGACCACGCCTGCAGGAGATACGGGCTCCGAAGAGGCGACCTGAAGGGGGGAGCCGCGCCGGGCGGCCTGAAGGCGGTCGAGCTCGCAGGAGACCAGGACGTCAGGCGGGCCTGGAGGCTCATCACCGGCACATACGGCGCCGGCTCCGCCCTAGCCCCCGAGTCGCTCCTTGAGCTTACGCGGATAGGCAGGCTCCTCGCCGTGGCCGACGGGGGAGGCGCCCTCGCAGGCACGGTGCTCATACTCAGGGACATGCGCGGCAACTCCGTGATACACTCGTACAGCGTCGCCAGGGGATACAGGGGCCTCGGCGTCGGCTCCATGCTCCTCAACGCCGCGGAGGAGCGGGCCGGCGGCAGGATAATCTGGACCGGCCGCTCCACGAGCCTCATCTACAACTTCCGGTACCTCCTTGACAGGGGATACGTCGGCATGCGCTTCGTGAGTGAGACCTACGGCGACGGGAGCCCGATAATCTTCTTCGAGAAGAGGCTGGACGGGGCGGAGGTTGAAGGCAAGGGCCTCGGGGAACGACTATCCGTCGCCGCTTCCGACGCCCGGGCCCTCGGGGAGGCCATGGACACAGGATACCGGATAGTCGACTGCGTCCAGTCCGGCGGCGAAGACGACCTGCTCATACTGGAGAGGATTACAGGGGACGACGTTTTCTCCGCCGCGGCAGAAGGCGGCTGCCGGGAGGATGGCGGGTTCGAGCCCGTGAGGACCGCCGAAGACCTCGGAGGCGTCATGAAGCTCGCGCGCGACACGGGCCGGGGGGAACTGGATTATATCCTCCTGCGCATCATCGCCTACGCAGGCTTCCCGCTCATGGTGAGGGAGGACGGGGATTTGACCGGCTTCGCAGGCATGATGTGCGACGGGGGAGGGCTGCTCTACCTGCACTCCGTCATCGCCGAAGCCGGGGACCTCCCCGCCCTGCTGGAAAGCGCCAGGATATACGCGCACAAGAACGGCTTCAAGCGCGTGGAGTACACGCACCAGATGGACGACGCCGAAGGCCTGGAAGCCGCGTTCAAATCCGGCTACGCAGGCGTGAGGGCGTACGTCAACGTCCTGGAGTCCGGAGTCAGCAGACTGCACATGCGGTTCGAGGAGGGGCTCTCCGCGAGCCTGAGGCGCGAGAGCGCCGACGCCAAAGCCGTGGACAGGAAATCCGAGCTCGATGGGAAGCAGCCGGCCATATCAGTCGACGCCGCCGACTACCCGCTCATAGAGGCCGCCCTCGCCAACGGCTACATGGCGGCATCCGCCTCCCAGGGCAGGATGCGGCTCGTCCGGTTACGGCAGGACGTTTAAGTACTCTGACGCCCCAGTTGATACCATGCAGAGGAGCCGTACGGCCGGCGGCGGGGAGTCTGAGGGCAGGACGGTCAGGTTCATGGGCGACGGCGACAGGAAGGCCGTCCTCGGATTCCTCAGGGAGATAGACGAGCGGTTCCTGCCGCCCCTGTCCAGCCCTAAGAGGAGAGGCAGCATAGAAGGCTACCTCGACTACATGCTAGCCGAAGGCAGGGGGAAGGTGCTCCTGTACGAGAAGGACGGGAGGGTGGAGGGGCTCTTCAGCTACAGGTTCGAGGGAGACCGCCTCGACACCATGTACCTCTGCGCGGCCGGCGTCAGGGAGCCGAGGAGCGGGGCGGTGGCGCTGTACCGGATGTGCGAGGCCATGGTCGACGCCGAAAGGGACAGGGACATACTGAGGGTCTGGGCGAAGACGTGGGAGGGCAACCAGGACAGCAGGAGATTCCTGGAAAAAATCGGCTTGAAGCTCAAGGAGACCGTGCCCGGCGACTTCGGCGGCTCAAGGACGACGGTCACCTACGAGGGCGCATGGCAGGACATCGTTGGCTTCTTCGACAGGCGCGTGCGCCGCGAGCCCCCGCTGCCGGAACTGAAGAGCGGGATCGCCGGAGGGCGGGGCGAAGGCGGAAACGGGCTGATGTGACGGCCATGGACGACAGATTGGCATCCGCGATAGGGAACGCCCCTGACAAGCCGGGAGTCTACGTCTGGAAGGACCCGCTCGGCAGGATGCTCTACGTCGGCAAGGCCGGGAGCCTCCGGGACAGGCTGAGGAGCTACCTGAGGGCCGAAGACCCGAAGACGCTCAAGCTCGTCGGCGCCGCCTCCAAAATCGAGACCGTCGTCACCGGCTCAGAGGAGGAGGCGCTCATACTAGAGGACGCGCTGGTGAAACAGAACCAGCCCAGATACAACGTACGGCTCCGCGACGACAAAAGGTACCCGTACATAAGGGTGACCGCGTCTGAGAAGCACCCGAGGATTGACGTCGTCAGGAGGGTGGTCCTCGACGGCTCAAAATACTACGGCCCGTACACGGACGCCCAGGCGGTGAGGCGGGTGATAAGCCTCGTCGGCGGACTCTTCGGGCTCAGGAGATGCAGGCACGACTTGAGGGGGATAAAGAGGCCGTGCATACAGTACAGGATGGGCAGGTGCGCCGCCCCGTGCGGGCCCATAAGCGAGGATGAATACAGGGGGAGGGTCGAACGCGCCTGCCGGTTCCTGGGGGGAGACAACAAAAGCCTCAGGAGGGAGCTCGCCGGGAGGATACGGGCGCACTCGGGGAAGCTGGAGTACGAGGAGGCGGCAGAACTAAGGGACACCCTGAGGGCTCTCGACAGCCTCGACAAGAGACAGGGCCTGTCCTCAGCCGGGCTCCCGGACATGGACGTCCTCGGATACGCGTACATGGACGGGAGGGCGAACGTCACCCAATTGAAGGTGAGGGAACACAAGGTCGCCGCCGTCCTCCACCACCCCCTCAAAGGCGAGTACGCGGACAGCCCGTCCGAGTCCATGAAGGCGTTCATCAAACAGCACTACGCCGCCGCCGACATCACCCCCAAACTCATAGTAGCCTCCGCAGAGCCGGCGGACAGGAGGATACTCGAAGCCGCACTGGCGGCCCTCGGACACAAGGTGCGGGTGGAGGCCGCGTTCAGGGGCGCGAAGAGGAAGCTCGCGGAAATTGCGGTCGAGAACAGCCTCCACCAGCTCGAACAGGACCGGCTCCTGGAAGAGGCCCCGAAGCCCCTCGACGCATTGGTGAGGCTCCTCAGGCTCCCTCGGCCCCCGAGGCGTATAGAAGGCTACGACGTCAGCAACCTCGGCGGCAAAGGCATCGTCGCAGGCATGGTCGTCTACGCGGACGGCGCCCCAGACAAACGGGAGTACAGGACGTTCAGGATACGCCGCCCAGGACAGGACGACGCAAGAAGCCTCGCCGAGGCCGTCGAAAGGCGCTTCGGCCATGACGAGTGGCCGACTCCCGATATCGTCCTCTTGGACGGGGGGAGGATGCAGCTTTCTGCCTGCGCGCCCCACATCCCCCCGGGCGTGACGGTCCTCGCCCTCGCGAAGGAGAACGAGGAGCTGTACATGCCGTCGCGGAGGGAGCCCGTCAGGCTCCCGAAAGACCATCCCGGACTCCTCCTCCTGAGGGGGGTCCGCGACGAAGCCCACAGGTTCAGCGGACGATACCAGCGAATCAGGAGGAAGAGGAGCTTCCTTCGGCAGCCTGGCGCCTGAGCCTCCTGGCGTCCGCGACCTTCTGCTCGCACTTCTCCTGCGAGGACAATCTGTCGTGGCCCATGCAGTACATGTCGTTGTCGAGCTTCACCGACACGTCGTCGATGCACTTGGCCCTCAGCGCCGGAGTCGGTATGTCCTTGCAGTACGCGGGATTCAGGAGGGACATGCTCCGGTTGTAGACGCACTCGCCCCTTAGTTTCGCGTCCAGGAACGTGTTGCAGTCGACCTCCTCCTCCCTCTGGCAGCCCGAGGACAGGACGACCGCCAGAACGGCCGCGGCCGACAGGAACACTAGGCGCGTATCAGCCGCCATCCCCCTTCCCTTCGCCGCCCTTGGGCTTAGGCTCTGGCCCGCGGTCCAGCTCCCCGAGCCTCGCCTTCACGAGGGACTCGAGGTCCGACAGAATCTTCTTGTCCTCCCTGAGCACGGACTCCTCCTCCCGCTTCACCTTGTCCAGCTCCGCCTCCTGCTCCGCCGACTTCTTCTTCATCGACTCGATGTGCTTGATGAGCCTCCACTCCTCGTCCCTCACCGACTTCAGCTTCGACTCCTCGGCTGTGAACTCCTCCGACACCCGCGACAGCCTGGCCTGAAGCTCCGACACCTTCACCCTTAGTGCGGCCTTCTCCTCGTCCTCCCGGGGCTTCCTGGACTCCTCCGCCAGCCGGGCGTTGTCGTTGCTGAGCCGCACGTTCTCCTCCTGGACGGCCTTCAGCTCGTCCCGAGCGCGCTGCAGACCCTCCCTCTCCTTAGCCAGCCTGGCCGCCTCGGCCTTCGCCTCCTGCGCGTCCGCCTTGTACACCAGGAGCCCCTGGTTCTCACCCTTCAGCCTCGCGCACTCCTCCTTCAGGGACTGGTTCGAAGCCGCAAGCTGCCCCGCACCCTCGGCCGCCTTCCGCAGCCTATCGCACTCGGCCTTCAGGGAGGCGACCTCCTCCCTCGCCTGCTCTAGGACCGCGGCGACGCCCTGGAGGCGAGACGCCTCGGCCTTCAACGCGGCGTTCTCCTTCAGGGACCCCGCCAGCTGCGCCTCCGCCTCCTTCGCCCTGGCGGCGTCCTGATACAGCCTCTTGGACTGAGCCTGCAATTCGTCGTTCTGGGCCGACAGGTCCTTGACCTGCTGCCTCAGCGTCGTAGCGTCGCGGCTGGCCTGCGCCATCCTGGAATTCTCCTCCGAGAGCGCGAGGACCTGCCTCTTGAGGCCGGCAGCCTCCTCCGTCAGCGGCTTAAGCCGGCTTCGCGCTTCCTCTGCCTCCTTGAGGAGGGCCATGAGCTCCGCGTTCTGCTTCTTCACCACCGGCATCTCCTGCCTGAGGGACTCGGCCTCCGCCTCGCCCTTCGCAAGCCTCGCGTTCTCCGCCGAGAGCTGCCTGACCTGGTTCTGGAATTCCGCATTCTGCTTCTGGAGCGTCAACGCCTGCTGGTTCGAGGAGGCGGACGACTCCTTCGCCGCTTGGAACTCCGACTGGAGGCGGGCGTTCTCCAGCTTCAACGCCTTGACCTCGTCCGCCGCCCCGGCGTTCTCCTTAACCCCCCAGCGCATCTTCAGGTTCTCGTCCTCGAGGACCTTGTAGTTCGCCTTGAGCTGCTCAATCTGCTTCTCGAGCGAATCCGCCTTCGACTTCGCGGACGGGTAATCCTGCTCGAACTGCCTGAGCTTGGACGCCGACTCCGAGAGCTTCTTGGCCTGCCCCTGCAGGTCCGTGTTCTGCGCCGTCAGGTTCTGCACCTGCTGCCTGAGCTTGTTAGACTCCGACTCCGCCTTCTTCAGCTGGTCGCCGGACGCGTTGACCTTGCCCTGCAGCTCCTGGACCTGCGTCCTAGCCCTCGCCAGGTCCTTGACGAGGTCCTCCTTCTTGCCGGCCTGGAGGACGGGCCTCATCTGGTCCACCTCCTCCTGCAGCCGCTTAGGCTTCGTCACGTCCGACGCCACTATTATGGCCGCGACGGTGTTGTCGCCGTCCCGGACCGGGGAGACCCGCACCGCATACCAGACGTTCGCGTTCTCCGCCGCCGGCAGCCCCATCTCGAAGGTCTTCGGCTGGCTGGACTTGAACACGTCCTCGACGACGTCCCTGAGCTTGTCATGGTACGCGGAAGGAATCAGGTCGAACGCCTCGATGCCGAAGAGGCGCGTGACTGTTATCCCGGGCAGGGGACGGTTGTAATACAGGACCAGGAGGCCGCGGTTGACTGTGAATATGTGGTCCAGGGAGGTCTCAAGGAGCCCCTTCATCATGGTCTCCATGTCCTTGAACTCCGACTCAATCCTGGCCTTCTCGGCGTCCCCCATGTTAGATTATCTATCCGCTGGGAATATAAGAACGCCGCCAACTCCTTAATGCGCAAAGGGGCCTGGCCTTGGAGGCAGCCCCCATCCCGTGGCAGAGCCCACCCCCTTATATGCGGCCCCGCCTTTAGTTTAAACCGATGTGCTATTCCATACCCGGCCGCGTCGTCGAAACAATGGGTAGGACGGCCGTCGTGGACTACTACGGGGAACACAGGACCGTCGTCAACGAGTTCGAAGGCCTCGCCCCCGGGGAATACGTCTACGCGCAGGGCGGCTTCATAGTCCAGAGGATACCCGGGGACGAGGCCAGGGAGATACTCGACGTCTGGAAGGAGCTGTTCTTCAGGCTGAAGGGCGTCGACGAGGCGAAGTCCGGGGACGCGAAACCGAAGGCCGCCGCGGAGTTCGCGAAACTCGTCGGCAAGGCCGAGATAAGCGGAGGACTCCAGGTGGGCGACATAGCCGCCATGTTGTCGGCCGAAGGCCCGGACGCGGAATACCTCGCCCTCGCAGCCAACAGGACGAGGAAGGCCGCCCTCGGGAACTCATGCTGCGTCCACGGGATAATAGAGTTCTCGAACTACTGCGCCAGCGACTGCGGATACTGCGGGATAAGGGATGAGAACAAGAAGCCGGAAAGGTACAGGATGACCGTCGACGAGATAGCCGAGGCCGCCCTGGAGGCCGTCAACGTCCACGGCTTCAGGGCGCTCGTCCTGCAATCCGGCGACGACCCGGGATGCACGGATGACATGCTCGCCGAGGCGGTGAGCAAGGTCAGGGAGAAGTGCCCGGCACTGATAATCATGAGCGTTGGCACAAGGACCAGGGAATGCTACCGGAGGATGTACGAGGCGGGCGCCAGAGGCGCCCTCATAAGGTTCGAGACATCTAACCCGAAGCTCTACGCGCAACTCCACAAGGGGCTTAAGGCGTCCCTGGACGAAAGGCTCCGGGCGATACGGGACGCCGTCGAACTCGGCTACGTCGTCGCCACCGGCTCCCTCATAGGCCTCCCCGGCCAGACCGACCTGGACATAGCGGGAGACATCACGCTAGCTAAGACCCTGAAGGCGGAGATGCACTCGTTCGGCCCCCTCATACCCCACCCGGACACGCCGCTCTGGGAATGCCCGAAGCCGCCGCTCAGGAGGGTCCTGAACGCCATCGCCGCCGACAGGCTCAACGACAGGGAGGCGAAGATACTCGTGACCACCGCGCTCGAGACCCTCGACGGCGAAGGCAGGCGCAGGGGCCTCATGGCAGGCGCTAACTCCCTCATGATAAACGTGACGCCCGCGAAGTACAGGATGAGTTACAGCATCTACCCCGGCCACGCGAGGCAGTCCGACGTCGCCGCAGACATACGCGGGACCCTCGACCTCCTCTACTCTCTCGGGCGCGCGCCCACCGACCTCGGGGTGAAAGCCGGTGCCTGACGCGGCCGACGTCGTCGACGATGAGGAACTGAACCGGCTCCTCAGGGAAAGGGAGAGCCCGGGCGCCGCCGAAGTCGAGGACATACTCGCGAAGGCGGCCCTCAAGAAGGGCCTCGGGCTCGGGGACGTCGCGGCCCTGGTGAACGCCGCCGACCCAGCGCAAATCGAAGGGATGAAGGCCGTCGCAGCGAAAATCAAGAGGGAGATATACGGGGAAAGGGTCGTCTTCTTCGCACCCCTCTACATATCCAACCACTGCGTCAACGACTGCAGCTACTGCGGATTCCACTCAAGCAACAAGGGCCATAGGAAGCGGCTCACGCTCGAGGAGGTGGCGGAGCAGGTGAAGGTGCTCGAGGACATGGGCCACAAGAGGCTCCTCCTCGAGTTCGGCGAACACCCCGGAGAGAACCCGATAGACTACGTCGTCGACGTCATCAGGACCGTGTACGCGACCAAGTCCGGTAAGGGGGAGATAAGGAGGGTCAACGTCAACATAGCCGCCACCACCGTCGAAGACTACAGGAAACTCAAGGCCGCCGGGATAGGCACATACCAGCTCTTCCAGGAGACCTACCACAGGGAGACCTACGCGAGGATGCACAAGGGCCCGAAGGCCGACTACGAACGGCAGCTCTTCGCACACGACCGCGCCTTCGAAGCCGGCATAGACGACGTCGGCCTAGGCGCCCTCTTCGGCCTCTCCGACTGGCGCTACGACGTCCTAGGCCTCGTCTCCCACGCCAGGTACCTGGACGGGAGGTACGGCGTCGGCCCACACACGTTCTCGGTGCCCCGCTGGCAGCCTGCGAACACCGTCGGATGGGCGAAGCCCCCGAAGCCCGTGTCCGAGGACGAGCTCCTCAGGATAATAGCGATACTGAGGATGGCGGTCCCATACACCGGGATGATAATATCCACGAGGGAGAGGGCGGAGATCCGGAAGAAAGCGTTCGAAATCGGGATATCGCAGACGTCGGCTGCGTCGAGGACGTCGCCGGGGGGCTACGGGAAGCCGCAGGAGGACACCCAGTTCCGGGTCGCCGACGAGCGGACCGTCGAGGAAGTCCTGTCAGGTATTATGCGGCAGGGGCTACTCCCCAGCTTCTGCACCGCATGCTACAGGATGGGCCGCACGGGAAAGGACTTCATGGACCTGGCTAAGCCGGGGGACATAAACAAGCTCTGCAGGCCGAACGCGATACTCACCTTCAAGGAATACCTCATGGACTACGCCTCGGCCGAGAACAGGAGGCTCGGGGAAGCTCTGATAGCCAAGTACCTCGCCGAGATAAAGGATGACGACGTCCGCGCCGAGACGGAGCGCAGGCTGAAACGGGTCGAGGACGGGGAGAGAGACCTCTACTTCTAGGCCGCATACCTTCCGGTAACCGGCCGGTATAATAGCCGCCGCACCCCAATCATATCCTTCCATGGACAAGCTCTTCATATTCTTCATGGCCGCGATGATGCTCGCAGCAGGCCTGATAATGGCCTACGAGGCGTCCACCGCTAAGCCGGCCCGGGAGGCCGCGACGACAACCTCTTCCGCCGCCACGACCACCACCATGGCGGCGACGTCCACTACGGCGCCTCCCCCGCCCGACGAGCCCTCGACCACGCTCCCGCCGACGACGACCGTCCAGCCGACCACTACGACGCTAGGGACCGCGCTCGAGTTCGAGACGTTCAGGGTCGACAAGTGCAGGGACACCGTCCTCGGGAAGATGAACACAGTCTACGCGAGGCTGAACTCGACAAGAGACAACCTGACCTGGGGCGGGGACCCCCGGCCGAAGTTCGCATTAGGCTGCGACGGCGCGGAACCAATCCCCGCCGACTTTGCGTACGCCCGGGGCGAAGGCGCGGTGGAGCCGTACTCGGAGGTCGCCGGCGAATACAGGCTCGCGGTAAGATGCGGAAGGAACACCCTGAACGAGGACCTCGCGGACTGCGGCAGCCTGACCGCAATACTCGACGTCCGGGACATAGGGCTGGAGGCGCCGGCGCCGACGACCACTACCCTCAGGCAGAACCCCTACCTCGACAGGTTCAGGGACAAAGGATACAGGATGGCGGAGTTCCACGTCGCATGGCTGTGCCCAAGCTGCGTGCCAGCCGTCAACAAGCTCGTCATGGAAACCCCCGGCGTGAAATCAAGGAGCCTCTCCTTCGGCCAGGACACGGGGTACGTCATCTACGACCCCAGGACAGTCAGCCTCGACAAGGTCCTGGAAGTCGCCGGAGCCGGAGGCGACCTGGAGGACGTCACCGACCGGGAAATCTGACAGCTACCGTATCCCGGTGTCTATGTCCACGTCCAATTGCGCGGTTTCACCTGCCAGGACAGATACCGCAGCCTCGAACGATCCGATCCGGCCCACATTCTCAGTGCGGACGACATATTCACCCGCAGGCAGACTGATGCTGTAGTCCCCGCCCGCCCCGCCTATGAACTCGCCTGCCACGTACTCCGCCCCTGAACTGTCTAGGCCGTAGACGATGAGCTTATGAGCAGCATAGGTCTCCCCCGTCGGCTGGCAACGGGGCTCCGGGGGAATCCTCTCCACAGGACATAATGGGCCGATAGATACTTGCCCTGCGAGGACTCCATCCCCCACCTTCACGCACCGTGGGGGGCGATGGCAGCCGCATCCGTCGTCAGGAACCGGGACGGGCGTCCCGTCCGAACACCAACCGGGGGCCGGCGGAGAGTATTGCGGGCAGTCACCGCATAACCCGCCGGTCGAAACGTCCTGGACCTCCCCGCTCCATGAGCGCATACACAATCCTGCGGACCCGTTCCACGAGTAGCCGGCCGCTATGAGGCAGCCGTGGGAGTCCAGGTCGCCGCCTATCGGACGCTCCTGACATTCCCCGAAAGTCCATGAATCCGCCTTCGCCGCGCATGCGCCGCAGCCGTTCCCGTAGGTCATGCCGTCGCTGCCGCAGACGGGGTTATAGTCCATAGTGCACGCGACGTTGACCTTCTCAGAGTCGGTGCACACGTGGGATGAAGCCTCTTGGCCGCCTCCATCCGGGCACGGGTCGAATTCGCAGTTGTTGCCTGCATTCCTCCCGACCGCGCTCCCGTCCGGGCAGAGCTTAGCCTCCATCGTGCAGGCTACGGGGGGCTCGTCGCCGTCGCACCGGTACGAGCAGCCCGCCCCGGAATCGTACAACCACCGGCCCACGCACATTATCTGCGGGTTACCGGCGTTCCGGTTCGCGCAGCATTCGTCCCTGAAGCCGGGACTCACCGTGCCGCAGTCGCCGCCCAATACCGGAGCCCTGAAGAACAGGAGGTAGGCGACGGCCCCGCCAAAGACTAGCGCGAAGACCACGGCCGCTCCCGCCGCCGCATAAATGAGATGCTTCGTTTCCATGTTAAAGGATTGCCGACCCGGTTTAAGAACCAGGCGCGTTTGCTTCGGCCCCGGCCGAACCCTCATGCCCTAACGGTCCTCGACGCCGCCTTCCCGAGCCGGTTCATGACCGCCCGGCCAATCCCATCCTCCGGGGGAGCCTCGACCAGTATCGTGTCGGCTCCCGCCTGGTCCGCCTCCCTGAACCGCCGGTAGAGCCTCCGCGCCAGCTCCTCCGGGGTGCGGTGGACGAACGTCAGGTCCGCGCCGTAGCGTGTAGTGCCTAATGTCGCCACTGAACGCCCCCGAAGCGACGCGACAAGCCGCCTCATCCTCGCGCGAACCCTCCCGGCCGGGCCGGCCACGACGACGACCTCCGCCGCCGGACTATAGTGCCGGTACCTCATCCCCGGAGACCTAGCCTCCCCGCGGCCGCCACCGTGCGAGACCGCACCGCCGACGGCCTCCGCCAGCATCCCGGCGGTTATCTTCCCGGGCCTGAGTATGACCGGCCTCTTCCCCGTGAAATCAACGACCGTCGACTCCAGGCCTATGTCCGTCTCGCCGCCGTCGAGTATCAGCGGAATCCTGCCACCCAAATCGGCGAGCACATGCGACGCCGAAGTCGGAGACGGCCTCCCGGAGAGGTTCGCGCTCGGGGCGGCGATGGGAGTGCCGGCGGCCCGTATCAAAGCCAAAGCGACCGGATGGTCCGGCATCCTCACAGCCACGGTCCCGAGCCCCCCGGTGACGGCGGAGGGGACCCGCGCGGACTTCCCGACGACGATAGTGAGCGGCCCGGGCCAGAAACGCCCCGCAGCCCTCAAAGCAGACTCCGGGACGCAGTCGGACAAGAGACATAGTCCCTCCGAATCCGCGATGTGGACTATCATAGGATTATCCTTGGGCCTCCCCTTCGCCCTATACACCCCCCTGACGGCCCTGCCGTTGAATGCATCGGCGCCGAGGCCGTAAACAGTCTCTGTCGGGAAGGCTACGACGCCCCCCCGCCTGATGACGCGCGCAGCCGCCGCCACAGCCGCCACCCCCGGACGGCGGCGGCCGACCCTCAACACCCTTGTTTCCATATCAAACGGCTATGCGCGGGGACGGACGGTTTCGTCGCAAAGCTGCGAGACCTTCGTGTTCAACTCCTCCTCCTCAGGCCCGTCGATGCCCACCCACAGGATGACATAGCCTTTCCCGCGGGCGGCGTCGTTCATGGATGCGACGAAACGGCTGATGACGTTGACGCTATGGTAGGTGGAGAACCCCGACAGCGTGTCGACAACCACGAGGGGGCTGCCCAGCCCCCCAACGACCTGCGAAACCAGGATGGACAGGCCGGTGAGGTCCGTCGGGCTCACGGCGACGTCGTCCCCCGCCTTCGCCTCCACGCAGTCTATGAAGAACACCCCCCCGAGGCCGATTCCGTGGTCCTGGAGCACCTTCTTCGTGTGGAGGGGAAGCTTGTTGTAGGAGACGTACACCAACTTACGCCCCGCATTCTTGACCGAGCCGATGATGTCCCCGACGTAGCGGTCGACCGGGGTGACGAGGAGGATTGCGTTGCAGTCCCTGATAACATCCGCCGGCACGCCGGACGCCCCGGCCCGGCCGGCGGGGGCAGCCGCCTTCCCATGCCGCCTCACCGTGTTTATCATCGACTCCACGACGACGACGTGGGACGCCTCATCGCCTATTATCGCGAGGATGTCCTTCCTCATCCCGCCGTCCTCCACCTGGTTGACGAATCCGAGGTAAAGGTCCCGGGCCCGCTCCTCCGCCGACTTCTGCCTCTCAAGAAGCGCAAGAATCTGGTCCCTAAACTCCATCATGCTACCCCTTAACCGCCTCCTGGAGCATCCCGGCGAAAGCCTTCGCATGCCTGACCGAATCGTCCCTAAGACGCCAGACCCCCTGGAGGAGGCTCTCCTTCACCGGGACTTCCAACCCTGAGGACAATATCGCCTCCTCGAGGTCGTTCAGATTGCTGAGGACGTCGACCTCCTCGGTCGTGACAGCCTCAGTAAGACGCTCGACAAGCCATTCACGCTTCATCATCAGGCCCTCCCGCACCTAGGGACATCAGGAAGATATTTAACCGTCCGGTTTATAACGCCTCAGACGCCCGGAAACCCGAGGATCCGCTTCAGGTCGATGGCCTTGTGGGGGCACAGCTCATGGCAGCAGTAGCAGCGGATGCACTTGGCCCGGTCCATGCGGGCCCGGTCGGTTATCGTTATGGCGCCGGCCGGACAGCTCTGCCTGCACACGCCGCAGCGGACGCACTTTTCGTTGGCGACCGGGTAAGGCAGCGCCAAATCCAGCATGACCCGGTTAACCGCCTTCGAGCCCATGAACGCGCCGAGCAAGCCCTTCCTACCCGACGGCTTCCTGTAGCCGACACGCACGTCGGCTAGCCTTTCCCCTAAAACCTTCAGGTCGGACGCCTTCCCTGACGTGAGCCCCCTCAGAACCGCCCGGGCAGTGGTTGAAACCTCAGTCGGCACGATGCCCATCACGTCCGCCTCGGCCACGTCCAACGCCACGCTATCCGCGCTCGCCATGAGGAGCCCCGTCCTCCTCGGCCTCCCGTGGCTGCCGGGGCCGTCGCCTTCGAGGCCCACGACCGCGTCCATCAGCGCGAGCCGAGGCTTCACGCAGGCGAGCACGTCCAACAGCATGTCGGCGAACAAGTCGCGGGACTGGAACTTCAGGTGGTAGGCCGGCTTCGTGAGGCCCGGAACCAGGCCGAAGTTGATTTTCACCGCCCCCGTGGCGGTGGTGAGCATGTGCGTCTTCATCTTCGGCAATGTGATGACTGCGTCCACCTCGTCGAGGACGGCGAGGAGGTCGATGCGCTTCAACAACACGCCATCCGGGAAATGGGCGACCTTCGAGCCCGTGTTATAATTCAACTTTGCGCCCGTCTCCTCGGCCACGGCCTTGAACCCCGACCTCGCGTACGCGGTCTCCAGAGACCCCCTGTTGAACGGGCCCCCCGGACTGTCGGCAATCAACGGCCTGCCGCCCGCAGCCTGGACGGCCTTGACGACCGCCTTCAACACAAGAGGGTGGGTGGTGATGGCCCTCGCAGGGTCTGAGGCGGACAGGAGATTAGGCTTGAGGAGGACCCGGTCGCCAGGCTTAACGTAACAGCCGATGCCGCCGAGCAAATCCAGGAGCCGTTTGACCTGGGCCTCCACCTCCGGCTCGTCGTATGAGCCGCACCTGACGACAGCGACCTCGGACGCCATAACATAATGGATATACAGTATCCGGTTAAATTCCGGAATACAGTAATATCCCCAGCATGAAGGCCGTATACCTGCTGCTGGCCGCATTGGCAGCCTTAGCCTACGCCCTATGGGAGCCCTTCCTCCTCACAGTGAACGAGACGACGGTCGCAAGCCCCGGCGTGCCCGAGGGCTTCAGCGGCAAAAGAATCGCATACGCGTCCGACATACACTGCGGCGTCTTCTATTCGACGGGGAGGGTCCGGGGCCTCGTCGACAGGATAATGAGCCTGGAGCCGGACCTCATATTCCTCGGCGGAGACTACGTCACCGGAGACGGCGGAAACATCCAATCATGCGTTGGCGAACTCGGCCGCCTCCGCGCCCCCTTCGGGGTTTACGCCGTACTCGGCAACCACGACAACTGGGCCGACAAGGACAAGACCGTCAAAGCGCTCTTGGGGGCGGGGATGACCGTCCTCGACAACAGGGGGGCCCGCGTCGCGCCCGGAGTCTGGGTCGGCGGAGTAGGAGACCTCTGGACCGAAACCGCCGACGTCGAAGCCGCCACGGAAGACGCCTCGGACGGCGACTACGTCATACTCCTCTCCCACAACCCCCGGGCAATCGAGGAAGCCGACACCGCGAGTATAGACCTGATGCTCAGCGGCCACACCCACGGCGGCCAGATACTGCCTGGGAGGCTCCTGTCCCCTTACCTGCCGGGGAGGCTGAGGCAGACGATGACATCAGGCCGCTACACGGTGAACGGCACCGAGGTAATCGTCTCGAAAGGCGTCGGCACCGTCTTCGCGCCGGTAAGGTTCATGGTGAAGCCGGAAGTGAACTTAATCACGCTGGAGAGGACGCCCTAAACCATCCTGAAGACTATGTCGCCGCCCCGGTTGGCGGACACCATATGCTTCACGACCCTGCCCCCGTGCATGCTAGCCACAACCTGGGTTAAATCGCCGCCGGGGGCGAGCACGAAGGCTTCCGCGACGCCGCCGTCCTCGTCGAAGAACTCCCGGTGGACGGAGTACACCGGCCTCGTCAGATGCTTTTTCCGGGACAACAACCCCCTATAGTACCTGAACTTCCCCGCCAGATTCCTCAACACGTCCGGGGTCTCGACCTCAGGCGCAGGGTAGACTACGTCCGCCCCACGCTCCAAGACGGCGTCGCAGAACGCCCGGACAGCCCCATACTCCGCGTTCACGCTGATGAGATGGCCTTGCGGGTCCATGTCAAACACCGGCCTATCCCCGGCCTCCACCCGCACAGCATCGCCGAAACCCTCAAGCAGACTAGCATACACCCTCGCCCTGAGGCCGCCCCCATACTCCCCGGGCTGAGGCAACTCCCCCCCGCCCAGGCCGCCCCGCTCCCGCAAAGCCATAATGCCCAAAACAATACTGGAACGGCAAGAATATAACCCCCAATACAAACCCTTATAAACCAGCAACCCCTAATACAAACACTCGAGAAGCCTAAACAAACTTTCATCAAATCCACTAGAAATGAATGCCTCCAAAGGCAGGATAAACCAACAAACCAAACAACAACATGCCCCGATAGTGTAGCGGCCTATCATCTACGCTTGTCGAGCGTGGGACTGGGGTTCGAATCCCCATCGGGGCGAAAAACCTGAATGACGAGCTCAAGGACGAGAGGATTCAGAAGTTACGAGACAAGCATAAGCGAATCTGGAGCAAGGGACTCAACCGAGGATTCTCAGACGAGGAACTCGACAAGTTCTTCTCAGTAATCGACAACCCGAAACACCTATTATGTTTCCAGATACAGGCATATCTCGGCCTCCGTATTTCCGA
>JBFYKH010000057.1:0-31405 GCA_041306075.1 Candidatus Altarchaeota archaeon
TATGTGGGGGCCGTGGTCTCCGGGATGCTGATGTTCCTCTTCATGGCCCTCAACTCCGCGGCAATCTCGGCGTTGAGCGCGGTATGGTGGGCGGCGCTCCTGAGGGACAGGCCGCCTAAATCCTGTAGCGCAGTATCGCCGCCTTCCCCTTGAAGGTGTTCCAGAGCTGGACCCCCTCCTCGAACTCGTCTGAGAGTATCTCCACCCTGGCGCCGGAGGCCTGGGCCTTATCATAGAGGGTTTCGAGCTCCCGTTCGTCCAGTTTCTCGGACAGGAGGAGGACGTCGACCGCGTTGATGTCCACCGCGCGCACGAGGTCGGGGCCGTATGCTGCGAGGCCGTCCTCGATGAGGCTTCTCATGAACCTTTGGAACCACACCTTCTGGCGGATCATCTCCACCTCCTTCAGGTCGTCCGCGCTCGCGTTGATGAGCTCCCTTATGCCGGACTCGTCCGTGTATGTGGTGTCCTTGACCGCTATCACCTTCTTCCTGAGCTCGTGGTTCATGTATTCGCCGTCGACGAACGCCTCCTTGGTCGCGGCCGGGCCGCCGATGATTATGCCCCGAAGGTCCTTGACGTGGGGGAGGAAGACGTCGTTCGCGGCCTCGCCTATGCGCTTCTTCATGTTGTGGGACTCCTCCCTGATGAGGCGCTCGAACCTGTGGGCGGACTGGCCGCCCGCCCTGTGTTTGCCGCTGTAGCCGGAGGTGATCTTCTTGTGTATGACGTACCGGTCGCCCTTGAGGGTAGCGATGGTCGCCATCTTGTTGTCGAGGGCTATGAGGCCGTAGACGTCCTTGGGCTTGACGAGGTCCTTGAGGGGGTCGAGTATGAACTGCTTGTCGCAGCGGTAGAGGCGGATGGCTATCGGCTCCGGGGGCTCTATGCCCCACACCTTTATGTCGGACAGGCCCTCGCGCTCGCTCGTGTTGCCGCAGAAGACGACGAGCCCGTTCTTCGGCGTCTGCTTGTAGAGGCGCAGGTGCTGTATGGTCCGCTCCAGGGCGTCCACGACGTTCTTCCTGGTCCCCGTGCTCTTTATGTTCGTGGCGGTCCCCTGCTCGCTCGCAAGCTGGTTCATGACGTTTATCAGGTTGTAGCCGGCCGGGACGTACACCGATATGAGCTCCGTGTGCCTGCCGGATATGCCTTCAAGCTCCCGGATGAGCTTCTTGAGCCGGTACTCTGTGTGCGAATCCATCGTCAGTCGAGTTTCAGTTCGAACGCTGTCACAGGCACCTCGAGGCCGAAGTTCGACAGCACCTCGGGCGAGACCTCCCCCCAGAAGCCGTTCTTGTTCCTGGCCGAGCGGCCATTGATGAAGGAGGGGTGGTCGTAGGGCTCGTCCTTCCCGTCAAGTTTGAGGTTGGCCATGAGGCCGGCCACGGCGGCCTTTATCTCGCTGTAGTTCGTCCTGGCGTGCGCTATGACCCCAGCCACCCTCGTCTCCGTCCTGCCTTCGGGGTCGAGGGCCTCGCCGGCCTCGAATATCCTCTGCGGGTACTCCCGGCTCTTGTTCCGCTCCAGGACGACCATCAGCGACGGGAGGAGCCATGTCCTTGCGACGCCCTGTTCGGCGCTCACAGGCTTCAGTGCCTCCACCGGCCTCTCGCGCGGCGCGTTCATCCGGTCGTAAAGGTCCCTGTTGTTCGTGAGTATGAGGCTCATGACTTCGGTGAACTGCATGCCGATGAGCCAGTCCCTGACGTCCTCGACTGAGAGTTCGAGCGCGTCCGCCTTCCCGAGCGAGTAGAGCCTGGGCACTTGCGGCTTGAATCCCATGTACCCGTAGGCTATGGCTATGTCCTCGACCAGGTCCATTGGGTGCATGATGTCGGCGCGGTATGGGGGGATTGACACCGTTATCTTGCCGGCCTTTATCTCGGCCCCGTAGCGCATCTTCTCGAGGAGCCGCTTCACCTCCTTGGCTTCGAGCCCCTCTCCGAGGAGGCCGTTGACGTATGCGAGGTCCAGTTGCATGTCCTTCGGCGCAAGGTCAGGCCGCTTCATCGAACAATACTAAGTCCACGGCGATTATATATGAGTTGCCTGCGCGGCTGCCTGGCGGTCGTTGTTTGGGGATTTGTAGCCGGGAAATGCCTAAAATTGAACATTGTTTACATTTTTATGCTTATCCTGCCGAGAGAGCTAATAGCGAGGCACCACCATGTGGAACCAACTCCAAGAATCGGTCTCGGCCCTGGTCGGGGTCTACGGCACCGTCACCCTCAGTTTCATCGAGGAACAGGAGGAGTGGCTGGGGGTGCCAAGGGAGGAGACCGACGAGTGCGTGAAAAGCCTCATAGAGAAGGGCGAATTTTTCTCTCCATCTCCCGGCCGGATACAGGCGAGGAGGTAGGTGCCTGGCTCACTTCGACAGTATGACCTTCTGCGTCGGATAGGCGAACTCGATTCCTGCCTTCTCGAAACGCTCCTTAACCTCTTGGTTGACGCGGTCGAGGACCAACGCCTTGTCCAGGTAGTCGTTGACCCAGTATTTCACCATCACGTTCAGGCTGGAATCGGCGAAGTCCGTGAACGCCACCGTGGGTGCGTAGCCGCCGTACACCCCGTCGGTCTTCGACAGCACCTCCTTGACGATGGAAATCGCCTCCCTGAGCTTCGCCTGAGGAGTCTCGTAGGTGAGGCATATGGTCTCGACCACCGCAAGATGCCTGCTCGGGCGCGAAATGTTTTCTATCTTGCTCATGGCTATCCTGCTGTTGGGCATGTACAGCTCGGTGTTGTCCAGGGTCAGGAGCCTCGTGCTCCTGAGGCCGACTTCAAGGACGTCGCCGGTCACCCCGTCCACAATTATCCTGTCCCGGACAGTGAACGGCTTGTCAACGAGTATCGCGAATGCGCCGAACATGTTCTCGACCGTGTCCTTCGATGCCAATGCTACCGCTAGGCCGCCGATTCCAAGGCCTGCGACGAGGGCCGTTATGTCGATGCCGAAGTTTGACAGCACGACGAGGAGGCCGAGGACTATCACCACCGCCTTCAGGCCCTTGCTGAATATGGGGATGAGCTGGTCGTCGAGCGAACTGTCAGTCTTCCTCGCCAGGGGGACTAGGTACTCATTCACGCCGATGTTTATCACGCGTATCAGGAGCCATGCGACGGTCATCACGACCATGGCCGTGACGATGCCATCGGTTAGGGGGATGATGTTCGGGTGTATAACCAGTGTGTGGAGGGCGATGTACAGGCCCCAGGTGAAGATGAACACGACGAGGGGCTCCTCTATCGCGTCTATCAGGAGGTCGTCCAGCTTGTTCTCGGTCTTCCTGAACAGCTCCTTCAGGTACTGGTTGATGAGGTAGTAGACTATCTTGCCGACGATGACCGAGAGGAGGACTATGCCCAACGCCTCGGCGTACGAGAGTATCGTGTTCCCGAAGTACGTCTCCTGAAGTAGCTCCTGCGGTGTCATGGGGAGTGTCACCTACCTGCCGTCGGTGGGCAGCAGCCCGCTCATAGGGAGCGTATGTCCAAGTCCAGGTCGGAGTCGCTCGTCTCGTCGTCGTCGCTGCCGGCCCCCAGTATGTGCTGGCTCTTGACGCCGGTGGCGATGTTGATTATCTCTATCCTGTCCTCGAAAGTCGGGTTCACCCTCGCGCCCCACATGACGTTGGCCGTCTCGTCGAACTCCTGCGTGATGAGTTCGCCGACCCTGTTGGCCTCCCCGATGGTGAGGTCTGGGCCTCCCGTGATGTGTATCAGGGCGCCCTTGGCCCCCTTGTAGTCGACGTCCAGGAGCGGGTGCTCGAGCGTGTTCCTTACGCCGACCTCGACCTTGTCGGGGCCTTCCCCGTCGCCTATCCCGATGACGGACACCTTGCCGCCGCCGAGGACCGCGCGTATGTCTGCGAAGTCCAAGTTGATTAGCGAAGGCTCCTTTATCGTCTCGGTTATCCCCTTCACCGCCCTTGCGACTATCTCGTCCGCGATGAGGAACGACTTGTCTATGGGCAGGTTCGGCACGTACTCGACCAGCTTGTTGTTGTCGACGACGATGACGGTGTCGGCGGCCTTCCTGAGGCGGTCTATGCCCTCCCTGGCCTTCTGTATCCTTGCGCGCTCCAGCTTGAACGGGTATGTGACTATAGCGACGACTATCGCGCCGACTTCCTTGCCTATCTCTGCGACGACCGGCGCCGAGCCTGTTCCAGTTCCGCCTCCCATGCCCGCGCACAGGAATAGCAGGTGGGTCCCCTCGAGGTAGCTTACGAGGTCGCCTTTGCTGGCTTCGGCGGCCTTCATGCCCATCTCCGGGAATCCGCCGGCCCCGAGGCCGCGGGTGAGTTTGGCTCCGATGAGTATCTTGGTGATTCTCGGGTCTATCTTCTTGAGGTCCTGGGCGTCGGTGTTGCAGGCGGCTAGCTCCGCGCCGCTGACGCCTATCTTGCACAGCCTGTTGACCGTGTTTCCGCCGCCTCCTCCGGCGCCGAAGACGACAATCCTCAGCTGTTCAGACTCGTCAAACCCTATTTCGCCG
Source organism: Candidatus Altarchaeota archaeon (assembly GCA_041306075.1). GTDB lineage: Archaea > Altiarchaeota > Altiarchaeia > IMC4 > SCGC-AAA252-I15 > JAHIYG01. The sequence goes on from JBFYKH010000057.1 coordinate 4,505, forward strand.
CCTTGTATTCCCTGATTGCTCAAAACCTCGTTCACCAGCGCTTTCATTTTGCATCAAGTCACAGAGATAGTATTGTGATTGATACAAAATTACGCGGACTCGCATATAAATTAAAAATGGCGGAGTCCGGCCGGCCCCCGCGCGGGGGCGGACGCACTGACTTACTTTCCCGGGGGAAAGGTTCAGCCGGCGTGCTTCAGTATCTTGGGTTCTAGGAGCTGCCTGGGCATGGCGCCGGTTATCCGGTCGACCAGGTTGCCCTTCTTGAACACGAGTAGGGTGGGTATGCTCATTATCCCGTGCTTGGCGGCGACGCCCTGGTTGTCGTCGACGTTCAGCTTCCCGTAGGCCACCTTCCCTGCGTGGTCTTTCGCCATGGCGTCCACTATGGGGGCTATCATCCTGCAGGGGCCGCACCAGGGGGCCCAGCAGTCCACGACGAAGACGTCGTGTCTTGCGCATTCCGCCTCGAACGTCGAGTCCGTAACTTCAATTGGTTCGCTCATTTTTCTCTGCCTCGCCAGTAGTTCGTTCATCCGCTTGTGCCTTAGCTCTTCGAGTTCGTCCATGCTCCGGCGACTATTATATGAGCATTCGCCTATATAAACGTTACTGTTCAACATTAACGCACTTTTATATCAGGGAGGCCACTATATATACGATGACTGCGATGAATCGGCGGGAGATGCCGTCGCTCTCAAGACGAGACGACCTCTGCCGCCACGACATATTGTGCAGCATACTCGGACTGAGGGGCCTCCAGAGCGAGGTCTACTGGACGCTATCCGGAAGGGACATGGAGACGCCGGAGATAGCCAGGAGGGTCGGACGCGACCGCACGAGCGTCCAACGCGCCGTGCAGGACCTCATAGCCCTCGGCCTGGCCACCCGGAGGCCGCTGCCGACGAGGAGGGGCCGGAAATACAGCTACAGCGGCATATGCAGCGACAAGCTGAGGGAGCGGCTGAGGCGCGAGCTCGACGCGTATTACGACAGGGTATACAAGGAGATAGCCACCATAGGGCGAAAGGCATGAGGACTAACGAGGCCATGCAGAGCCCCAGATTCGTGGTGGCGGTGGGAGACGACGCCTGCTTCGGAGGCGTGTTCAAGGATTCCTATGCAGTCGCGGGGGGCGTGGACAGGGTCCTCCCCGTGGACATGAGGATACCCGGGAATCCCCCGGCCCCGAAGGATATATTGATGGGCCTCCTAGCCTTGATGGACAAGATAGAGAGGCAGTGATTCCCATGAGGTTCGGCGGACTGGTTTGGGTTGCGTTGCTCGTCGCCCTCGCCCTAGGCTGCATCGGAAACACCGAGGGCGGCATCAAGCAGCCGATTGACGCGAGAGACCTGGCCGGGTCCGGGCACATGCTCGGAGACGCCGACGCCCCCGTGACTATAGTCGAGTTCAGCGACTACGAGTGCCCGTTCTGCGGCACCTTCAGCAGGGAGACGTTCCCGAAAATCAAGGCCGAATACATAGACACTGGAAAGGCCAGGTTCGTCTACAGGCACGCGCCCCTCGGATTCCACGAGCATGCCAGGGGCGCCGCCGAGGCTGCGGAGTGCGCGGGACAAGAGGGGCTCTTCTGGCAGATGCACGAGACGCTGTTCAACAACCAGGGGGAGCTGTCGGCGTTCAACTACCGGAGGTGGGCCGTCGAACTGGGGGCGGACGCGACAACATTCAGCCAGTGCATGGATTCGAGGCTCGGCGCGCCGGCCGTAGACCTCGACCTCAAGGAGGGCGATGCCATAGGCGTCAGCGGAGTCCCGGTCTTCATAATAGGGGGGAGGGTAGTCGGGGGGGCGAGGCCTTACGAGGACTTCAAGCGGGCCATAGACGGGGAGTTGAACGGCTGACTTTTAACCGGACGGCTCCCAGATAATTATGTGAGGCAGAGGCGCAGGGCTGAGTCGAGCGCGGGTGTCGCAGGGGAGCTGCCGGGCACGCTGGACACGCCTGAAACGCTCGCCGGATACAGGGCGGCTCTGAGGGAGGGGAAGTCGGTCTACGTCGTCGACGACTCACGCTCCACATGCGAGAGCCACAAGGCCGTACTGGACGGCCCATTCGCAGGGCAGGTGTCCTTCCAGACCGACCCCGGGAAGGCCGTCGACGACGTGGCCTTGAGGGCGGCAGAAGGCAGGGTGCACGCCCTCGTTTTGGACATGGACATGCCCGCCGTGAGCGGCAGGGAGGTCGCCGTCAGACTAGCCAAGAGGGGAATCTTCATACCGTTTGTGATAGTCTCCGGCGGACAGGGTAGCGAGGAGACTAGGCGTTTCCTCGGCGCCGTGAGCGCCGCCAAAAGCAGGCAGGAGCTTGAGTCTGCGGTGGATGCGAGGCTGAAGGGCACAGGCGGCGTGGCGTTCGCTTATGTTAGGAAGGAGGACACCGTGCTCGCGCCCGGACTCCTGGTTGACGCGGTGGACGCGATGCTCCTGGCCGGCAGGAGGGGCGTCTCCAACCTCGACCTGATGGTGAAGGCCACGAAGGTCGAGCAGCCGTCGCTGCTCGGGCTCGGACTGGGCGACAAGGAGCGCATATGCGCTGGCCTCGCGGACGAGGCGCTCGCCATGTACTCCGCACACCACAGGTTCTCAAATAGGATGGATGCTTTGGCTAAGGCCGAAAAGCCTCAGACCGGGGAGAAGGACAGGGTCAAGAGAGATTTGAAAAGGCTGAGGGACCACTGGTATTTCCCGGACGACGTGTCGTATGAGAAAATCAGGGCAGCCGCTGAAAAGAAGGATGATTGGGGGTACTTCAGGCATGACCTGTTAGGTAGCAGGGGCATGCACGGGATATTTGACGCCATGCGAGGGCTCAGGCACGGTTTTGCGGAGGGTAGCGGCGCCAGGGCCGAGGTTGAAAGGCAGTTCACCCTTCTCACAAGACTTCTTGTGAGATTCAGGAACCTCGAGGACAGGCTTACGGGGTATGGTCAGATGAGTAGGGAGGTGTCCAAGACCGTAAAGGTTTTAGGGAGCGTGGAAAAGGTCCCACTGGAGGTCACCGGGGAGGTGAGCATCGGCGATGACGACGGCAGGATACTGCATATGGCCCTGTCCCAGGCCATTGTTAATGCAGGACACGCTGTCAAAGGTAGAGAGGGCGGTAGGGTCATTGCAGAGTTGGGTAGGGTCAGGGTCGCAGACATAGGGTCTGAGAGGGTGAGGGCGATTCTCGAGGGTAAAGGCCACGGGCATGAAAGTGAGGTAGGGTATGTCGCGATATCCGACAATGGACCTGGCATAAGCCAGGAGATTGTCGAGGCCTGGAGGCGCGGCGAAGAGGTGACTAGCACCAAGACGGGCGTGAGGGCTGAGGGCATAGCCCTGATGCGCGACGTCATGGGCGACATAGACGGGGCGGCCGACCTCGAGAACACGGGCTCGGGCACGAAGGCCACGCTGTATTTCCACGCCGCAAAGGAGGCGGGGAAATAGACCCTTATATTCGCCGTATCGGAATAGTTTCACGATGGCGGTTGGGCGGCAGATGAGGTGCGGACCGTATACGCTGCGGTTCGACAGGCCCGTGATAATGGGGGTCTTGAACGTGACCCCGGACTCGTTCTCCGACGGAGGCCGCTTCGCGGACGTTGAAGCCGCCCTCGCCCACGCCCGCCGGATGGCCGCCGACGGCGCCGACATAATCGACGTCGGCGGGGAGAGCAGCCGGCCCGGCTCGGACACCGTGCCGGTGGGCGAGGAGCTCGCCCGCGTCCTGCCGGTCGTGGAGAGGCTGGCGAAGGAGCTGAGGGTTCCGCTGTCGATAGACACTTACAAGCCGAAGGTCGCCCTGGAATGCCTGGAGGCGGGGGCGAACATAATCAACGACATCACCGGGTTGACGGACAGGAAGATGGCGAAGGCCGCCGCGGACCACGGCGCGCCGGCGGTGATAATGCACATGAAGGGGACGCCGAAGACGATGCAGAGGGAGCCGCACTACAAGGATGTCGTCGCCGAGGTGGCGGGCTTCCTCAGGGACAGGGTCCTCTACGCGAACGACATGGGCGTGAAGGAGACGATAATCGACCCGGGCATAGGGTTCGGGAAGACGACGGAGCACAACCTCGAGCTGATTAGGCGGCTTGGGGAACTGAAGGCTATAGGCAGGCCGATACTCCTTGGCCCCTCGAGGAAGGCGTTCATAGGCAGCGTGACCGGGCTTCCGGTGGACGCCAGGCTGGAGGGGACGCTCGCCGCCGTAGCGGTCGCCGTACACAACGGCGCGGACGCCGTAAGGGTCCATGACGTGGCGGAGGCGAGGAGGGCGGCCGACGTCGCATACGCGATAAGGGGTGCGGGATGGCAGTAGCCTACATAGGCCTCGGCTCGAACCTCGGCGACAGGGAGGCGAACATCAGGCGGGCGATAAAGCTGATAGACCAGGAATGCGTCGTCCTGGCCGTCTCGGGAATATACGAGACCGAGCCCGTGGGCCTCAGGGGGCAGCCGTGGTTCCTGAACTGCGTCGTCGAAGCCGACACCCAGCTGACGCCGAAGAAGCTCCTCATCTTCCTCAAGTCAGTGGAGGACCGGCTCGGCAGGAAGAGGACGCTGAAGGACGGGCCGCGGACGATGGACCTGGACATACTCTTCTACGGCAGGAGAATAGTGGAGGACCACGACGGCCTCATAATACCGCATCCTAGGCTGCACAAGAGGAAGTTCGTGCTCAAGCCGCTCGCAGACCTCAGGGCGGGCCTGGTCCATCCCGTCTTGAAGAAGACTATGAAGACCCTGCTCAAGGAGCTGAAGACCAAGGACGCCGTGAAACTATACGTGGACAGCTCATAGGACCCTGAGCTCGGACTCCAGGTCGCCCACGTCTGATGGGTTAAGGCGCCGCCAACCGCGCACCCGTCCGGGGGTCATTTTATCTCGATGTGCTCTCCGGTGACCATGTAATGCACCTTCTCCGCCATCTTGCAGGCGTGGTCTGCGCAGCGTTCAAGGTATCGGGAGACCATGATGTAGTTCAGGCACCGCTCTATGTTTCCCGTGTCATCCTGCATGTAGCCGTATGATTTGAGGAAGATGTTGCGCCATAGTTCATCGACTTCGTCATCGCGCTCATTGAATTTCTTTAGGGGAGATATGTCTTCGGCCTCGTATGCCTTTAGCGCATCGTCTATCATGCTGGCCGTCTTTTTTGACATGCGGGTTATGTCCCCCATTAGGTCCAACGGAGGCTGGTCCGAGGATTTTTTGACGATAGTTGCTATGTCCTTTCCGTTTCTCCCAATCCGCGCAAGGTACGTGATTGCCTTGAGCGTGCAGGCTATCGTGCGCATGTCCCTCGCCATGGGCTGGTTCAAGGCTATCATCTGCAGGGCCTTCTCCTCGATTTGGACGTCAAGGCCAGCCACTTCCTTCTTTTTTTGAAAGACCCACTCGGCCAAGTCCAAGTCGTGTTGTTCGAACGATTCGATGGACTTCGTCAGCATAACCTCCGAGAGCCGACCCATACCAGAGACCCCGTTCTTCAGCTCCCTAAGCTCTTTGTGGAATTTCTCGGCCATGTTTCACCTACCCGAAGCTACCGGTAACGTATTTTTCTGTCAGTTCCTCATTGGGGTTCTCAAAAATCTGGGTTGTCATGCCGAATTCGACAAGCTTCCCCAGATACAGGAACCCCGTGTAGTCGCTTACGCGCGCCGCCTGCTGCATGTTATGGGTCACAATGACGACCGTATAGTCCCTCTTGAGCTTTTGTATGAGGTCCTCTATCTTCGAGGCGGCGATTGGGTCAAGAGCGGAACAAGGCTCGTCCATCAATATGATCTCGGGCTCCACCGCCAGCGCCCTTGCGATGCATAGCCTCTGCTGCTGGCCGCCGGAAAGGCAATAGGCGTGCTCGTCCAGCCTGCAGTCGCATTCCTCCCACAGGGCCGACTCCTTGAGGCATCTTTCAACGACATCGTCAAGGCTCTTGCGGCTGTCGAGGCCGTGAATCCGAGGCCCGTATGCTATGTTCTCGTATATGGTCTTTTGGAAGGGGTTCGGTTTCTGGAACACCATGCCTATCTTTTTCCTCAGTTCGACTACGTTCGTGCCAGGTGAGTATATGTCTTCGCCGTTGAACAGCACCTGGCCCTCAATCCTGCATTCGTCGTTGATGTCGTTCATCCTGTTGAGGCACCTAAGCAGCGTGGATTTGCCGCAGCCGGATGGCCCAATCAAGGCAGTCACTTTGTTGCGTGCGAAACTGACGCTGATGTCCTCCAGCGCCCTGGTTCGCCCATACCACAGGCTTAGCCCCACCGTCCGTAATACCTCGCTTTCCCCCGCCACGGTCATCTTACGTTTTTTCGATAGTGTTTACGTATTAGTATCGCGACCATATAGATGCTTAGGACCAGGAGTAGGAGGACGAGCGCCGTGCCGTATTTGTTTTGGTCCGAGCCTGCAACGTTAGTCGAAAGGATGAACAGGTGGTAGGGCAACGCCATCACAGGGTCATGGATGGATGATGGGAGGAATCGTTGGCTGAACACCACGGCGGTGAACATGATGGGCGCCGTCTCCCCGGCCGCCCTACCGACGCCCAGTATCGCGCCGGTTATTATCCCGGGCATCGCCGGCGGCAGCACAGCCCTCCGTATCGTCTGCCATTTCGTGGCGCCGAGGGCGAGGCTCCCCTCCCTCAGGGAATAGGGGACGCTTTTTAGAGCTTCCTCGGTCGTCCGGATTATCGTCGGGAGTATCATGAGCGCGAGCGTCATCTGGCCGACGATAAGGGATACCCCCAGCCGGAGGTATATGACCATGAATGCGAAGCCAAAGAGGCCGAATACTATGGAGGGCGTGCTGTTCAACAGGTCGGCTCCTGTCTTGATCACCTTAGTGGCCAGGTTCTCGCGGTTGTATTCGGTCAGGTAGATGGCGGCTCCGACGCCCAGCGGGAGCGCTAATGCTAGCGCCCCAGCAACTAGGTACATTGTGCCGACGATGGCCGGAAATATGCCGCCTGCCCTGCCGAGATTCCTTGGCGGCTGCGTCAGGAACTCCCAGCTCAATGCTCCAAGACCGTTGAAGAGGATGTAGTACAGTATCACCCCTAGGATGGCTAAAACCACGACTGTGGAGGCCGTAATCAGGCTGAATGCGACCTTCTCCCCAGTAATAGCACCCATCCTCCGCGCTACATGATGGGACAAAAAAGCAGCCAATATTAAGAGGGTCGTATTCTGTACACCAAGGAGCAATATGATGAGGAACACCGCCGCAAACGCCATCACCACAGAAAGACGCCGGTTTGCCTGCTTGTTGCACGAAGAACGCGTTTTGCAGGCGACCGTCCCGCCTGTCTTAAGCCCCCCAAAGGAGAGGATGGCCAGGGAGTTCACAATGAGCGTGATGAGCAGAAGGACGAGGGCGAGGCCGAACAACGCGTGATAATGCATGCTCCCGACTGCGACCTCCCCCATCTCGATGCCTAGCGTGCCCGTTATGGTCCTGACCGGTGAGAAGACGTCGGTGATGGGGGACGGTATTATCGCGGCATTGCCTGTTACCATCATGACCGCCATCGTCTCCCCTATGGCCCTCCCCATGCCGAGTATTACGGCAGCCGTGATGCCAGAAATGGCGGAGGGCATGACAACCAACCGTATCGTCTGCCATTCCGTGGCCCCGAGGGCGAGTGAGCCCTCCCTGTACTCTTTCAGCACCGAGCTTAAGGCGTCCTCGGCGACGCTCACTATCGTCGGCAACGCCATCACCCCGAGGAGGACTGAGCCCGCAAACCATGTCGTGCCGGTGGGCTTGTCGAATAATACGCGTATCCAATCGCTTAATACTATAAGCCCGAAAAAGCCGTATACTATGGAGGGTATTCCTGCGAGGATTTCGACTGCGGGCTTTACGACGGCCTTTACCCGTGGCCGCGCAATCTGGGATATGTATACGGCGCAGCCTACGCCAAGCGGGACTGCGAACAACATTGCGCCCATGGTGACGAGCAGGCTGCCGACCAGGATGGGAAGGATGCCGTATGATGGCGGCTCTCCGGTCGGATTCCACGAATCGCCAAAGATGAAACCCCACAAGCCGACGGAAGTGAAGATGGGATAGCCCTCCCGCAAAAGAAAAAACAGTATGAATCCGATTGCCAGTGTAGAGAAGGCCGCGGTGAGGAGCAGAAGCACCCGGACAACGCCCTCCCAAGACGCTTCTTTCATCCGTTATAGTCTACGTTTACAGCATAATAGCTTTTCGCATGCCGGGTAGGCGATCTGCCCGCCTTAATCACGCTGGGTTTACGGGCACGAACCCCTCCTCTGCCACAAGTTTCTGGCCGGCGGGCCCCAGCAGGTGTTCGAGGTAGTCCTTGGCCAAGCCGCTGGCCTGCCCCGATGTGAGCAGATAGAGCGGCCGTGAGACGGGGTATTTGCCGTTCAATACGTTTTCCACTGTCGGCTCCACCGGTTGGCCCTGGACGTCCATGTTCAAGGCCTTTACAGTCGCGTCTATGTACCCCAAGCTTACATAGCCTATTGCTCCTGGAGTCTGCGAAACCTGCTGTTTGACCGCCCCGTTGGAGTTCATCTCCAGCATGTTTGCGGTGAAGTCCCCTTTTTCCATGACATGCTCCCAGAAGAACTCGCGTGTTCCGGATGCGCTGTCCCTCCCTATCACCACGATTTCACCGTCTTCTCCGCCAAGCTCTTTCCAGTTGGTGTAGGTTCCGTCGTATATCCCCTTGACGGTTCCGATTGTCAGCGACTGGATGTTGTTCGTCGGGTGGACTATCATCGCTATCCCGTCCTTCGCTATCATGTGCGCGGTAAGTTCCGGATACGCCGTCTTCTCCTCGGCCTTGAGCTCCCTCGAGGACATGCCGACGTCCACGGTGCCTTCCCCTACGGACTTTACACCCACGCTTGAGCCGCCGCCGCTGACTTGTATGTCTGCGCCAGCGTCAGTGTTCATGAAATCCTCGGCTGCCATCTGGGCTACTGGAAGAACTGTCGTGGAACCGCTGACGGTTAGGGTTCGTATCGTCTTAGCCGCCTGGGCACCCCCGCCAGGCGCGCTCACGTCGGATGTCGTTTGTTGGCTTATGCACCCGGATATCATTAAGGAGGCTAGAAGTACCGCTGCAATGGAGAATGCCGTCTGCTTCTTGGGTAAAGTCATATAAACACCCATTATTTTTTAAGGATAAAAATAGTCTAGGGGGGTAAAGAAGCTGAGGGCGTTGTTTTTAAAGTCTTGGCGTTATATATGAATGGGATATGATTCTTATAGTATAGGGATAATATTATGCCACGAATATCGGTCGAAGTGCCCCAACAGATACTCGACGACCTTGAGGAGCACATAGGAGACGGGAAAAAGTTCGTTAACCTGTCGGACGCTGTCAGGACCGCATGCAGGAAGCTCCTGGACCAGCTGGACGACATCGACCGGCGGCACGGCAGACTGAAGGAGGGAGAGCAATGAGGATATGCAGGATATTCCACTTCGACAGCGCCCACCGCATATGCGGCCACAAGGGGCCGTGCGAACGCACGCACGGCCACACGTACCGCCTGGAGGTGACCATCGAGGGCGAGGTCGGGGAAGACGGCATGGTGATGGACTTCACGAGGGTGAAGGAGATAGTGGAGGCGGAAGTCGTCTCCAAGCTGGACCACGAGGACCTCAACGCCGTCATGGAGAATCCCACGGCCGAGAACATCATCGAATGGTCCTGGGAAAGGCTCAAGAAACGGCTTCCGCTCCAGTCCATCAGGCTCTGGGAGGGCGAGGGGAAGTGGGCGGAGAAGGTGGCCAAGTGAGGAAGGCCGTTGTCCTCCTCTCGGGGGGCCTGGACTCGACCGTCACGCTCGCCGTCGCCTTGAAGAGGGGATATGAGCCCCTGGCACTCACGTTCGACTACGGGCAGAGGCACAGGCGCGAGGTAGAGTCGGCCAGGAAGGTGGCCAGGCACTACGGAGTCGAGCACAAGGTGCTGAAAATCGACCTGAGGCAGATAGGCGGCTCCGCCCTCACGGACCCCGGCATCGAGGTCCCGGCCCGCAGGGCCGGCGCACGTAGGCCAGGGGGGATACCGGCGACTTACGTCCCGGCCAGAAACACCATACTCCTCTCATACGCCCTCGCCTTCGCGGAAGTCTCCGGCGCCGACGCGATATTCATCGGAGCCAACCACATAGACTACAGCGGCTACCCCGACTGCAGGCCGGAGTACTTCCGGGCCTACGAGAGGATGGCTAACCTCGCCACGAAGAGGGCGGCGGAAGGCAGGCGCGTCAGGATAGTGCGCCCGATAATCTCGCTCGGCAAGGAGGGGATAGTCCGGCTCGGCGCGAGGCTGAAGGCGCCGCTGCACCTGACCAGGAGCTGCTACAGGGGCGGCAGAAAAGCCTGCGGAATGTGCGACAGCTGCGTCCTGAGGCTCGCGGGCTTCAGGGAGGCGGAAATGGAGGACCTGATACCATATGAGAGTCGCTGAAATCTTCGCGAGCATACAGGGGGAGGGCCGCCACATAGGCAGGCCGCAGGTGTTCGTCAGGCTCACGGGATGCAACCTGAGGTGCAGGTGGTGCGACACGAGGCGCGCCTACGCTGGCGGCAGGGAGATGACGGTGGCCGAGGTCATGCGGAAGGTCGGGGCGCACGGCATAAGAAGCGTGTGCGTCACCGGCGGGGAGCCGATGCTGCAGAAGGACGAAGTCCTGAAGCTGGCGGAGGGACTGAAGCGGAGGGGATGCGAGGTAGTCCTCGAAACAAACGGGACCCTCTACGACAGGCGGCTGTTCCGGCTCGTCGACTGCGTCTCCATGGACATGAAGCCGCCCTCCAGCGGCGAGGAGAGCGACTGGGGGATACTCGCCAGGCTCGGGACGAAGGACCAGGCGAAGGTCGTCGTCGCCGACGGGCGCGACCTCAGGTTCGCAAGGCATGTCATCGCCAAGTCGCCGGCGGAGGTGACGCTCCAGCCGGTGGGCGGGACCGCATACAAGCCGCTCGCCAAATCGGCGCTGAAGCTGAGGCTGAAGGCGAGGGTGCTGCCGCAGCTGCACAAGAGGGAGGGACTGAGGTGAGGGACACTCAGGATGAGAGCCCGGACGTCAGGATAGGCTTGGAGAGGGTCGGCATCACGAACCTGAAGACGCCCATCAGGACCGTATGGCGCGGCAGAAGCTACTACTTCACCCCCAGCATCGAGATAACCATAGACCTGGACAGGCGCCGCAAGGGCGTCCACATGAGCCGGCTTATCGAGGCTATCACCGAGGCCGTGGAGGAGGAGACGCTGAAGAGCCGAGGCAGCATAGAGGCCGTGGAGAAGAGGGTGCTGGACCGGCTGGCGAAAAGGCATCCGTACCGGCGGGGTGAGATAAGGATGGCCGCCGACTTCGTGGTCTACAGGAGGACGCCCGCGAGCAGGCGGAAGACGGCTGAGACGCATGGTATAGAGGTCTCCGTGTCAAAGGACGGCGGCAGGTACGGGAAGAAACTGAAGGTCACGGTCGTCGGCAACACCGTCTGCCCCCACAGCATGGCGACCGCCGGGAAGCCGCACATACAGAGGGCGGTCGGGGAGCTCACGGTCGAGACAGACTACGGGAGGATGGTCGGCCTCGAGGAGATGGTCGAGTGCGTCGAATCCTCCTTCTCAAGCCCGGTGTACACGCTCCTGAAGACAGGCGACGAGAAGGCGCTCGTGAAGATGATGTTCGACAACCCCCGTTTCGTCGAGGACGTCGCCAGGGGGATGCTGTGCGCGGCGAAAGCCAGGTTCAGGGGCTCAAGAATCAGGGCGAGGGTCGTGTCCCAGGAGTCCATCCACCGCCACGACGTCATGGCCGAAGGCACGGCCTGATGGAGTATTTTACAGGCCGGCTACAGATAGTTTACATGCGCGCCGCCTGCCTGGTCGCAGTACTCGCCCTTTTGTCCGGATGCCTCTCAGAGGAGCCGGCCGCCGTCAAGGACCCGTACTGCGAGAAGGTGACGGGCCAGGACTACAGGGACTGGTGCTACACGAACGCCGCGATAACTGCGGCGGCGACGGCCTACTGCGGCAACATCGCCCGGAGCGACTGGAGGGACGGCTGCATCGCCTCGGTGGAAGGCGACCTGGGCCTGTGCGACGGCATAGCCGACAGGCACTGGAGGGACTCGTGCTACTACAACGTCGCTGTGAAGACCAACAACAGGAGCGTCTGCCCGGCCATAGGGAACGCCGGATACAGGGCGGGTTGCCTGAGGGACGTGATAGGGCAGTACAATTACATGTCAGTGTGCGGCGGCATCGACGACGAATCCGAGCGCATGTGGTGCTACGCGGTGGCCAGCGGGAACGGGATGTTCTGCGACAGGATAACAGACTACTTCTGGAGGTACAAGTGCCTGGAGGCCATGAACAGGACAGGGCAGGGGTCGACGACCACGGCCAGGCCCACGACCACCACGGCCGCGCCGTCCACGACGACTGAGCCGACGACGACAATCCGACAGACAACGACGACGCAGGCGACAGCCACCACGGCCGCTCCGACGACGACCGTGCAGGAAACGACGACGACAGCGGCGCCGACAACGACGACTGAGAAGCCGACGACAACGACCACGGCCGCCACGACCACGACGGCGACAACAACCACTCAGGCGACGACCACCTCGACCGCGCAGACAACGACGACTATGCGACCGACGACAACGACGGCGCCCACGACCACGACGACGCAGACCACGACCACCCAGGCGCCGACCACGACGGCGACTACGGCGCCGACTACAACGACGATGAAGGCCACGACGACCACGGAGTGGGCGACGACGACCACCGCCGAGCCCACGACGACCGCGGCCCCGACAACCACGCAGCCAACGACCACCTTGAGGCCTGCGACCACTACGGCGGCGCCGACCACGACCACGGTTAAGGCGACGACTACGACCGCGCCCGCAACGACTACGGCCCCGACGACCACTACACAACCGACCACCACTACGGCGCCAACTACCACTACAATCCAGCCGCTGCCATGCGAGGAACTCTGCGAAGCCTACATGCCCTGGTACAGCGGCCCGGGGGAATGCCTGCCGGACAGGCTCGAGGCCGGGGACTGCGGCGGCAGAGCCTACGGGACGCCGGCCTGGACGCCATTCTTCAGGGAGGACGACCCGGACTTCGCCCCATACGGGTGCCGGGATGGGACGTGGTGCTGCTGCCAGAAGGCCGCTGGCGGGAAAACGGAATCCTGCGACGGCATAACGCACCCGGTCGAGAGGGACTGGTGCTACGCGACATTGGGCGCCGACACCGGCAACGTCACCCTATGCGAGAGGACGCTGAACGTGTACTGGATGGAGGCCTGCGTCAGGGACGTGGCCATACGCCTCGGGGACGGGGAGCTCTGCGCCAGGCTGAGCAGAGAGCGGAAGGACCACTGCATGCTGGAGGTGGCGGTCAACAAAGCCGACGCCGCCCTGTGCCGGGGGATATCGGACCCGAGGCTCGCTGAGATATGCTCGGTAGAAACCACGGCAAAAAACCGACGGACGTCTTAGTAGAGGCTGTTCCTGCGCCAGTGCCTCCTCGACTGCGGGCTGTCGCGGACACTCCTGTTGGTCTTGGCGAAAACCCATACTGGAGCCCTCTTGCGGACCCTGTTAGCCTTCACGAGCTCGGCCTTCTTGGCCGGCGTCTTGTTCCTAGCCATCGCCCTATTTTATAGGCCGATGGCATATAAATACCGCAATGGCAGACGTACCTTGCCCGAGGTGCGGCAGGCCGTCCTCCGGCTCGGGGGTCTGCGCCGCATGCTTCGTGGCCGACCATCCGATACAGGTCAAGCAGGAATCGTTCAGGGAGTGCGGGTGCGGGCTGACTTTCTTCAAGGGCCGCCTGTACGAGGAGAAGGACCCCATGTTCAGGGAGCTCGCGGTGAAGAGCCTCGTCCCGCCGGCCGGCTCCAGGCTCGCGGTCACCGACGTCAGGTGGGACTACCAGGGCGGCTTCGCGAGGCTTGACGCCGACGTCGACATACACTACGGGCTGGCGCGGTTCAGGCACAACGTCCGGTGGGAGGTGAGGCCCGAGAGGATGAAGTGCGACAGCTGCACGAAGCAGGGCTCGGGGTACTACGAGGCGATACTCCAGGTCAGGGACAAGACCGTGGACCTCGGCCTCGACGAGAAGCAGGTCGCGGACGTCGAGTCCACGCGAGGAGGCTACGACATCTACATGTATTCGATGGACTATGCGAGGGAGAGGGTGAGCGCCCTGATAAACAAGGGCTACCTCGTGAAGCAGTCCACGAAGCTCTTCGGGAAGAAGAACGGGAGGGACGTGTTCAGGTTCTACTACTCCGTCAAGGCCCCGGAATTCGGCGTGGGCGACTTCATCGAGTACGAGGGGGTCCTGATGAGGGTCAGGGAGCTCGGGAAGGACGTGAAGCTCAGCGAGCTGGCCTCCATGAAGAGCAGGTCCGTGAGCATGCACCGCCTCGAACACGCCGTTTTGAAGGCCAAGTCCGCGGAGGTCAGGAAGGCCATAGTCACCGGAGTCAGGCCCGACGGCATGCAGGTCATGGACGCGAATGAGGGCCACACGTGGGACGTCCGCCCGAAGGGGGGCCTCAGGCACGGCGACGGGGTCGAGTACGTGAAAATCGACCACAGGATATACCTTCTCTGAGCGCCGTCTAGACTACCTGGCGGCCTCGTCGAGCGTGCGGCGGTATTGCGCGTACTGTACGGTAATCTTCCCGACGTAGTCCCGTATCTGGCCTCCGTTGCACCTTGAGTCGTCGAAATAATCCTTGGCTGTGTCCCACCGCTGCCAGCTCCCGGGAGTGTGTATGTTCACGCCCTCAGCGTCCCTCGCAGACTGGAGGGCGCCGTTGACGTTCGGCCTGCCGCCGACGTAGGCTGCGAGGGCGAACTTCCACCGCTCCGAAGCTTCGGGTATCTCGTAGAAGCGCCCGTGCATCTTCGCCAGGTAGCCGACGCCCAGGTAGAGGTTCTGTGTGACGTTTTCTGGGTCGTAGAGAGGCTTCACCGCCGCCCTGAACCTGGACGCCGACGCCTCCGCATCCCTGCCCCCGTCGCCCCACGCCTTCACGAAATCCCAGTAGGCCGCGACCGCCGAGTCTATCCGCTGGTATGTGGCCCCCGGGACAATGGCCGCCAGCGTGCGCCTGGCTGCGAGCCCCGCCGCCTTGTCCGACGGCGTCGCGGCCGATGCGACCTCCCCTCTGACGTCCTTCATCAGCTCCCAGAGGCCGAGGGCGAGCTCCTCCTCGCCCGTCGCCTGCCTGAGCTGCATGTAGCCCCGCGCCTCCCCGCTCGAGACTGCGTTCCTGAATCCGCTCGCCTGGTTTATCTGCAGTACCGCGAGGACGGGGTCCACCCCCGTATCCCCGCACCGCGAGAGGAATACGCCCCGGTCGAAGCCGGCCGGGAAGTTCCTGTCGAAGACGCCTTTAAGCCACGCCTCCTCGGCGGCCGTTAATTTTTTGGAGGCGGCCTCTGGCGCCACCTTCTTCCCCGCCGGCTCGCCGTCGACCCGCGCCCTCTCCCTTATAGCGGCGATGAGTCGGCTCCAGTTATCCGGGCCCGGGTCGAAGTGCCAGCCGGGCGCGAGCTCCATGTGCGGCTTCACACGCTCAAGGGGTATCTTCCGCCTGACCATTATGTCGTAGGCGAGTTCGGCCGCGACCTTCACCTCGTTCTCCGGCAGCGGCCTGTCGTGGAATCCTGCTATCTCTATCCCGATGCCGCGCTTGTTGTAGCCTTTCGTGTGCCATGCGGCGTCCTCCTCCCGGACGAGCCTCACAATCGAGCCGTCCTCCATCACGAGATAGTGGGCGCTGCCATTGGACTTAGGGTTCGTCAGCCACCCCTCCGCGCTCGCGCCGCTGCCTTCGGTGGTGTGGAGGACGAGCGTGTCCACCTGGACTTCGCGGCCCCGGTATAGGTTCCCGGACAGGTGCTCCCTGATGTTCAGCGTCTGCCGCTTCGGCTCGGCGGCCTCCCCCAGGGTGAGCGAGGCGGCGTACGCCGCCATTGTGAGGCTGAGTCCCAACGCCCTGCGGAGGCCCCGCATCCCGCGCGCGGCGGCGCCGGCGGCCCATGAGTCGGCCCTCTGCTCAACCTCTGGTACCGGGATGTGTTCCCTCGGCGGCGGCAGCTCCGCCGCCGCATCATCTTCCCGCCTCTGCGACGCCAACGCCATTGTAGAATACGGGAGGGAATCGATTATAACCTACTTCAGCTTTTTCAGCGCGGCCTCGACCTGCTCGACCGCCGTCCCCACGTATTTTTCAGGGTCGAGGGCCTCGTCAACCTCCTCCACGGTCAGGCACTTGGCGACGGCCTTGTCCGCCAGGAGAAGCTCCCTGAACGGCTGAGCCTCCCTGTAGCTTCTGAGCGCGCATTCCCGGACTATCTCATGGGCCTCCTGGCGGCCGAAACCCTTCCCGGCCATCTTCATCATTATGGACTCCGCCATAATCCTGCCGTCCGTGAGGCCGAGGTTCCGCCTTATGTTCGCGGGGTTGAAGACGAGGTTGTCGACGAGGTTTATCGACAGGCCGAGTATGTAGTCCGTGAGTATGCAGGCTTCGGGGATGATTATCCTCTCGCAACTCGAGTTCGTGAGGTCGCGCTCGTGCCAGAGGGGGATGTTGTCCAGCGCCGCCATGGCGTCCGCCTTGACGACCCTTGAGACGCCGCCTATCCGCTCCGCATAGATGGGGTTCATCTTGTGCGGCATCGTCGATGAGCCGACCTGCTTTTTCCCGAATCCCTCGCGGAGCTCGTCTATCTCGGTCCGCTGGAGGTTCCTCACCTCGATGGCGAACTTGTTCAGGGTCTCGGATATGATGGCGAGAAGCAGCATGAACTCCGCGTGCCTGTCGCGCTGTATCACCTGGTTGCTGACCTCGACGGAGCCGAGGCCGAGCTCCTCCATCACCTTCGCCTGTATCTTGGCCGCGTTTCTGCCGAGCGCCGCCTGGGTGCCGACTGCCCCAGTCATCTGGCCGACAAGAACCCGCTTCCTCGCCTCCCTGAGGCGCTCTACGTGCCTGTCCACCTCCATCGCGTATATGGCGAACTTGAGGCCGTATGTGGTCGGCACCGCATGCTGGGCGTGGGTCCTGCCGATGCAGACGGTCCTGATGTGCTCCCCCGCCTTCTTCGAGAAGGAGGAGCGCAGCTTCAGGAGGCCCTCCTCCAGAAACGCCGAGTAATCGCGGAGCTGGAGGGCGAGGGCGGTGTCGGTTATGTCGTTGGAGGTGGCGCCGAGGTGGACGTACTTGCCGGCCCCCCCGCACTGTTCGGAGAGAGCCTTCACCACCGCCATCACGTCGTGGTTTATCTCCGCCTCGATGGCCTTCACCCGCATGGCGGAAACGTACTTCGTCGAAGCCTTAAGCGTTATCTCCTTCGCGGCATCCTTCGGGATGTTGCCCACTGAGGCGTGGGCCCGGGCGAGCGCAGCCTCGACATCGAGCACGTACTGGAGCCTCCGCTCCTCGTCGAACAGCGCCTTCACCTCGGGGCGGCCGTAACGGCCCTCTATGGGGTGTATCATCCAGTAGATATTACTGGGGCGGCATAAAAAAGGGGTTTATGAGGAGTCGGGGCCTTTGCGAAAAAATTAGGAAAAGGATTGTGAAATAGCAGTTACTGTTGCGTTCTAAACGATTAGAACCGCTTGGGCCTGCGTTTGCTGTAGCATTCCCTGCAGTAGACTGGTTTACCTTCTGTCGGCTTGAACGGAACCTGGCATGATGCGCCGCACTCGCTGCATACTGCATCGTGCATTTCCCTTGGACCGCCGAATCCTCTGTCTGCCATTGCTATTTCACCTCCTGTCTGTTTATCTCCACAATGTTCATGGTGGAATGTGATGCTGTTGAAGCCATATAGAAATCACGATAACCGTAGAACCCCCTTGTTTCGCTACTGACCACTGTTTTTACCGATATTCAACGTTTCGGACAGGAGTCGCGAAGACGCGCTCCAATGCCCTTTAACGTCACCTTATAGGAGGGATGAGTATATAAGCCGAATAATGGCCCCGGGGTCAGCCAAGGAGCATCAACACCGTGTTCCTGATGGCCGGCCCGGCGCCGAGCACGAGGATGACGAACTTGACGAACCTCCTGCCGAACTCGTCGTCCGCCATCTCCTCGTCTATTATCTTCAAGGCGGGCAGGAGTATCAGGAGCTTGAGGGGGTACATGACAGCCGCCGTGTGGAAGACGTTGATGAACAGCGTCGGCACCACGTGCTTCTCGTATAGGCCGAGGAGGTCGACGCCCACGAACGTCGTCGAGGCGTCGAACATGTGGGCGAGGACGACCGCCATGTTCCATTCGAAGCCGAGGAACCTGAGGGACAGGAGGACCCTGAGGCACCAGACGAGGATGCAGGAGAGTAGGAAGAACTCGATTATCGCGACCAGCGTCTCCGGATGCCGTATCCTGGGGACGAGCAGGACGAAGTTGTAGGACATGAGCATGAATCCGAGCGCCGACGCGACGATGCGGTAGTCGACCCCCGTGAGCCGACGCGCCAGGAGCCCGACGAGCATGCACGCGCCGGTGATGGCGAACATCGTGAAGTATATCCCCGGGGACACGAACAGCCAGTTGCCGGGATACGATGTGTGGCCGGCGTACACCCCAAGCTCCTGGTCCACCATCTCCCGCATGGTGGAGCCGTACACTATGAACGGCAGCACCATGAGTATGAACAGCCGGTCGATGCGCCCGATGACCGGGCGGAGGACGGGTATCAGGACCTTGAAGGCGACGACCCCGAGGAAGAGGCCGTAGGTGACGGTGTTCACGATGTTGTAGCCGCCTGTAAGGTAGTACTTCACGATGAAGTCCCATATGAAGTCGAACATGACGGTCAGATAAAAGAATACTGAGGCTTAAAAGCCGCAGTATTCTTGCTAGAAGAGTCGGCACAAATAGGCATTCATCCTTTGCTTAAAGCAAAGGTAGTCTGCCGACTCTTCTGTAATACGACGATCCCCTATAAAGCTTCTCCTTGGGAGGAATTATAATAGTCTGCGATTCCAAGGGGTTAACGGTCCGGTATGCACAAGAGTGTCTGCGATAAGGGATGGAAAGCCGGGGTCGACTTCGTGGACTTGGGGTTCGGCGACGGCCTCAGGCTCAAGGAGCTGGCAGGTAAGCCCAGACACGGGGACAAGAGCTTCGTCGGTGTGGAGAGGCCGGGCGCCAAGCGAGGCGCCGTCCCCGAGCCCGGGAACGTGGAGTACCGGTTCCGAGGAGCAAGGGAGGAACTGGAACGCATGCCCGCCTCCTCGGTGAACGTCGTAAACGCCGACTTCGGCCTCGCAGACTACCATGAGGTCGGGGGAGGCGGGGACACGGACCAGAGGACGCTTGAACTCCGGGGTGGAGGGGAGGAGGCCCGCCTCAGGCTCGCCAAGGACAGGCTGATGACGCTCAGGAGCATCATGCGGGTGCTCAATCCCAAGGGGAGGCTCTACCTGACGGAATACAGCGCCAACATGCCTTCGACCACCGGGCTACTTGAGCTGGCCGGATTCTCCTGGGAGGCGAGGCGGCTGACCGAGGACGAATTGGAGAAGACCACCCAGTTGAAAGAGCTTAAGGCGCATCTTCTGGACCATCGCGAGGACGAGGGGTATAGGTGGCCGATGAGGATTGCCGCAAGAAAGGGGGCGAGGGCGGCTGGTGGACGGTGAAGTACAGGGAAGCGAAGGAGCGGGTCGTGTAGGCCGTCAGGGGCTTCCTGCCCAATCGCAGGTAAGGCGATTTTTAATATACCCGGCCCTAATAGTATCCCCGACTAAGGGGGCCTATAGCCCATCAGGTCAGGGGAAAACAAACACGGGCCTATAGCTCAGTCCGGTTAGAGCGCTCGACTCATAATCGAGTGGTCTGGCGTTCAAATCGCCATAGGCCCACATACTTCTCACAGCGGCTCATGAAAACGTTCAGGATGCAGGAGGAGGGCGTCTCGAGCCTGATAGAGTACTGCGTCCTGAAGTGCCCGCTCTGCGGCACCGTCTTCCGCCATGACATGACGGTAGACGCGTTCGGCAAGCCGGTGAAGAACAGGATGTGCCAGGTCTGCGGCGGCAAGGTGCCGGTTGACGAGCGGCACTGCCTCGACCACGACCCGCGGGCCGGGACTTACATGGCCGAGTTCAAGTCCGCCAAAGACATTTAGCCTGAGTCGTACTGCCGCACCAGCTTCCTGGCGTCGGCCACCTTGGCCTCGCAGCGGTCCCTCGCAGGCATCTTGTCGTGCGTCCTGCACGGCAGGTAGTCCCTGACGCCCACGGAGACGTTGTCGATGCAGTCGGCCTTGACCTTCAGGTCGCCGATGTCGACGCAGCCGCCGACGTTGAGCCTGGAGACGCTCTTGTTGAAGATGCACTGGTCGCGTTCCCCGGACTTGACGAGCTTGTCGCAGTCCACCGCCTGTGACGCGTCGTTCGCCACGCACCCGGACACCAGGAGCGCGAGAGCCGCCGCGAGGGCTGTCTTCCATGCCATTGTGAACCTATGTGAGGGGTTAAAGAAAAGCATCAGTCATGCGCAAAGGCCGACATGTAGGTTTTTCACGCACTTCCGGAGGCAGCATTCCTGGGAGGAGCCGCACTGTTTGCCGGACGGGATGCAGCATCGTCCCCCGTAGCAAGTCTTCTCGGCGCTGCAGACCATCTCCTTGGAGTAGACGTATGCGCCCTCGCAGCGGAATTCCAGCACAGAGCTATTAGTCCTGCAACGGTCGGTGAATGTTACGTTGGAGTGAGGGCGGGCGCGGTCCAGCCCGCTGGTAGTGCCTAAAACGCCTGGGCTCTCCCCGCCGTCGGAGTCGTGGCACGGCCCCCGGGCGGCGGTCGAGGTGGTCGTCGAGTGCGTCGTCGTGGACGCCCAAGAGGTCGTCGACGGAGGCTGGGTCGAGGACGTAGTCGCCGAAGAGGGGGGGAGCGCGACAGTAGTCGTAGTCTCCTCCCCGCTCGTCGGGGGGGCGTCCACTGAGCCCTCCATGTTGTCGCACACCCGGTTCCCGTTCGAGTCCAGGCAGCATCCCCCCCCGGAGGGTATGTACGGCAGCTGGCATTCTCCGCCGCCGAGGCCCGACTCGTCGTCGTCGCAGACGCCGTTGAGGTTCCCGTCCAGGCAGCATTCCCCGTTCACGTCCCTTAGCGGCTCGCTGCAGCCCGTAAGCGTGCAGCCGCATGCGAGGGCGAGTACTGCTACGGCGAGTGCGACTTTCACGTTAAGTATTATCCCGGACGGCTATATCAGCCTGACGCCGCCCTGGTACATGACCAGGAGGTCGAATATGAGGCTTGACGAGTAGTGCATGGCGAGGCTCGGCAGTATGCTTCCGCACTTCAGGTCCACCTTGCCGAACACCCACCCGACCGGGAGGCTGTACAAGACCTCCACCGGAGGCTTGCCGACGTGCGCGAGCATGTATATGACGGCATGTATCCAGTTGCCCCACCTCGTGTCTGCAAGGAGCGCGTTCAGGAGGAATCCGCGGTAGAATACCTCCGTCGCCACCATTATGGCGAGCATGTACGCCTCGTAGTACGCGAAATAAGTCAGGCTCTCGGCCGCCGGCCGCCACGTCGGATAGTAGCCCCTGAACTCGGGAAGGGCGGAGCCATAAACCATGACAGGCATCGCGACGGCGAGCGCGAGGACGGTAAGCTTTAGGCCGAGGCGGACGTCCCCGGCGGCGATGAGGTAGTCCCTGAGGGGGCGGCCGCGGAGCCTGACGTATGCCATCGGCAGGGCGGCCATCAAGGCGAGGCATATGGCCGCGTACCACACGTAGCCGGGAAAGACGCACCTGGTCACAGCCATCACGGCGGCCGCCAAGAGGTACGCTTGCGCGTCCACTTCAGGATATCTCGCTGACCATGAACTCGATCTGGTCGCTGTACTCGTTGTAGAGGACCTTCCCGAACAGCGTCACCTTCCTCCCGACCATCTTCTCGCGCGCCCGGGCGACAGGCGCGGCCTCGTCCTGGGTCTCGCCGATGAGGTTCATCGCCTCCTCGAGGTCGGTGCCGAACAGCTTCTCCGCCTTGTCCTTGAACGCGATGGCCCTGATGTTCCCGGAGTCGTCCTCGACTATGACGGAGGCTAGCATGTTGGGGGTGCCCTCGTTGACCCCGCATTCCTCGCACATCCATTCCCCGCCGAGGTTCTGGACCTTCTTGCCGCACTCCGAGCAGGTCATGTAGACGGGCGGCCTGTCCTCGACCGCGACGATGCGGCCGCTGATTTTGACGAACCTGTCTGTCTGGTCCAGGTCGGCTATCCTCTTTTCCTCGGTCAGCGCCTCGTTGATGTCGCCTGAGGAGGGTACCTTTATGGAGGAGTCCACGGTGACGTCGGAGTATTTGCCTGCGTGGACTTCAGGCTCCTGGCTGAGGTTGGCCTTGCTGTAGGCGTTGCGCACCCTCACCGAGTCCCCCTCCTTCAGCTCCGAGGCGACCTTCGCGCGCTCGTCCCAGAGGACGACCCTTATGGTGCCGCTCGCGTCCCCGGCTATGAGGGACGCCATGATTCCCTTCGAGTACTCCCTCGGAGGGTAAACGTGCATGACCCGAGCCTCGAGCGTGAACCCCCTCATGTCTGCCTTTATGTCGCCTATCTTGACTGCGCCGTCCTGCCTCTTCGGCAGCGGCTTCAGCTTTAGCTTGGCGTCCGACTTCATTATCCTGGCCCTTGAGCCGGCCTGCAGCTCCAACTGGCCGCCCATGCCCTCCCTGGTGTACGCGTTCTCCAGCTTCACCACGTCCCCGTCCCTGAGCTCCATCTCGGACAGGGGGTCCCACAGTATGACGCGTATGGAGCCTGACTCGTCCTCGCCGGTGAACGACAAGCGGGAGCCGGATGAGCCGTCGCTGCGCTTGAACTCGACGCGGGGCATGTAGTTGGAGACCCTGCAGACCACGTTCACGGACGGCGACGAGGGCGCGAGGGCGCCGATGGAGTCTATCCTCTCCGCTACCTCCGGCAGCTTGGCCGTGACGTTGGACGGGTTGATTGTGATGCCTGTGAGCGATCCCGCGTGGACCTCTATCTGGCCGCGGTTGTCCTTGACGAAGCCGTTCTTGACGAGGAGGACGTCCCCGACCCGGAGCCTGCTCACGACAGTTGTGTTCTGGTCCCACAGGACGACCCTCGACTCACCGGAGGCGTCTGCTATCACCGCCGAGGCGAACCTGCCCTTCGAGCCGTCCTTCCTCGCGAACTCGCGCTCCGAGTACACGGTCTTCACGCGCCCGACCACGTTCGCGGTTGAGGATGGCTTGAGCTTCGACAGCTCCACGGTCTGCGTCTCGGATTCGTTCAGGTCTATCCCGTACTCCTTCGCGACCGCGTACAGCGCCCCGTAATCGGAGAGGAGGCCGTGCGTCTTCTCCTTGCGCTCCTGCATCCTGGCCTTGATCTCCTTCTCGGGCTTGCCCGTCTCCAATACGACCTTCTTGAACAGTTGTTCCACGTCAGTCATGTGTTACCCCTTAAGATGAGTTCACGGTATCTTGCGTTCGCCCCGCTCCCACCGCATGCGCGACTCGTTCACAGCCTGGCCGCTGAGCATCCGGTACTCCAGGGTGGCTGCGTCCTTCGGGGCCACGTCCCCGACGTCCCAGACGAGGGCGCTCTGCCTGCGGACCGCGTTTATGGTGCTCACGCTTATCTCCGCCCCCGACGGTATGGCGTCCTCTATGAGGACTGCGCGGAGCGTCTTGCGGGTGCCGTTCACGACCTTCACCCTCACGCTCTCGCCGTCAACGTATTTGGTGAACTCGACGGTGCCGCGGTCCGCGGCCAAAAGTAGTGCTGTGATGAGTATGCCGACCAGGACGAGGAGGAGGAGGGCGAATAGTCCGCCTACCGTCTTCGACGACATCGAGAGCCCCGGCTTCGCGCACGCGTCGGGGTCTACGGTGAGCCCGCCAGGCCGCTCCTTAGTGTCGAGCACGGCCCCGCCGCTCGACAGGACGGCCTTCAGGTCGTATGTGGTGCGCTCCTTCGCCTCAGGCACCCGCCAGCGGTACGTCAGGGTCTTCGCCTGGGCGCGCGGCAGGGCCGACGACGCGGTGCTCGAGTATTCGACTGCCCCCCGGTTCGATGCCGTGAGGGTGACGGTGCCTGAGCGGTCCTCGAGTGCGCTGATGACGTCCACCTTGAATTCGACTTCGTCTCCTGGGCAGACCTTTCCGGAGACGCTCGACGGCGTTATCTCGGCTATGCCGATGTCCTTCGGAGCCTCGCCGGTCCCGAGCACCGGCTCCGAGCTCCCATAGCCCGTGACCACGGTCTTTTCCTGGCCGGGCTTCAGTTCCCCGAGCGCCCAGTACATTATGACCGCGCTGTCGCCGGTTATCTCGAGGGCGGTATTCCGGTAGTCCCAGGCCGTGTCCTTGCTCCGCTTCCAGTCGGCGACTATGAAACGGTCTGGATAAGTCATCCCGTCCTTCGGGTCCAACAGGCCGGTGGCGACTATCGTCGGCTCGTCAGGCCGGTTGTAAGCCTTCCAGTACTCGAAGCCGAGGCTTCCGCCAATGTACTCGACCTCCGTCGTCCTGATGCCCTGGCCGGGCAGGTATATGGGGGCGCCGTCGTTGTATCCGAGCATGGTGTCTAGGTGGAGGCGTATGCCGACCGTGTGCGGCTTGGCTCCCGCGTTCCTGACGGAGTATGCGACCGTCGTCATGTTCCCTGCCGCGCGGACGGTCTGCTTGAGCGTGACGTCCTCGACCCGCCATTCCGTCACGACGGCCCCGCCTTCGTCATGCGGCTTCGCGTCGACGTGTCCGTCCAGCCGCTCGCAGGCCTTCGGGTTCTCTGAGTTGCAGTAGAGGGAGCCGTCTATGTTGAAGGTCGTGAACGTGCCCTTCCATGGCTCCGGGTAGTTGAAGGTGAGCTTGTTCCAGGAGTCGCCGTACAGGCCGCCTACGGAGAACGTGCCGATGTCAGAGCATGATTCCACGTATGCCTTGACGGTGCCGGGGGAGCCTTTGGCTTCCAAAGAGCAGTCGGGGGCCGCTGACGCCAAGCCGACGAGGAATGCCAGAGCCACCGCCGCCCACGCGAGTTTCATTTTCACGTAACATATATTATGCTGGGTATAAATGATATGTGCCGGCTGAGAGCCGAAGAAAAGTAAGATGATGGAAGCCCTGCTGGACGGACTGATAGCCCTGAGCATACTGGCCGTCCTGGCCCTGATAACGCTAATCCTGAAGGAGGTCCTAGGAAGGAGGCTGCACCCGGAATCGGTCGTGGTCCATGACGAGGGGGGGGAGAAGGCGGACTCCATGTCCGAGGAAGACAAACCTGATGAGGCGAAGCCCTACGCCAGGCAGGAGAGCGAGAGCGAAAGGCTGAAGCGGACCGAAAAGGAACTGGCGGAGAGGGAATCGAAGGTCAAGGCCGAGAGGATACGCGAGCTCAGGGAGCGCGAGTCCGTCATAAAGAGGAGGGAGACGGATGAGGCCGCGAAGCCTGTCGCAGCCGATGCGGAGACGGACACCGGCCGCCTGCGCGCCGAGCGGGAGCGGCTCGAGGAGATGGTGAAGAAGGCCGAGGAGAGGTTCGCCTCAGGCGAGCTTGAGGAGAGGAACTACAAGATGATAGTCTCCGATTACCAGGCGCAGATTCTGGACATAGACGTTAAAATCAGGAGGGGCGGAGGATAGCCGCGGGAGGTCAGCGGACGCCGCCGTCCCCGCGCCCGCCCGGGAGGGACTCGACCGCCTTGCCGGGGGCGCATCGCCTGCGGCCGACGGCATCCGCTATCTCGTCGAGGAGCGCCTCCGGCCCCCCGGGATGGGACGCCGAGGGGAGGGTGTGGAATGATGCGTTGTCCGAGCCGACGACCAGTATGTTGTAGAGGCCGTTCCCGCCATCGTTGACTGCGAGATTGTATTGTCCGTCGGCCGATTCGATTCTCCGCTCCGCCGCGTGCCTGAGCACCACACGCCCGTCGGAGAGGACGCCCTGCGAATTTGCGAGTTCCCGGCTCCGGGCGTCGCCGAACCCCCGCCCGTATCCTCCTGGCCATTCCCCGTAGCCAGAGAGGAGCCCGGGCTCCCTGCGCGCAAGCTCCAGGCCGCCGTCGCCGACCTGTATCCTCCCGCCCCCGTCCTCCCTTATGACGCCCTGCTCCTTCAGGGAGCCGTACAGGCCGAGGAGCTCGGAGTCCGCCATGACGGACCGCATGTACCCGAGCCTGCCGGACTCTGAGCCCCCGTCATGGCTCTCGGAGGCCGCGACCTTCGCCGCGTTGCGCCTGAGCGCCTGGTCGGCCCTGGCCGCCGCCTCCAGGAGGTCCTGCCTGACCGCAGGCTGCTGGAGGGGGAGGCCCTGCGCCGACCCCGCCGTCTGGGACGACGCGGACGTGACCAACCCTCCCGCCGCGGCGCCCGCGGCCGCGCCGCCTGCGAGGCCGGCGACCGCGGTGCCCGCGACGGATGCGACTGCGGCGAACCTGTCCATGAGCCCGAACAGCGCGAGCGGGCTCGCCGCCGCCATCAGGAATCCGGCTAGCGCGAGCATGACCGCCAGTAGCGGCTCGAAGCCGTTGACCTTGAATGCCTCGCCGGACTCGACAGCCCTTGTCGCTGAATCCAGGAGCCCGTAGCTAACCTTGAAGAGGAGTCCCATCACCGGGCCTGAGAACACCGCCGCCAGGTAGACGTTCAACCCCTTCCAGCCGAGACGGGACAGGGGCCCGAGCTGGCTGAAGTAGAAGGCGAGGATTAGCGGGAAGAGCGCGTAGAGTATGACGAGGGCCAGGTACCGGCCAAGGAACATGATGAGGAGGGCCAGGAGGATGAGGAGGCCGGCGGAGATCGGAAGAGCGT
>JBFYKH010000058.1:0-32206 GCA_041306075.1 Candidatus Altarchaeota archaeon
ATGGACACGTTCACGGAGACTATCTTCGACGGCGAATGGAAGAGGAGCCACTGGATGGTGTCCGAGTCCATCTTCGAGGACCACACGTCCGCGGAGAGCCTGAGGGGGGCCCGGTTGTACGGCTCGAATATCATCCAGCCGACGAGGACCCTGAGCGGCGCGGTCCAGCCGATGGACAGTATGTCGGCCAGGAAGACGTCCCGGAAACGCAGCGGCCTCAGGCTGTACGCCGCGTTCAAAAGGAGGATTACGACGTTTATCGCGAGTATCCTCGCGTCGAGGAGGAGGGAGACTGCGGTGGAGGCTGAGAGGAGCAGGAGGAATACCGCCCCGGCCTCGCGGTATGATACCCTGCCGGACGCCAGGGGACGGCCCCTCTTGGATGGGTGGAGCCTGTCGAGCGGCAGGTCCGAGACGTCGTTTATTATGTAGCTCATGCCCTGCACCATCACGAGGTTGGCGAATCCCAGGAAGATTCGCAGGATGATGTTATACGGAGGCTCCGTCGGCGACATTAGGAACAGGGCCGGAGCGGCTCCGAGGAGGACGTAAAGGCTCTTGAACCATTGCCTCGGCCTCAGGAGCTGCAGGATTTCCCGGTTTAGCGCCATGGTAGTGATTAAGCGTCAGCGGACATATATACGAAGCATGCGCGGCGTCATCCTTGACGGGTTTCACCCGGACGCGTAGAGCCAGTAGCGGAAAGAGTTGGCGTCTGGCTTCCCGGACGAGTATTTCACCGTGAAGTTCGTAGTGTCGCGGGTGACGTACTTCGACGGGACGAGGAGCCGGACGTCCCTCCACCTCGAGAACATGTCAGCCCCCGGCGACGCCATTGCCCCCACGTAAACGCCGTCTGCGTATACTTCGACAGCCTGCTCCGGCACGCTGTAGTCTATCCGCCGCACCAGGATGTGGTCCGTTCCCGGCCGGGTCCGCATCGCGAATCCCTCGGATTCCCTGTATCCCCGCCCGTCATCCTCGACGAGCCGGCCGTTAGGGTAGTTGTACAGCCGCTTGATGGGGGCTGTGGACTTGAGGCTCACGTAGCCGTGCCCCGCCTCGTCTGCCTTGTCCCCTACGTCCAGGGAGTCCAATAGCGCGAGCCCTGCATCAGAGAAGCCCACCGGGGACCCGCCGTCATGACGCACGTCTGCGCCCCCTCCGAACGCCCAGACAGCTATGGCGAGGGTGATTAGTATCACAACCGCGTGGAAGTGCCGGCCGTACAGCCCTAATGCCGATGCCCTGGCGCGCCCGGACCACGTCTTCCAGGACGATGCCCCCGAACCGGACGCGGACCCTTTAGCCAAGACAGTCACCCGGAATCATCATCTGCCGAACACCCTGCCGTCAATTCATGTCGAAGCTGATTATGCCCCTCGCCCCGCTTGCGTAAAGCCTCAGCTTGTCTAACGAGTCGAGCTTCATGAGCTTGCGCATGACGTACCCGGGCCTGAGGTAGAATTCCCGGTAGGCCCTCTTGACCCATTCGTCGGCGCCGTCCACGAAGTAGGGTATCCTCGGCATGTCCTTGCCGAGCGTGAAGTCGCGCCAGTAGTCCCCGGCGACGAGCCCGGCCTCGACCGCGAGGTCGTAGAGGTGGGTGCGCGGGTACGGCGTAGCCACTGTGAACATCACCCAGTCCGGGTCCAGCTCCTTCGCGAAGTCTATCGTCCGCCTCATGGTCGCCCGGTCCTCACGGGCGTACCCTATGATGAAGTACCCGAACGTCTCGATGCCGGCCTCCCTGGTCGCCCTGAATACTTCGCGGACCTGCCCGGGGGTTATGCCCTTGCGCATTAGCTTGAGTATGCCCTCGTCGCCGGACTCGACCCCGTAGCGCAGCCTCACGCAGCCGGCCTCCCGCATCAGCTTCAGGAGCCCGGGGTCGACGTTGTTCACCCTGACGGGCGACTCCCATTTCACGTCGAGGCCCCGCCGGATTATCTCCTCGCATATGCCGGAGAGGTGCTCCTTCCGCACGCCGATGGTGTCGTCGTAGAACATGAACCATCTCGTCCCGTACTTCCGGGCGCACTCCTCCATCTCGTCCACAACCTTGCTAGGACTCCGATAGCGGGGATGGCTGTCGCACGGCTGCTTGAAGCAGAAGCCGCACCTGTAGGGGCACCCCCTGCTCGAGACGATGGTCGTGAACTTCCGGTCGGTTATCGCGCAGTAGTACTTGTCCATCGGCAGGAGGTGCCGCGCAGGATAAGGGAGGGCGTCCAAGTCCTCGACGAGGCCGTAGCCGCCGTCGACGACCACTTTGCCGCCGACGCGCCTCACAAGGCCCGGAATCTTAGGCACTGAGCCCGCCTGGAGGCCCGACACCAGCGCCGCCATCGCGTATTCGCCCTCGCCTACGACGCCGTAGTCGACGCAGCCGTAGGACAGCGTCTCCTCGGGGTAGACCGACATCTGCGGCCCGCCTAGCACCACCGTGGCCCCGGCCTCCTTGCCGAGCCTCGCGGCCTCGAGCGCCCCCGGCAGGGTCGACGTCATGGAGGTCACTCCGACGACGTCGGGCCGCCACCCGGCTATCCTGGCCCTTGCCTCGTCGACCGTCAGGTTCTCGGCCTGTATGTCGAGTATCCCCGCCTCGTGGCCGGCGGCCTCGAGGACGGCGGCGATGTACGAGACGCCGAGGGGCTGGTACACGCCCTGGGCGCGGTTAAGGCTCTCGGGGAGGCGCGTGTTTATGTTCCCCTTCTCCCGGGGGTTGACTAGGAGGACCCTCATCTGCCGCCCCCGCCCCATGAGGCCATCGCCTTCGTGAGCGTGTAGAGGCCTTTGACGTTGGCCTTCAATTCGCCGAGGGACCGCATCCTCAATGCCCGGTTAAGCATGAAACGCGGGCTGTAGAACACCTCCCTGTGGGCCCTCGCCATGAGGCCCATCAGCTCCCCGGACGTCATCGACTTCGGGACGTATATGGGCTCGTTCTGGAGTGTGTATTTGCTCCAGTCGTAGCAAGCCCTCCCCTCCTCCACCGCGATGTCCCAGAAGCGGGTTCCTGGGGACGGCAGCGCAAAGTTGAAATAATGCTGGGTGGAGTATGGCACGAGGCTCTTCGCAAGCCGTATCGTGTCCTCGATAGTCTCCCTCGTGTCCCATACGTTGCCGAGTATCCAGCTCCCGTTAGCCTCCATGCCAACGTCGCTCGTCACCTTGAAGGCCTCGACAATCTGCTCGACTGTTATCTGCTTGCATATCCTGTCCAGGACGCCCTGGTTGCCGCTCTCGCAACCGTAGAAGACGAGGATGCACCCGGCCGCCTTCATCCCCTCAAGGAGCTCCCGGTCGACCACGTTCACCCGGGAGTTGCAGTCCCAGATGATGCCGACCTTCTCCTCCACGAGGCGGTCGCACACTTCCAGGACGCGCCTCTTGTCGACTGTGAACTCGTCGTCGAACACCCGAAGGTACGTGAATCCCCTCTCCCTGAGGGCGTAAATCATCTCCATGACCCTGTTCACGGAGTGCGCCCTGAACCGCCCCTTGTTGACTATGCGGGAGGCGCAGTAGTAGCACTGGTAGGGGCAGCCGCGGGACGTGATTATCGTCGTCCACTTCCCCTCCTTGGCCTTGTGCAGGTGAGGATGGTACCGCTCGAGCGGCAGGCAGTCGAAGTCCGGCACCGGCAGGGAGTCTATGTCGGCTATGAGCGGCCTCGCCGCCGTCCTCACAGTCCCGTCCCCAGCCCTGATGACGAGGCCAGCCACGTCGGCTGGCGCCTTGCCGCCGGCAAGCTCGAGCATAGCATGCTCGCCCTCGCCGACGCAGACCGCGTCCAGTTCGCGGCACTCCATGATGGTCCGCTCAGGCAGCGCGGATGCGTGGTATCCGCCGACGATGGTGAGGATGCCGCCATCAACCCTCTTGGCGAGGCGGACGACCTCGTAGGCCAATAGTATGTTCGACGTCATCGCCGAAACCCCGACGATGGACGGACTAAAACCCCGTATAAGCTCTGAAACAGCGTCTTCGGTCAGGCCCTGCGTCTCGGGGTCTATCACCCTGACCTCATGCCCCCCCGCCTTCAGCACCGCGCTGACGGACATGAGGCCCTGGCAGGGATGCTTCGAAAAGACGCCGCTCAAAGGCCCGTAAACGCGCGCGTAAGGCGCATCCACAAGGAGGATTTTCATATGCCACACACGAGCCGCCCACCCTAAAAACAAGCGGTTTCTCAAGTATAAGAAGGGGACTCTTAAATATAGTCTCCATATCGGGGCCGATACATGAAGGTTGTTGTTATAGCCGGCGGCCAAGCCGTGAGGATGAGGCCTTTGGCGGAGGAGACGCCGAAATGCCTGCTCTACGTCTGCGGCAGACCCATCCTGGAGCATCAGGTGAGGGAGTACAGGAGGCAGGGTTACAGGGACTTCGTCTTCTGCGTCGCCCACATGGCCGGGAAGGTGGAGGAGCACTTCGGCGATGGGAGCAGGCTGGACGTGGGGATACGTTACAGCAACGACGGGGACAAGCCGCTCGGCACCGCCGGGAGCGTGAAAAACGCCGAGGACCTGATTGGCCCGGACGGACGGTTCATCGTCTCCTACGGGGACGTCCTCACGAACATGAGGCTCGACAGGCTTTTGGAGTACCACTCGGCGAAGAATGCGGCAGCGACCGCGACTTTGAGGCCCCTGCCACCGGGTTACAGGGGCTCGAGCGCCGTCAGGGTGGGGGCTTACGGAGAGGTGACGGAATTCCGCGAGGGAGGCGGTAAGGGCGGCGGGGAACACGCCGGAGAACACATAAACTCGGGCATCTACGTTTGCGATAGGAGAGTCCTAGATCTCATACCTGGCGGAGTAAAATACGACTTCGCGTCCGACCTGTTCCAGGACATGGTCGCCAGGAAGCTTGGCCTCTACGGTTATGTGACAGGGGAGTTCTACAGGGAACTCGGCAGGCCGGAAAAATACAGGGGCTTCCTCGCCGAGGCGGAGGGGAGGGGGAGTGTGTTCCCGTGAGGCGTGCAGTCTTCCTTGACAGGGACGGCGTTATAAACGAGGAAGTGGAAAACCTGGTGAAGCCTGAGGACTTCAGGCTCAAGGAAGGAGCGGCGGAAGCCATCCGCCGCCTGAATGAGATGGGATACCTCGTCATAGTCGCGACCAACCAGCCGGTATTAGCCAAGGGATTCGCGAGCTTCGAGGACATGGACAGGATACACGGGAGGATGAGCGAGCTCCTCGCCGGACACAATGCGCGGGTGGACGCCGTCTACGTGTGCCCCCACCACCCGGAGAAAGGATTCCCTGGAGAGAGGGGGAGCTTGAAGGCGAGATGCGGCTGCAGGAAACCCGAGCCAGGCCTCATTACTAAGGCCATGGCGGATTTCGACGTGGACGCCGGCGGCTCGTGGATGGTGGGGGACTCGCCCACGGACGTCGAAGCCGGCAGGAAGGCCGGTCTAAGGACCATACTCGTCGGGAAAAAGGCCCTCCCTGCGGGTGAGACCCGCGAAGCCGGGACCCTATCGCAGGCTGTCGACATGATAACCGGAAAACGCTGAAAAAAGGCCTAGGAAAGCTTATATCCGCCGACTGCGAAGGAGTATACACTTATGATACTCTCCAGAACGCCGCTGAGGATAACGCTCGGCGGAGGAGGGACGGACCTGCCGTTCTACGCCAACGTGCACGGAGGCTCGCTCGTCACCGCGTCAATAGACCGTTACGTGTACATCACCGTCAGCCCGCGGCTGCAGCGGAACATCAAGCTGAACTACTCCAGGACCGAGGTGGTCGAAAAGGCGGAGGATGTGAGGCACCCCTTGATAAGGGAGTGCATGAGGCTGACGGGGACGGGGCCTATCGAGATACACTCCACCGCGGAGATACCATCCGGGACCGGCCTCGGCTCATCGGCGGCCTTCACCGTAGGCCTACTGAACGGCCTTTATTACCATTCCAGGAACGTCATGTCGAAGTACAAGCTTGCCGAAGACGCCTCCCACGTGATAATGGACGTCCTCGGGGAGCCGTGCGGCAAACAGGACCAGTACGCGTGCGCGTTCGGGGGTATAAACCACCTTGGCGTCGGCACTGACGGGGAGGTGACCGTAACGCCCATTGACATACGCCATGAGGACCTCCTCGCGCTGGAGCGGAACCTCATGATATTCTATCTCGGAGGCGAAAGGTCGGCCAGCGAGGTGCTGGACGGCCAGAGGAGGAAGGCGAAGAAGCCGGGGGCCGGCATATATGAGCAGTACCATAGAATCAAGGAGATAGGCGAGGAGAGCCTCAGATGCCTCAGGGGAGGCGACATCACCGGGTTCGGGAGGCTGATGGACGACCACTGGAGGCTTAAGAGGGGCATCACCCCCTCGATGAGCAACTCCAGGATAGACAGGCTCTACAGGCTCGCCATCAAGCACCATGCGCTCGGAGGGAAGATAATAGGCGCCGGGGGAGGGGGATTCCTGATGGTCTACGCCGAAAAGGGGCGGGAGCGGCTCCTGAAGGCGATGGTGTCGAAGGGGCTGGTCTACACCCCGTTCAAGTTCGATTTCGACGGCTCGAGGATAGTCTATGACGGCGCACACTACTGAGGAGTATGTCGACGCATACCTGGAGGAAGTAAGGGACATCGCAGGGAGGATTGACAGGGGGGAGATAAAGAAGGCGATAGACATCCTCTATGACGCCTGGAAACTGGGGAGCCACGTATACCTCATGGGCTGCGGAGGCTCCGCCGCGGCGGCGTCCCATTTCGCCGCGGACCTGTCGAAGACCGCGATAGTCCCCGGAAAGAGGAGGTTCAAGGCCCTGAGCCTCGTGGACAACGCAGCCTGCGTTACGGCGTGGACCAACGACGAAGGCTGGGACTCGGTCTTCCAATGCCAGATAGAGAATTACATGCAGGAGGGCGACGTCGCGGTCGGCATAAGCGTCCACGGCGGGAAAGGCAGGGCCAATGCCGGCGCCTGGAGCCAGAACATCACTAAGGCGATGCAGTATGTGAGGGATAACGGCGGCAGGTGCATAGGGATAGCGGGATTCGACGGAGGGGCGTTCAAGGAGCTGTGCGACGCCTGCATAGTCGTGCCAAAGGAGTCGACCGCCCTCGTGGAAGGGTTCCACGGGGACATACAGCACATGATAGTGTTCAGGCTGAGGGAGATGATAGGAGAGGGGATTTGACATGAGCGTAGCTCTAGACGGCGAGGAAGCCGTCAGTCGGTTCATATCCGAAGCCGGAGGACAGGCCAGACCCCCATGAAAGCCATGATAGGAAGGAGGGTCCTGGTGACCGGCGGCGCAGGATTCGCAGGTAGCCACTTGGTGGACAGGCTCGTCGCAGACGGGAACGAGGTGACGGTCTACGACAACCTCTCGAGCGGAAACCTGAGGTTCCTCGAGAAGTCCATTGGAGGGGCGAGGTTCGTGGAAGCGGACATGCTTGACGAGGAATCGCTCGGCAAGGCCGTAAAAGGCCAGGATTACGTATTCCACATGGCAGCGTACGCCGACGTGAAGGATAACCTCATTGAGCCTACGAGATGCCTGCGCGAGAACACGGTTGCAACCAGCAACCTCCTTGAGTCGATGAGGAGGAACGACGTGCAAGGCGTCGCCTTCCCTTCGACCGGCAGCGTGTACGGCGAGCCGGACGTCTATCCGACGCCCGAGGACGCGCCTTTCCCGACCCAGACGTCCATGTACGGCGCCTCCAAGCTGGCGTGCGAAGGCCTCGTGGAGGCTTACTCCGAGGGATACGGATTCAAGGCCAGCATATTCCGGCTCGTCTCTCTCATGGGGCCGAGGTACACGCACGGCTGCGTATGCGACTTCTGCGGGAAGCTCCTGAGGAACGTGAGTGAACTCGGGATACTCGGCGACGGTAAACAGCGGAAATCCTACCTGCACGTTGGAGACTGCATCGCCGCCATGGCCCTGGCCGCGGAGAAATCCGGGGAGCGCCTGAGCATCTACAACCTGGGGCACGACGACTGCATCGAGGTGACGGCCATAGCTGAGATAGTCTGCGAAGAGCTCGGCCTCAAGGGCGTTAAATTCAAGTACACCGGAGGTGCACGCGGATGGGTCGGGGACAGCCCGCACATCCACTTGGACAACACGAGAATCAAGGGGCTCGGATGGAAGCCGACCAGGACCATCCCGGAATCGGTGCGGGAGACGGTGAGGTGGCTGGATGACAACAGATGGGCGCTGAAGCTAGGATGAATGTGGTCGTAACTGGAGGGACACGAGGCATAGGTAGGATGCTCGCCGAAGCCCTGAAGGATGAGCATGATGTGACCGTCGTCTCCAGGACCAAAAGGTCGGTCGAAACGGCCGTCAGAGAGAATAGGGGGGCAATCAGAGGCTATGTCGCGGACGTGACTGACTATAAGAAACTCGAGGCGACGTATAGGAGAATCGGCGCATTCGACGCGCTCATCAACTGCGCGGGAGTGCTCGGGCCCGTAGCCGCCCTTGAGGAGACCGACATGGGGAACTGGGAGAACGCAGTCAAGGTCAACCTGGTAGGGACCGTCAACTCGTGCAAGGCTGCGATGCCGCAGTTGAAGAAGAGCGGACGGGGGAGGATAATCAACGTCTCCGGGGGGGGAGCCGCCGGGC
This sequence comes from Candidatus Altarchaeota archaeon, assembly GCA_041306075.1. Lineage (GTDB taxonomy): Archaea > Altiarchaeota > Altiarchaeia > IMC4 > SCGC-AAA252-I15 > JAHIYG01. The sequence goes on from JBFYKH010000058.1 coordinate 8,607, forward strand.
CTAGAACCTACCACAGCGCCTACGCCGCCTCGAAGGCGGCCGTCGTGAGGTTCACTGAATGCCTGGCCTGGGACCTCGCGCATGACGGGGCCGGCGTGACGGCGAACGCCATAGCCCCCGGCGCCCACATGACGGGCCTGTGGGACGGCGAAAGATTCGACGAGGAGCCCGCCCGCTGGGACGACCCGGGGAGGCTGGTAGCGCTTGTCAAGTTCCTGCTATCCCCGGATTCCGGGGGGGTGACGGGGAGGTTCATTAGCATAAAGGACACGCCCAATAGCATTCTCAAGACCGTAGGGGACAGGGACCACCTGACGCTCAGGAGGATAGACGACCGCACGTTCAAGAGAAAGGGGAAATGAGAACCAGGGGATACAATGTCGGCATAGTAGGCTGCGGCCTGATGGGTGGACGGAGGGCGGAGGCGCTGGAATGCTTCGGGGGTTCGAGGCTCTCAGCGGTAGCGGACACCGACGAGGGAAGAGCCAGGGCCTTGGCGGAAAGGTACGGCTGCGGCTATTCGGCCGACTGGAGGGAAGTGACCGGGGACGACGACTTGGACGTGGTGATAGTAGCCACGACTAACGACGCCCTGGCGGACGTAACGGTGGACGCCATAAGGCACGGCAAACACGTCCTTGTGGAGAAGCCGGCAGGCAGAAACTCAAGAGATATAAGGAGGGTCATCAGGGAACACGAAAAGAACAGGGACGCCACATTGAAGGTCGGGTACAACCTCAGGTTCCATCCGGCGATACTGAAGGCGAAGCATATCGTCGAGACGGGGGACGTAGGGGAGGTCATGTACGTCAGGGCCAGGTACGGGCACGGCGGAAGGCCGGGGTACGAGAGGGAATGGAGGGCGGACAAGGCTAGGGCCGGCGGCGGGGAGATGCTCGACCAAGGGAGCCACCTGGTTGACCTGTCGCGCTACTTCCTGGGCGAGTTCCGTGAAGCCGCGGGCGTATGCAAGACTTATTATTGGGACATGGAGGTCGAGGACAACTGCTTCGCCATCCTTGAGACAGGGGATGGCAGGATAGCGCAGCTCCACGCCTCATGCACGCAATGGAAGAACACGTTCAACTTCGAAGTGTACACGGAAAGGGCCCAGTTGGCCATTGACGGCCTCGGGGGAAGCTACGGAAGGGAAACGCTCACCTGCTACAGGATGGGGCCCGGTTTGGGCAGGCCCAAGAAACGTGTTTACACATGGGGCACGGACACGTCATGGAACGGCGAGTATGGAAACCTCCTGGATTCCATAGACACGGGCACAGAGCCGAATGGGAGCATTTACGACGCTTACGAGACGATTAGGCTGGTCGAGGGCATATACAAGGCCGGGATGGGGGGGTGTGGCAGGTGCCTGAGAACCCGGAATTGACGGTTGTTATACCCACGTACAATGAACGGCGCAGGATTATGAGGACTCTCGACGCGTATACGAGATTCTTTGACGAAAGCGGCATCTCCTATGAGGTGATAGTCGCCGACTACTCAAAGGATGGTTCGAAGGAGCTCATCAGGGAGTATGTCAATGACCACCCTAGAGTGCGGCTACTGGACATCGGCGGCAGAGGCAAGGGGCTTGCGGTTTACGAGGGCTTCAAGGCCGGTAGAGGCGATTTCCTCTCGTTCACGGACGCAGACAACGCCACGAGCCCGGAGGAGTTCCTGAGGGTATTCAGGTCCATCGCAGGCTATGACGCCGCGATAGGTTCGAGGAACCACGAGGATTCGAGCGTCGTCAACCATCACCAGACTCTTTTTAGGAGGCTCGGAGGCCTGGTCCTGGACGTGTTTTTCGTCAGAATGCTTTTCGGCTTGAGGTTCAGCGACACACAATGCGGCGCTAAGGTGTTCAGGAGTGACAAGCTGCTCCGGGTACTGCCGAGCATGAGGATAATGAACTCCATATTCGACGTGGAACTCCTCTGGAGGTTCAGCAAGGCCGGGACTGTCGTGGAAGTGCCGATATCATGGGTGGACGACCGGTTCAGCCACTTCAAATGGTCGGACACTTTTGCAGAGGCGGTAAGCCTCCTGGAGACACGGTTGAGGGGTTGACGCACCGGGAGCATGACCTGGTTCTAACGTCCGTGATGTCGTCTTAGCTGCGGCCCGGCTATGGATAGGATGACCTAGGGGGTCGCCTCATCCAGGCATGTGCTATAGCTGGGGGAACCCTTCAAACGCTCACACATAGAAACATCAGCACGAGAAACCGCCAACTCAGTCACACAACCCCCATAACCAGCGGAACCCTGCAAACGCTCACACATAGAAACATCAGCACGAGAAACCGCCAACTGCGAAACACAGCCATCATACCCGGCAGAACCCTTCAAACGCTCACACATAGAAACATCAGCACGAGAAACCGCCACCGCCGTCACACACTCGGAGTATTTCGTTTTATAGCTGACAGATAGGTCGTCACATATCGAGGGGTTCGCACTCACCACCGCGCTATCAATCATCGCCTTGATTTCCACGTCGCTGAATACCTTCAGCGTCGTCGTCGGAGCTTTAATCGTGGGCCTAACGTCGGTCCCTCCCGGACGGACGTCAGGATTAGTGGTTGTTTCGCTTGATATGCAGCCGAGAACGAGCATAGACCCCACAATTACCGCCAATAATAAAGTTTGTAGTTTCATCGAATCACATCAGGCAACCTGTTCCGGTTACCCTGGCTAATTGATAAGGTATACGTATAATCCCTTAAAAATGCAGCGACCAGGAGGCGTAAACACCACGCTAGGAGAGGGGGTTATTCGCCGCCGGCCGGTTTTACATAGGCCCAGTACCCGAACGTGTTGGCGTCCGGGGAGCCTGCCCGGTAAAGCATCTTGAAGCTAGTCCTTTCCCGGGTTACGTATGCCCCCGGAATCACTATTTGGGCGTCCCTCCACCGGTCTTTCGTGTCTATCCCTGGATTGGACATGTCGCCCACCAGGTTCCCGTCGACATAGACTTCGACCCGCTGGTTGGGCACGCTGTAATCCAGCCTCCGCACAAGTAGGAGGTCACGAGACGGCACGGCATCCATTTCGAAGGCCTCATGGCCTCGGTAGCCTCTTCCGTCGTCTTTCACCCTTAAGCCGCCGGGATACGTGTATTCCCTAGTTATCGGATGCGTGCCTTGGGATATCGTGTATGCGTGGGCTTCCTCGTCGGATACGTTTCCGACGTCAATGGAGTCGGTTAGCTCCATTCCGCCCGGGGGGAGCCCTGACAGCCCCCCGTCGTCGGGGGATATGTAGATGGCGGCTGCCGCGAGGATTAGGATGGCTCCGGCTAGCAGGGTTATCCTTTGGCGCCCTTTCCGGGCGTATCTCCCCCGCATGGTTTTGACCGTTTCCCCGAGCCGTTTAATCGCTTGGGCCTCCCAAGCCCCCGGCGACAGCAGCTTGTCCATGGACATACGCGAGGCTAGGCGGGGCTGCGTCAAGAGGCCGTAGCGGGCAGATATCGCATAGAGCATCAGTGCGGCGGCCGTGAATGTCAGGGCCCATCCCATTACGTTCGAGGCCGTCTGTCCGTAGTAGAGGCGCACGTGCTCCTGCGTCGGGTAGATGAGCATGAAGGCCGGCGACGCCAGGTAGATTCTTTCCGCGCCGTCCACCTTCCAGTTCGGGAAGTACGTTATTTTCACGAGGAGTGGTTTGCCTATGCATGTTGTGTCTATGAGGACTTCAGCGTCGCGCACTTCCTCGCTTACCTGGCAGTCCTGGCTTAGGGGGATTCTGGGCAGGTTTTCAAGCGACTCCCGGGATTCGTATTTCAGCGGTGATTCGTCCTCCAGGCCTGCTTTTTCCGTAAATACCAGTGGCACATCTAGGTTTTCCCCGTTCCTCCACCAGTTGAGGGAGATTTTACGCCATTTGTCAGTCCTCACCCTAACCGGCTCATAGGCCGGCAGGGTAACGTAGGAGCGGTCATTCTCAAGCTCGAAGAGGTCGAAGACCATCCCGCTCGGGGGGTCGTTGAATTCGGCCAGGAGCGTGTAGCGGGTGTCGTTCCTCAGTGCGGCACGGAGTTGGTCGGTTATGGCGACAACGTACCGGACGTTGTACGCTTTGAGGTGGTCAGTCCCCTTCTGTGTGTTGAACGCCGAACAGCCGGCCTCGGCCATGGGGCATGCGGGGTTCGTGGAGATCTCGGACCACATGTAGAATATGAAGTAGGTGGAGACTGCGCTGTCCATGAGGAGGCCCTTCAGCACCGGCTTCCCGGAGAACATGGGGGTGTTCTCGAACGCCCTTTCCGTGCCGAAGACGTTGTTGGCCCGGGAGTATTCATTCATAACGCGGCCGGGGGGGAGCTCCCGCAGGAGGTCGTTGATAGCCTTGAGGGTCGGCCATGAGCGTTTGGCCTCGTAGCCCTCGTAGTTCCAGTCGATCCATCCCTGCAGCGGCGCGTGTGTGGTCCAGTCGGTCCATCTCGACGTGTCCGTGAGCGATTGCACGCTGGTGGCAGGGTGGTTTATCAGCGGTATCGTCACGACGAGCATGATTATGGGCGCGATGGCGACGGGCTCGATCCGCCTGAGGACCTCCGACGCGCCGTATGCGGCGATGAGCATCAGGAGGAGGTATGATGGGATGAAGAACCGGACTGTGTAGAGGGCTTCGGAGGGTATGAGGAGGAATAGTAGGAACGACATGAGTATGGAGAACATTATGTAGGACACCCTCTCGTCGCGCCTGATGACCCAGAAGATTACGCCGACGGCCGTCAGGGCGTGGAACGGCGTCAGCGGGAAGTATTCGCCGCCGTAGCCTGCGCTGAATAGCTGCTCGAGGTTGCCTGACGCCCACCCTATGGGGCTCGTGTAGCTTATCTTGTCGACCATGGGCAGCATCCACCAGGCCGAGAGCATGAATCCGACCGTGAACGCCAGGCCGAGGAACTTCACGTTGGCTATGGAGTCGGCAAGGCGCCTTTTGACCAGGAAGTACAGGGAGGAGGACACGAGGAACGTGAGGGTGAAAACGTGGCTTAAAGCCGTAGCGGCGAACAGCGCCGACAGGGGGGTCAGATGCCTTTTTTCCCGGATGGCCAGGTATGCGAGCCCGAAGAACAACAGGGCCATGGAGAGGCTTAGGCTGTACGAGAACTGGCCGGCGAGCGTGCTCTTTATGTTCCCGCCCCAGCGGGAGAACTCCTCGGTGTACAGGAAGGGGAGCGTGAGTACGGCGGCTATCTGGGGCGCCGGATGCTTGAACCCTATCCACCCCATAGTGAGGTAGGCGCATGGGGGGAGGGTGAATATCCCGAGTACGGTCACCAGCTTGAAGGCCACCTGCATCGGCATCGCCAGGCTCAGGGCGGCCATCAGCAGGTAGGGCAGCGGGAAGTAGAACTGTAGGAGGGGCATGCCAGCATACCAGTCCGGTGTCCAGCCGAGTATGTCCAGCCTGGGAAGCAGGCTGTTTTTCAGGTAGTATAGTATGTAGTTGTGCGACCCCATGTCCCCGCCGGTGGCAGTGTTGGGGGAGAGTAGGAGGGCTGGGTTGAAGTAGCTCAGGAGAAACCAGTAGGTCAGTATGAACAGGACCGCGGTCGACGCGGTCTCCTGGCTTAGGCTACGCCATGACTTCTTAGGTGGCTTCTTGCTTTTCCTGCTTCCCATCTTCTGAGTTGAGTTAGCGGATTGGGGCCGCGGGGCGGCTTCTAGTCACGAGTCAGTTGCGTTTCCCAGGCTTCTTGGGCTTTTTCCGCATGTGGTAGTAGATTATGGCGGCGATGATTGTGGCCGCCGCTGCGACCGGCAGGAGGTTCTCCGGCAGGGGGTTGTCCGGTTTCGTCCCCGCAATCTTTACTTCGCTTCTTGTGGAGGAGGCGTAGTTCAGGCCTCCTTCCCGGTAGGTTATTTTCCCGAAGATGACGTATGTGCTGCCGTCCAATGCGCCGCGGGCAGTTATCGTCAAGGGCCGGGCTATTTCCTCGCCGGGGTTGAGTGACGCCTCCAATTTTGACGGCTCTGCCGACAGTTCATCTGGGAGTATCATTGTCAATGTCACGTCATGGGGTACGCTGTCGCGGTTTGATATCGTCACCTTAGACTCCGCTGAGACCGAGGTTATGACGGTCTTCTCTATGCTGCCTACCACCCTCGAGCTGGTCGGCGCCTTGTGATTTATCAGGACGGGGTATATCGACGAGAAGGGGTACCGGTTGGCGTCGGCGTAGTTGATGAGGAGGCCGGAGTAGTCCGTCCCCTGGGGTGCGGACTCCGCGGCCTCCACGGTTATGACGGCGGACTTGTTCTCCCCTGGAGGTAGGGTCTGGTAGTATATGGTGTTCGCCTTGAACCCTTCCGGCAGGAGGAGGGTCGCCCGCACATCGTATGCCGGCTCGTCGCCCTTGTTTACGAGCGACAGTTTGAAGTCGTTGGGGCCGGACGCTAGTATGTCCTGGTAGGATAGGGAGGGCTCCAGCCGTATCGTCTTCGCGCAGGCCGATGCCGACATCAGTATCAGGAGCGCCGCCAGCACCCAAGCCGCTTTATTCTTTTCCATGACCTAAATTATGCGCAGTGTTAATATAAACGGCAGCTATTTGCCGAGTATGCTGCCGAGGCGCTCCAGGATGTTCGAGAAACGGTCCAGGTTCTTCTTCTTCAGGACGCCGACTATCCTGCCGTTCTCGTCCCTCATGACGAGGCGGCCCGAGGGGCTCTCCCGGAACTTCATCGAGACTTCCCCGAGCCCGGCGTTCTTGCCTATGAAGACGACGGGCTCAAGCGGCAGGTCCCCGACGGTGAGTTCGTGGAGTTCCAGGCCGCCGGATATGGCCTTGAAGATGGTTTTGTCCGTCAGGAGGCCCGCGTACGCGCCGGATGGGTCTTTCACGAGCATGGAGCCTATGTTTTCCCGCTCGAACGTCTCGGCCGCCCGGGCTATTGGCCAGTCGGTTCCGCATTCGGCGGTGGTCTTTTTCGCGTAGTCGTAGGGCGTCCATTTCATCAGGTCTTCCTCTTCCGCCTTATCATTTTGCGGCGGTAGAATCCCTCGCGCTCGAATTCTTCGAGGCGCATGAGGATGTATTTCTGGGTGTTTTTAAGCCGGGGTATCATTGTGTATTCCAGCGCGTTGACGCGCCTCCTCGTCCGCTTGACTTCGTCGGACAGGTCGGTGATTGATTCCTCCTGGACCGCGAGCTTGACTAGCTGAGTTATCGCGGACTCGTATTCCGATGCCGCGGCGTCTATGGACGGGTGGGTCGCTATCAGTCCTATGCCCCGCTCGTCGGTCCTCCTTCCAGCCTTGGCGGCGGCCACAGCGGGCAGCCGTATCCCCATGACGTTACGGTATTCTATCTCAGCTTCCTGGCCGGCGGCGGTGGCGAACGCGACCGATGAGAGGCTGGCCTGCCCGGCTTCAGCGGCCGATAACGCATAGGCGGTTATGGCTTTCTTCATCTGGGCTTGGGCCGCCTCCTCCGTGGCTGAAGCCTCCTTCGCGAGCCGCATGAACTCGAGTATCAGGGTGTCGCGTTTCTCCTTGAGTAGCCTGTGGCCTTTGGTGGCGAGCCTCAGCCGGTTTCTCACGTGGAGGAGTTCCATCCGGGTGGGGTGGGCGCCCTCCAGTATCGCCTCAGCCATTCTTCGCTCCGGGCAGGTATTTCGCCAGGAGTTTCTCGTCTATCCTCTTCAGGTCCCTTTCCGGGAGGATTGACAGGAGCCTCCAGCCGAGCTCCAGCGTCTCCTCCACCGTGCGGTCTTCGGCCCTGCCCTGTCTTGCGAATTCCCGCTCGAACCGGTCGGCGAACGCCAGGTATTTCCCGTCCCGCTCGGAGAGGGCTTCCTCGCCGATGACTGCCACGAGGTCCCTCAGGTCCCTGCCTTCCGCGTATGCGGCGTACATCTGCTGGGACACGCTCGCGTGGTCTTCCCTGGTCCTGCCCTCGCCTATGCCGTTCTTCATGAGGCGGGAGAGGGACGGGAGGACGTCGACCGGCGGGTAGACGCCTTTCCTGTAGAGCGGCCTGGAAAGCACGAACTGGCCTTCGGTTATGTATCCCGTGAGATCCGGGATGGGGTGGGTTATGTCGTCGTCCGGCATGGTTATTATAGGCACCTGGGTTATGCTGCCCTTGCGGTCGCGTATCCTGCCGGCCCGCTCGTAGATGCTTGCCAGGTCGGTGTACATGTAGCCGGGGTATCCCCTCCTGCCCGGCACCTCCTCCCTGGCGGCGCCGACCTGCCTTAGCGCCTCGCAGTAGTTGGTCATGTCGGTGAGGATGACGAGCACGTTGTAGTCCTTCTCGTACGCGAGGTACTCGGCGGCTGTGAGCGCCGCCCTCGGCGTTATTATGCGCTCTACGGCGGGGTCGTCGGCGAGGTTTATGTAGGAGACTATGCGCTCGGATGCGCCGCTTTCCCCGAAGCTCCTGCCGAAGAACATCGCCTCCTCGTGGGTGATGCCCATGGCCGCGAACACGACGGCGAACTCCTCCTGCGTCTTCACCTTCGCCTGAGCGGCTATCTGGGCCGCGAGCTCGTTGTGGGGCAGGCCGGCTCCGGAGAATACCGGCAGCTTCTGCCCGCGCACGAGCGTGTTCATGCCGTCTATGGTGGATATGCCGGTCTGTATGAACTCCCGGGGGTATTCCCTGGCGGAGGGGTTTATCGGCTGCCCGTTGACGTCGAGGAGCTTGTCCGCGGTAGGGTCGCCTCCCCCGTCCCTCGCCCTGCCGGTCCCGTCGAACGTCCTGCCGAAGAGCTCGAGCGAAACCGGCAGGCGCATGGTCTCCCCGAAGAAGAGGACGGATGTCTCCTTCGTGTCGAGGCCCGTGGTGCCCTCGAACACCTGGACTATCGCCTTGTCGCGGTAGGCGTCGAGCACCTGGCCCCGGCGCAGCGCCCCCGATGAGTCCCGTATCTCCACGACCTCCCCGTACATGGCGGCCTTCGTGTTTTGCACCACGATGAGGGGGCCCTTCACGTCGGACACCGTCTTGTATTCCACGGCGGCCATGTTAGTCTTTCACCTCCCCGGTCATGGAAGCTATCTCTCTCAGCTTCCCGCCGAAGGCTGCGTCATCCTGGTATTTCATCCGCGAGATCTCCTTCACCGCCGGGGAATCCATGATGTCCGTCAGCTTCTTGCCTCTGGCCAATGCCTCCTCCGCGGCTTCCTTGAAGCCGAGTATCGCCGCCAGCATGCCAGCCTGCTTCTCCTTGCTGCAGTATGAGTCGGTGTCGTGGAACGCGTACTGCTGCAGATAGTCCTCCCTCAGCATCTTCGCGGACTCTAGAGTCAGCCGGTCCTTTTCTGGTAGCGCGTCTGTCCCGACGAGCTGGACTATCTCCAAAAGTTCGCTCTCCCTCTGGAGTATCCTCAGGGCCTCTTCCCTCAACGCCTTAAGCCCCCCCTGCGCATTTCTTCCGTACCATCCCTCGAGGGCTTCCGTGTACAGGCTGTAGCTCGTGAGCCAGTTGATTGCCGGGAAGTGCCTGCGGTCCGCGAGCTTCGCGTCGAGCGACCAGAAAACCCTTGCCACGCGCAATGTGTTCTGGGTGACGGGCTCGCTCAGGTCGCCACCGGGAGGAGAGACCGCGCCGACTATCGTGGCGGAGCCTTTCGCCCCGTTCAGGCATTCCACCGCCCCGGCGCGCTCGTAGAAGGACGCGAGACGGGTGCTGAGGTACGCGGGGAAGCCTTCCTCGCCCGGCATCTCCTCAAGGCGCGCGGATATCTCCCTCATCGCCTCCGCCCACCGGGAGGTGCTGTCGGCCATGACGGCGGCGTTGTATCCCATGTCGCGGTAGTACTCTGCTATCGTGATGCCGGTGTAGACGGAAGCTTCCCTCGCGGCCACCGGCATGTTCGAGGTGTTCGCGATGAGCACGGTCCGCTCGAGGAGGGGGCGGCCGCTCTTGGGGTCCTTGAGCCTCGGGAAGTCGTCGAGGACTTCAGTCATCTCGTTCCCGCGTTCCCCGCATCCCACGTAGACTATGACGTCCGCGTCAGCCCATTTCGCCAGCTGGTGCTGGACCACGGTCTTGCCGGCGCCGAAGGGGCCCGGTATGGCCGCCGTGCCGCCTTTAGCTATTGGGAAGAATGTGTCTATGACCCTCTGGCCGGTTATGAGGGGTTCCGTCGGCTGCAGCTTCTTCGCGGTCGGCCTCGGCTTCTTCACCGCCCAGCGCTGCATCATCGAGACGGGGCTGCCGGCTACCGTGCATATTGTCTCGTCCACCGCGTAGTCGCCTTCCCGTATGCCTTCGACCTTCCCGGAAAGGTGCGGCGGGACGAGTATCCTGTGGACGATTAGGGGCGTCTCCTGTGTGGTGCCTAACACGGCCCCGGGGTTGACTGAGTCCCCGCTCCGGATGGCGGGCGTGAAATGCCACCTCATCTTCCGGTCCAAGGCCGGAGCCTCAAGGCCCCGCCTGATGAAGTCCCCGGACTGCCCCCTCAGGGCGACGAGCGGCCTCTGGACGCCGTCGTAGATGGACGTCAGGAGGCCGGGTCCGAGCTCCACCGACAGCTGCTCGCCGCTCGTCTCGACCGGCTCCCCTGGCCTGAGGCCGGTCGTGTCCTCATAGACCTGGGCGTAGACGCGGTCGCCGTCTATCTTTATGACCTCCCCCATCAGACGCTCCCGCCCCACTCGGAGGATGTCCTGCATCCTGGCGCCGCGCATCCCGTCGGCCTCCACCAAGGGCCCGCTGACCCGCTTTATCCTCCCGTCCGTCATCTCAGTTCCACGCCCACGGTACCCCTTATTATTTCCCCGACCCGCATATATCCTTCGGACGGCAGAGTGAGCACGTGCGACCTCTCCTTGAGCTCGTCCAATGCGGGGCCGAGCGCCTTCGCGCCATCTGCCGTGACGAGGAAGAGTGCGTCCCTCCCTTTGAGCCCATCCATGAGTCCCTGCGCCCGGGCGTCATACGCCTCGGAGACGCCGCCCAGCCTGAACCCGTCAAGCTCCTCCCCGACGCCGATGACCGCCACCTTCAGCTTCAAGAGACCACCGCCTTCAAGGCTTCGGCCGTGAGTCCGTGCCATTTCCCCGCCAGGATGGCCCTGAGCGCGTATGCTTCCCGCTCCTTCGCCCTGATGAAAGAGATTACCGTGTCCACGCTTAGGGGGCAGAGCAGCGAACGATACCTGGTCTGTTCGTCCACTGCCTCCCGGAGGCCGGCGGAAAGCGGCACGCCGCCCGGCTGCAGGGCCTTCCCCACAGCTTCCGCGTACGGCGTGTCCGCGAGGAGCCTGAAGACCCCCTGCCTGTCCTGGCCGCCCATCTGCCTGAGCCGGGCGTCGTTGACGTAGAGGCCTCCGTCGAGCATGTGGGCGGAGGCGGAGATGCCGGAGCCGATGCACCGGAGCGTCGTCCTGATGTTCAGCGTGTCGGCGAGCATCCCTGCCTGCTCGGCCATGGAGCCCCCGGACTCCGAGGCCAGACGCCGTATGAATCTCCGGTCCAGCTCCTCCTCGTATTCGAGGGGGCTCGACCACTTGGAGGCAGCCTCCGATGCTATGTCCCGGTATGGCTGCTTCAGCTTCTGCGAGAGTTCCTCCGGGGTTTTGGCCTCCGAGCACGACCTGAGCTCTTCAGGCCCTATGAGACCCGTCGGGAAGAGCAGGGGCATGACGCGCTCCGGGGGGAGGGCCGACCTCAGCCCCCGGGTGAGCGTCTTCAGGTTGTCCATGTCCCACCTGCCGTAAACGTGGGCCGCGAGGGCGCCCCTGTCCTTCTCCGGGACCGAGCCGACGAGCTCCTCCACGGAGGACTTGAGCGCCGAAGCTATCGCATCCTCCAGGTCGATGAGCCTTGAGGCCGCTGTGAGCCTCCTCATGCGGGGGCCGTAGTCCGTGGATTCGAGGAGCGCGACGGCATCAGTCGGCGTCGCGGCCTGCATCATTGCCTCGAAGTCGCGGGGCTTTATCAGCCGCCCGTGGAGCCCCGACGCGAGCCCGAGCGCGTATGCGTATCCGGAGTCTTCCTGGGCCATGGCATCTCACCTGAACAGTATGCCCCCGACGCCGGGCTTCAGGGACGTCTTCATCCGCTCAAGGAGCGGACCTGTGCGGTTGTCGACCCTTATGGCGCCGTCCTCGGATTCTATGACGATGCCGAATCCGCCGACGTCCTCCTCGACGACGGCCGCGTCCTTCCGGGGCTTGAGGAGCCCGCCGCTTCCGCGGCCTGTGCGGACGATTTTCGGGCCGTCTATCGCGTCGGCGTCCGCGAGGAGCCGGTTCAGGAGACCCGCCCTCTTCTCGGGCGGCAGGGACGAGAGCGCCTCCTTTGCGGCCTCGAAGACCCCGTCCACGAGGAGGGCCTTCTCCCTCCCGACCCGCCTCATGGCCTCGTTCCTTGCCGCGCCCGCTATCGTCCGCCTCCTGAGCGCCGCATCCTTCGCGGCGCCGTCGAGTATCCTCCGCCTCTCCTTCTGCGCCGACGCCTCGGAGTCGGACCTTACCTTGGCGGCCCCCCTCGCGTACTCGGAGGACAATTCATCGGCCTCCCTCTTCGACTTGGCCCGTATGTTCGCCTCAAGCTCCAGGTATCCCATCTTACGCCCCGATGACCTTGGCGGACACCAGTATCAGGAGGCCCACAACGAATCCGAGTATCGCCGAGACCTCGCACATGGTGACGTATATCAGCACCTTGAAGGGTATGGCGCTGTTCCTGCCGTATGCGGCGAGGGCTGCGGACGCTGCCTTCCCCTGGGATATCGCCGTGAGGCCGCAGACGCCCACGCATAAGCCGGCAGCCAGGCACATGAGCCCCTGGACGGTGGTGAGCTGGCCGCCAATGATGCCGTTGAGTATGAAGGTGGCGACGACGAACGCGTACAGTACCTGCGTCTGGGGGGCGACCTCGAGTATCAGTATCTTCACGAAGTTCTTCTCCTGTTCGGCGGTGAGCGCGGCGGCCGTGCTCCCGGATATGCCAAGGCCGGTCGAGGCTCCGTACCCTGCCAGTGCGACGCCGAATGCGGCGCCGAAGGCCGACAGTACGTTCGGGTCCGTCAGATAGTCCGTTAGGGTTCCTGGTTCCATGTTTTACCTCCTGAGTATCGTGTGTTCCCGGCGCTCCATGAACGGCTGGAATTCGACGCCTCCGCCGTCGTAGAATGCGCTGTAGAATTCGACGTAATGCAGCCTTAGGGAGTGCACGAATGCGCCGATGGGGTTCATGAATAGCATTACTGTATGGACCGTAATAAAAAGTGCCGCCGCGACTGCGGGCCCCACTATCGGGATGCCCCACAGGAGGGACGACAGGAAGTTGAACGCCATGCCGACGCCGGGGGTCGTGAGGTTGAGGGCGAGGAGCCTCGAGTACGATACGAAGTTGCCTATTGAGCCGGGTATGTTGAGGACTGCCAGTATCCCGAAGCCCCAGAAGAGGAGGGCGAATCCGGCGGCGAAAGCCGCCAACGCCGCCGCCTTGCCCCAGATGAGGAGCGCCGGGACAGAGGCGAATATCAGGAGCCAGCTTATGTGGTCGGTGAGGACGCCCTTGTACTCGCGCCTGCCGAGCTTGTCGAATATCCCGAGCGCGTGCCCGAAGAGTATCTGGAGGACCCCGACCGCCACGGTGACGGACAGGAGGAGGACCGCGTTCGACTTGTAGAGCGGGTCTATGACGACGAAAGGCATGTCCCTAGTCGCTATCCCGAGGACGTATTTCGTGAGGAAGTCCGCGAGGTAGCCCCCCGTCAGGACCCCGAAGAGCATCGTCGACAGCCCGCAGCACATCATGACGTAGAAGAAGTCGTTTATGCCCTTCGAGTATTTACCGTACCTTTTCCGGAGCATGTAGGAGGCCGCCGTCGTGACGAGGCCGTACACCGCGTCGCCGGCCATGAACCCGAAGAAGATGACGAACGTCGGCGCGGTTATGGCGGTGGGGTCTATCTGGTTGTACCTCGGCGGCGAATACATCCTCGTGAGGGATTCGAACGGGGCAAGGAGCGGCGGGTTCGACAGGAGCGTGGGCGCGTCCTTCGGGTCCGAATCCACCTCGAACGCGCACAGGCCGCCGGACTCCTCGTCTATAGCCGCGATTATCCCGGCCTGCTTCTCCCTGGGGGCCCACAGCCTGAGGTAGGACGCCTCCTCCGTGGCGCCGAGTCTCGCGGCCGCCTGGCAGCGCTCGTATTCCAGGGAGAGCTGCTCATTGAGCGCCATGAGTTCGCGATGCCGCATGGCGTGGATGGCGGATAGCCGCCCTGCCGACTTTGCGGTTTCATCCTTTATTTCCGCGAGCCTGCCCGACGCCTGCGTGAACATGTCCCGGGGTGTGCCGTCGCCCTCCAGCGCTATCGCCTCGAAGCCTGAAGCCTTAAGCGCCTCTGAGAGTTCCGCTTCGCGGCCCCGCATGACGTTCACCGCCAGGGCGACGACTCCGGCGGACTTCAGCCCTTCAACGGCATGCTCGCTGCCGAACACCGCCTTCAGCCGTTCCGTGAGCGCCGCCTCGCCTTCCGGGATTACCAGCCCGAACACGGTCTGAAGGTACCCGCCCCCCCTCAGATGCGAGGCCGGGACGTCCAGGTCCGCTACCGGCTGCAGCCGCTTCAGCCTCTCATTTAGCCTCGACGCCTCCTCCCTGAGCGCGGCGATGCGACCGGACTCCGACGCCACCTCCGCCTCGAGAGGGGCAAGCTCCCCCTCGGCCTCGGCCATGAGGTCCTCGCGGCTTGCTCGCCCGACCGCTATGCGCTCGCGCCTCCTGACGCCGAGCATCTCCTCGATGAATCCGGCGCTGTCCCGCGCATACGGCTTCAGCGTCTCCGAGACCGCCGCGATGCGAGCCATGAGGGCGGACAGCCCCCCCAGCCGTTCGGCGGGAGTGTCGCGGACAAGGGACGACGCCGCAAGCTCCTCGCCGGAGAGGTTGTCTATCTGCGCTGCGCCCACCCGGTGGAGGCGCAATATGACGGCGTCCCTCCTCTCCTTGGCCACTATGCACTCGACCCGGCACATTCGGACAGGCTTGAGCATTCACACACCAAATTCCCTGAGCACATACGCCACGGCATCCTTCGCGTTCCGCGTTGACTTCAGCCGCAGGGCAGCGACCTCCTTCTCGCATTCCGCCAGTATTCCCTCCGCCTCCAGAGAGGCTTCGGACTCGGCGGCGGCCAGAATCCGCGACGCCTCCGAGCGGGCGGCGGCCTCCGCGTCCTTCCGGGCCAGCTCCGAATCGGATTTAGCCTTTTCGAGCGATGCTTCGCCTTCGGCCCGCGCCGCCTCTACGGACGCCTTGGCCTGAGCCTCCGCGGACTTCAGTCTGGTGAGCTCATCCATGACAGGTAGATATTCGATTCGGCGATTAAGAACCCGGCCTACTCCCCCTTCCGGAGTATGCCCTCTATCATCTTGGCGTATGCGCTGCGCGTTATCAGCACTCCGATGAAGACCCCCATGATGGTGGTCAGCGCGAAGCCCTTCAGCATCCCCGCCCCTATGGCGAAGAGCGGCAGCATGGCGGCTACGACGGTGGCGGCGGCCGTGAAGATTATGAAGAACGCCCGCCTGATGCGCTCGGAAACGCCGACCTCCTTCTTCTGCCTCGTCCGCTTGAGGCTCTCGTCGGTTATGACTATCTGGTGGTCGACGCCGGTCCCGATGGTCGCTATTATGCCGGCCATCGCCGCCAGGTCCAGCTCCCACTTGATGAGCGAGGCCATGCCTAGTATTATTGTTATCTCGCTCGCCACGGTAACTATGACGGGGACGACAATCCCCATGCGCCTGTACCGGACGTACATCAGCACCGCCACGACGAGGAGGGCCACGAGCCCGGTGTAGAAGCTGTATGAGAGGAATTTCCTTCCGAGGGCCGGCGGGGTGGTCGACTTGGATTCGACTGTCAGCTCGACCGGCAGGTTGCCGGACGTGAGCAGGACCTGGTTCTTCTGGACCTCCTGTATGGCTTCTTCCAGGGTGGCCGCCGAGCCGGTTATCCGCGCCTCGTAGACGCATTCGCCGCGGGGGTCGAAATCTAGGCGGGGCGAACTCTGGAGGCCGACGAGCTCCGCTATCCAGTCGACGTGGGACAGGTTGCCCTGCGGCGCCCTCGCCGTCCTGTACCCCTCCTCCTCGAGCCTGTTCCTCAGGGCGTCCGATATCTTGCCCTCGTCCGCAGCCAGCAGCACCTTCGAGTAGCCTTCCCCCCTGAGCGCGGACAGTTCCGCAAGGAGCAGTGTCTCGTCGCCAGCCTGGAGCGCCGGCATCGCTGACCTGTTCGTTATTATGTCGAGGGCCGTGCCATCGTAGAAGAACCGGTCGTTGCCGCCGGACTCCGTCAGGTTCGACAGCATCTCGTAGTCGCTCTCGGAGAACAGTATGCTAGTGTTCTCCGGCCGGTCGATGAATATGTCCACGGGCCTGCCGCGCTTGGCGTCCCCGACCTGGCCGAAACGGCAGGCGCCCTCCTTGCTGTGGCTTACGACGACGCCCCATGAGTAGCCCCCCTGGAGGCGGTACACCTCGGTGCCCTGGGGCCCGAGGTCGACTGTTATCTCATCGCCCTTGATTGCGACTGCCCCGTCTATGCGCTCCTCGAACCTGGCCTGCTGCTTGAGTATGTTCTCTATGTTCTCCACCTCCTGCGGCGTCGCCGCCGCTATCTGGATTATCATGTACTGGCTGCCCCACGGGTTGACGGGTATTTCCCTGAGACCCATGCTGTTCAGCCTGTTCTCGAGTATCCTCTTCTCTATCTCCATGACCTCGGGCGTCACCTCCCGGGCGAGCTTGAGCTGCAGCTGGGTTCCGCCCGCGAAGTCGAGGCCGTACCTGAGCCCGTTGCCGAACCCGATGGGTTCGGCCTTGTTCACGGGTATGACGTTCGACACCAGAAGGAGCGACACGATGAGGGAGAACGCCAGGAAGACGACCTGGAAGCTCTTCAGGGCGGGGTTCATCTCCTGCCCCCCAGGAGTCTCTTCAGGGTGTACCCGGGAGACTCGACATACCACTTCAATATGCCGACGTTGGTCGCCCATGTCACGAACAAGTCCGCGAACAGGCCTATGAGGAGGACAGACGCTATGCTGCTGAGCGTGGTTATCTGCGTCAGCGTAGTGGATATGACGTAGACTATCGTCATCACCGCTATCGTCGTGAACGTCATGGTGACGCCCGTCCTCATCGCGTCGTCGACGAGGACGTAGAAGTCCTCGGCCTTGTTCTTGAGGACGCGGGCGGTGAGGAGTATGTCCGTGTCGACGGAGTATCCTATGAGCATCAGGAGGGCGCCGAGGGAGGCCGGCTCCATCGGGATGCCGAGGATGCTCATGCCGCCGAGCGCTATCGTCAGGTCGCACACCGCCGCCTGTATGACCGCAACTGTCGGTATGAGGTTCCTGCCGAACGCGAGGTACACGACGAAGCCCATGAACAGGAGCGCCACGGCTATCGCCATGAAGCCCTGGTCGCGGAAGCTGCGCCCGAGCGTGGGGCCGACGGAGCGCATGTTGAAGTTCTTCTTCGCCAGGTCCACCGTCAGGTTCTCCTTGAAGTGGTATGTCAGGTAGCTGGACAGTTCAGCCGCGTCCAGGTCCATGCCCTTGACGGTCAGGATTCCGCCCGAGTAGTTCATGTCGACCTTCTGCCGTATCCTGTTCTCGAGCGCGTCCTTGAACTCTACTGGAGGCTTCGAGGAGAGCGCTAGGGTCGCGGTGTCGTATTCGGTCAGCTCCCCCGCATACCTGGTTATTTCGGCCTTCAGCGGGGCTGAATCCTGCACCACAGTGGTCGTCTGGACTATGACCTTGTCCTTGCCGCTGTCGATGTCGTAGCCGACCCTCACATTGACGTCCTTGAGCCCGGCCGAGGCCAGCCCAGACTCCATGGCCTCGATGTCGCCGCTCGAGAGCTTGTTGTCCGTGAGCACGTCTATCCAGGTGCCGCCCTCGAAGTCGATGCCGTATTGTAGGCCGTTTATGAGGACGACCGCGAGCATCAGGGCTGCGAACAGGGGCGGTATCCAGGTGAGCACGCGGTAGTCGTATCTCCTGGTGAGCTCCTGGTACAGCCTGAAAGACATGGAGATACTATAGGGTGAAATGCTTAAAAACGGGCGCCCGCTCTTATATGGGAGCGGGTAATCTGTTACCATGTTCAGGAGGATAGTTGTCGGCGGAACCTTCGACTGCCTGCACGACGGCCACCAGAGCATCCTGAAGGCGGCCTTCGACAACGCGGACTCGGTGGTCATCGGGCTCACGAGCGACGGTTTCGCCCTCAGGTTCAGGACGAGGAGGGTGAGGCCGTACGCGGAGAGGAAGGCGGCGCTCAAGAAGGCCGTGGCAGGGTACGGGAAGCCCTACGAGGTCGTGGAGATAAGCGACAGCTACGGGGTCGCGACCATAGACCCGGGGATAGACTGCATCGTGGTGAGCGAGGAGACCATGCTCAGGGCCGAGGAGATCAACATAATAAGGAGCAAGAAGAAGCTGCCTAAGCTGACGATGATAGTAGTGCCGCTGGTTCTCGGCGCGGACGGGCTGCCCCTGTCCTCGAGCGGGTGATGGTATGATAGACCAGACCGTCTACGTAGCTGATGGCGCGAGGGTTGTGGGCTCCGTGAGCATAGGCGAGTTCTCGAGCGTGTGGCACAACGCCGTCGTGAGGGGCGACCGCTCGAGGATAACGATAGGCCGGTGCTCGAACGTCCAGGACTGCTGCGTGATACACAGCCCGGAGAGGATGCCCGTGAGGATAGGGGATTTCGTCAGCATCGGCCACGGCGCGATGGTGCACGGCGCGGAGGTGGCCGACAACGTCCTCGTGGGGATGGGCGCGATACTCCTGAACGGCTGCAGGATAGGCGCGGGCAGCGTGGTTGCCGCGGGAAGCGTCGTCACCGAGGGCGCGATAATACCCCCGGGCTCGCTCGTCATGGGCGTGCCCGGGAAGGTCGCGAGGAAGCTGAACGCGGACGAAATCGAGAGCATAAGGCAGAACGCCCTCGAATACAAGGCCCTCGCCTCCGCGGCCAGGTCCGCCGATAAGAAATGATAGGCCTGGCGGGAGGCGTGAGGCGATCTGTCGAGGACGTGAGGGAGTGGATTATCCGGGAACTGAGGCTAAGGCAGAAGCCGGAGCTGGACCGGAAGATTGACGAGATGCTGAAGCCGCCGAAGGCCAGCCGGATAATGCTCAAGTACCTCGGCGTCGGAAAGGAAATCGGCAAAAAACTCGGCCGCATAGGGGCTGGCACAGGCATAGGACGCGGGATAAAACTCCTCAGGCGGCTCATCTGAGCCTAGGGGGAAGCGATTTTGCCGAGCGTCTCCCGTCTGCCTAGGGGTATCATCTACTGGACGGTGTCCATCCGATTAGGCACGGCAGGGTTATTAGCTCCCTCAGGCGGCTCCCTTGGTGGGGTCGAATCCGTCTCCCGGCTCCCCGCCCCCCGTGCGTATCAGAACCTTCTCGCAGTCGCGTATCATGTAGTACTTGTACTGGCCGCGTATCTTGACGCGGTCGACGAGGCTCGTGCGCATCAGGAACCTGAGGTCGGTGGCGACCGACTTCTGGTCGCGGCCGAGGCGGCCGGACAGCTCCTTCGCCGACATCGTGCTCTCCAGGTTGAGGGCTTCGAGTATCTTCCTGTGCCGTGGCTTCAGGCCCGACGGCGATTCGACGAGCTCCAGCTCGGCGCCGCGCTCCTCCGCCTCATCTGAGGGGTCGCCTATCTCGTGCTCCGAGGCCAGCGTGGAGGGGGCGCCGCCGAGGTAGTCCCTGCAGTCGAGGCAGACGTGCCTGCCGTCGACGACCCATTCGAGCCGCTTCTTCTTGCCGCAGCACCAGCAGAGGGCTTCGACCGAGCAGTCCGCCTTCAGCGAGCCGGATGGTTTCGGGGCCGGTATCAGGCAGCCGTCCAAGGAGACCTGAGCCTGGACGCCGGTCTTCAGGTGGCCGTCGAACAGCTGGAGGAGCTCGTCCGCGTACTCGTCCGAGAAGAAGTCTGAGAGGTTCATCCTGACGGTCCCGCATACGCTGCCCTCGAGTCGCTCCGGGCTCTCGCCCACCGGCGAGTCGACCCTGATGTTGTCGTACGCCTTGAGGCCGAAGTCCCGCATGACCGGATAGGTTATAGTCGCCTGCGAGTTCGCGTCGACGCCGACCGGGACCGCGTACTCCCCTATGAGGTCGTATCCCTTGATGACGCTTCCCGCGGAGGCTGTCATCATGGGTATGGGGCCGTTCGACGAGCGCTCCCGGAGCTCGTCAGCGTGGAGGAGCTTCACCAGCCTGAGCGCCGGCCGCACGTAGACTGTCTTGCCGCTGACGTTCTCGACGACGAGCTGTATCTCGTTGCGGAGCTTGTTGTATCTGACGTCCTTGAACAGCACGTCGGGGCTGGTCTTCCTGAGCCTCAGAAGGAGGATGGTGGCCAAGCCTATGCCGAATGCCGCCGCTACCGGCGTGAAGTCAATCTTCATGTTGCCTTCGCGCCAACCACCAACGTCTAGTAATTGGCATTCCACATATATAAACCCGCCGTCTCCAGGCATTATTTTACCCCGGAAGTCATTAGTTACCGATACGATATCCATGGCCGAGACAGAAGCCGCCGTAGTGTTCCGGTACTTCCATAAGCCTTCCGTGGCAGCGGTCAGGGTGACGAGGGGCTCTCTGAAGCCTGGCGACAGGATACACATCCTCGGCAACACCACCGACATCGTCCAGACCGTCGAGTCCATGGAGAGCGGGCACGCGCCGGTTGAGGAAGCCAAGGCCGGCGACCATGTCGGGATAAAGGTCGCGGGCAGGGTGAGGCCGAACGACGCGGTATACAGGGTGTCCGACGATTAACCTCGGCGCGCCGGCACACGCGGACGGCTCACAGCGAGCCGACAATCCCCTCCAGCGACCCGAGCCTCCCGACCGGCATGATGTGGACGCCTGCGAGGCCGAGCGCCTTCGCGTCGTCGATGAGCTCCAGGCATACTGAGACGCCCTCGGCCTGCGGGTCGGCGGAGGAGGTTACGCGCCGTGCGACGTCCTCGGGCACCCTGATGCCGGGGAGCCTGTTGAGGAAGCCTATCATCTTTGCCGAGGCGAGCGGTATCATCCCGACGAGCACGTTCTTCCTGACGTCCCCGACGAGCGCGTCCGCCTTCAGGAGGAATGCCTCGAGAGTCCGCCTGTCGAAGACCGCCTGCGACTGGAAGAACCTCGCGCCCGCGGCCGTCTTCCTCGCCATCTTGAGGACTTCCGGCTCGAGGGGGGTGACGTTCGGGTTGACGGCCGCGCCCGGGAAGAACCGGCACCTGGCGTTCAGCTCCACCCCGCTCGGGTCCCGGCCCGAGTTCATCATCGCGACGGTCGACAGGAGCGATGTGGAGTCGAGGTCGAAGACCGGCAGCGCGGAGGGATGGTCGCTCGCCCCCCGCTTCGGGTGGTCGCCGGTGAGCGCCAGTATGTTCTCGACCCCGAACGCCGCAGCCGAGATGAGGTCGGACTCCAGGGCGAGGACGTTCCTGTCCCTGCAGACCATCTGGAATATCGGCTCTATCCCGTTCTGCCTGAGCATCACGCTCGCCCCGAGCGAGCTCATGAAAAGCCGGGCGCTCGGGCTGTCTATCACGTTCACCGCGGTGATTTTCCCGATGCGCTTCACGGCCTCCATCTCGCCGAGGAAGCCAGACGTGTCCGGGCCGCGCGGCGGCTTCAGCTCCGTGGTCAGCGTGAACCTCCTCCCGAGCGTATCAGACAGGCTGCTCATCTTGTGTCAGGCGTCCTGACCGCCCTGAATTCCCCTAGTCTTCCTTCGCTCGCGAGCTTGGCATAGACCTTCACCCAGACGCAGGGCCCGGACACCTCGCACATCCCGTTATTGACCCCCCCGCAGGGTCCGTTCAGCATCCTCTTCGGGCACAGGTTGGCGACGTCGTACCCCGCGACCAGCTCCTTAACAGCCATGTCCAAGGAATATGGTGTATAGCATATATATTACGCCCGAATAAGACGTAGCACCATGAGGATGGTTGTGACCGCGGGGCCGACGAGGGAGTACATAGACGACGTCAGGTTCATAAGCAACGCCGCAAGCGGCCGGATGGGGGCGGAGCTCGCGAGGGACGCGGCGAGGCGCGGCTTCGACGTCACGCTGGTCATGGGGCCGTCATGCGTCGGCGCCCCCCGGGGCGTGCGTGTCGTGAACGTCGTTTCAGCGGACGAGATGACGGATGCCGCGCTCAATGCGCTTGCGGCAGGATGCGACATCCTGGTTTCGGCGGCTGCGATAGGCGACTTCAGGCCGGCGAGGAAGAGGATGGGGAAGCTTAGCTCAAAGGCCGCCGTCACGCTCCGGCTGAAGCCTACGAGGAAGCTCATCAGGGAGGCGCGGAGAAGGTTCCCAAAGACGATGATAGTCGCCTACAAGGCCGTGTGGGGCGGCGGCAGGAAGGCGGCCGTCTTGGGCGCCAGGAAGCTCCTTGACTGCGCCGACATGGTGGTCGCCAACGACGTATCCAGGGACGGGTTCGGCGCGAAGGAGACTAGGCTCTATGTTGTCAAGGCGGGCTCCTGCACGGACATCCCGAGGATGAGTAAGCGGAAGGCCGCGCGCAGGGTCCTCGGCCTCGCATTAGCCGAGTCTCGGGCCTGAGCCCAGGCCGAAATCCCGCTGGTTGAAGTATGCGATGAACAGGAAGGAGAACCCGAAGAAGAAGTCGAGGACCCGGACATCGCTGCCGAAAAGCGTCTCCGTGAGGCTTAAGAGGCCCACCACGAGCACGAGGCCGGCGGATATGAGCACAACGCCGGCGTAGAATTTTATTATCTTCGCCGGGCTCCTCTTCGGGGAGTATATGAGGTGGCCGGTGGCCGCGACGACGACCGCGACTATGATGTACAGGCCCGCCTTGTCAGGGTGGAGCAGCGACATCCCGACGGAGTACATGATGAGCGCGACCACGAGGGCGAGCGCGATAATCTTCCGCTGGCCCACGGTGGCCTCGACCGCCCACTGGAAGAACGAGACGAACTGCGCGGCCTTCATGCTGCGCTTGTACTGCTGGTACAGTATCAGGACTATGGACAGCATCAGGCTGGCGAAGAAGAAGCTGAGCGCCTGCACGTCGGGCGCGTCGGCGAAGTTCTTCAGGAGCTTCAGGGAGATTATCACCATGCAGAGGACGACTATGTCCAGCCAGAGGTCCCTTATCTTCAGGACCGCCTTCGAGGAAAGCCGCCTAAAGAGCGCCTTCGGGTCGGCCTTCGCCTTCGGAGCCGCCTCCACGGCCTCCTGGGCCTCAAGCTCGCGCCCCAGCTTCTTCAGCTTGCGCTCCCCTTCGCGGGTGAGAACCATGACTCCCTGGCCGCCATCGTCGTCCGGCGTCGCCACGAGCCCCTGAGACTCGAGGCTCGCGCGCCATTCGTGGACCTTCGCCTTGGGCACCTGCAGCTTGAAGGCGGCCTCGTCCTCGGTTATGCCCTTGACCTCCAGTATCAGGGCTAGCAGGTGGCCTTCGTTCAGCTCCCCGTCCAGCCTCAATTCGTCGAAGCCTTCCCCTTCAGCCATGTCTCCTCAGGGCAAGAGTTCGCCCTTTTCTATCTTCCCCGGCAGGTACTCCTCGGCCACGAACTCGAGGCTCT